>NZ_CP162102.1:1861666-2171944 GCF_042466665.1 Peterkaempfera podocarpi
ACGCCCTGCCGCAGCCTCTCCCCGAGCCGCTTGACGTGGTCCAGCAGCCCCTCGGCGGCGATTGTGTCCAGGACCGCGAGGGCGGCGGCGCAGACCACCGGGTTGCCACCGAAGGTGGTGCCGTGCTGGCCCGGCGTCAACAGGTCGGCCGCCTCGCCGAAGGCGATGGTGGCGCCGATCGGCAGACCGCCGCCGAGCCCCTTGGCGAGGGTGATGACATCGGGCTCGATGCCCAGTGCCTGGTGGGCGAACCAGTGGCCGGTACGGCCGACGCCGGTCTGGACCTCGTCCAGCACCAGCAGGGTGCCGGTGGCGCGGGTGATCTCGCGGGCGGCGGCCAGATAGCCGTCGGGGGCGGGGATCACTCCGTTCTCGCCCTGGATGGGCTCGATGACGACGAGGGCGGTCTCCTCGGTGACCGCCTCGCGGAGCGCGGTGACACTGCCGTACGGGACATGGGTGACATCGCCGGGCAGCGGGCGGAAGGGCTCCTGCTTGGCGGGCTGGCCGGTGAGGGCGAGGGCGCCCATGGTGCGGCCGTGGAAGCCGCCGGTGGTGGCCACCATATGGGTCCGCCCGGTACGCCGGCCGATCTTGAAGGCGCACTCCACGGCCTCGGCGCCGGAGTTGGAGAAGTAGACCCGGCCGGGGCGGCCGAGCAGCTCGATCAGCCGCTCGGCGAGCCGCACCGGGGGCTCGGAGATGAAGAGGTTGGAGACATGGCCGATGGTGGCGATCTGCTTGCTCACCGCCTCGACCACGGCGGGGTGGGCGGTGCCCAGCGCATTGACCGCGATCCCGCCGACGAAGTCGCGGTAGACCTTGCCGTCGGCGTCGGTGAAGTGGGCGCCCTCTCCGCTGACCAGCGGCACCCGGGGGGTGCCGTAGTTGTCCATCAGACTGTGCTGCCAGCGGCTGGTGAGTTCGGCGTTGGTGGTCATGCCAGTCCCCCGTGGTTCAGGTCGTCGATGGTGTCGTCGACGGGGTCGGGCACCACCATGGTGCCGACGCCCTCGTCGGTGAAGATCTCCAGCAGCAGGGAGTGCTGGACGCGGCCGTCGAGCACCCTCGCGGTACCGACGCCGTCGCGCACCGCCTGCAGGCACCCCTCCATCTTGGGCACCATGCCGCTGGACAGGGTCGGCATCAGCTCCTCCAGCTCACTTGCGGTGAGCCGGCTGATCACATCGTCGCTGGCCGGCCAGTCGGCGTAGAGGCCCTCGACATCGGTGAGCACCACCAGCATCTCGGCGCCCAGCGCCGAGGCCAGGGCGGAGGCGGCGAGGTCGGCGTTGATGTTGTAGACATGGCCGTCGTCGCTGCGGGCGATGGAGGAGACCACCGGGATACGGCCGTCGTCCAGCAGGGCCTGGACCGCGCCGGGCTCGACCTTGACGATGTCGCCGACCAGGCCGATGTCCACCTGCTCGCCGTCGACCTCGGCATAGCGCTTGACGGCGGTGAGGATGTGGGCGTCCTCACCGGTCATACCGACGGCGAACGGGCCGTGCTCGTTGAGCAGGCCGACCAGCTGCCGCTGCACCTGGCCGGCCAGCACCATGCGGACCACGTCCATGGTCTCGGCGGTGGTGACCCGCAGACCGGCGGTGAAGCTGGACTCCAGACCGAGCCGGTCGAGGTGGGCGTTGATCTGGGGGCCTCCGCCGTGCACCACGACCGGCTTGATGCCGGCGTAGCGGAGGAAGACGACGTCCTGGGCGAAGGCGCGCTTGAGCTCCTCGTCGACCATGGCGTTGCCGCCGAACTTGACGACGACCGTTCTGCCGTGGAACCGCTCCAGCCAGGGCAGGGCCTCGATGAGGGTGCGGGCCTTGGGCAGGGCGGTGTGGTTGCGGGCCTGTTTGGCGGCCGGCTCGGTGTTCACGGGTCCCCCGTGGGTCGCTGCTGCTGACTTCTTCTCAAGTGTCATGGGGATCACGCTGGTTCAGGTGCTGTAAGCGCTGTTCTCGTGGACGTAGTCGGCGGTGAGGTCGTTGGTCCAGACGGTGGCGGTGGCGTTGCCCGCGTGCAGGTCGGCGGTGATGACCACCTCGCGGGGCGACATGTCGACAAGGTTCCGGTCGTCGCCGGTCTGACCGCTCCGGCAGACCCAGACGCCGTTGATGGCGACGTCCAGGCTGTCGGGGTCGAAGGCCGCTGCGGTGGTGCCGATGGCGGAGAGCACCCGGCCCCAGTTGGGGTCCTCGCCGTGCACGGCACACTTGAGGAGGTTGTTGCGGGCGACGCTGCGGGCCACCTCCAGGGCGTCGTTCTCGGTGGCCGCCCCGGTGACGTCGATCCGGATGTCCTTGGAGGCCCCCTCGGCGTCGCCGATCAGCTGCCGGGCGAGGTCCGCGCTGACGGCGCGGACGGCCTCGGCGAACTCCTCGGGGTCGGGGGTGATGCCGGAGGCACCGGAGGCGAGCAGCAGCACGGTGTCATTGGTGGACATGCAGCCGTCGGAGTCGATCCGGTCGAAGGTGGTCCGGGTGGCGGCGCGCAGCGCGGCGTCCAGCCCCGGGGAGTCGACCGCGGCGTCGGTGGTGAGCACGACCAGCATGGTGGCGAGGCCGGGCGCGAGCATCCCGGCGCCCTTGGCCATGCCGCCGACCGTCCAGCCGCCGACGGTGGCGGATGCGGTCTTGTGGACGGTGTCGGTGGTCTTGATGGCGACCGCGGCGGCCTCGCCGCCGTCGGCGGCGAGCGCCAGGGCGGCCTGGTCGACGCCGGGCAGCAGCTTCTCCATGGGCAGCCGCTCGCCGATCAGTCCGGTGGAGCAGACGGCGACCTCCCCGGCATTGCAGTCGAGCGCCTCGGCGACCCGCTCGGCGGTGGCGTGGGTGTCCTGGAAGCCCAGCGGACCGGTGCAGGCGTTGGCGCCACCGGAGTTGAGCACCACCGCGGAGACCAGACCGCCCTTGAGCACCTGCTGGGACCAGAGCACCGGCGCGGCCTTGATCCGGTTGGAGGTGAAGACTCCCGCCGCGGCCAGGGCCGGGCCGTCGTTGACCACCAGGGCGAGGTCGGGTGTGCCGGACGCCTTGATGCCCGCGGTGACCCCGGCGGCCCGGAAGCCGCGGGCCGCCGTGACGCCGGTGCCCGCGAGGGGGAGGGTGGTCACGGCGCGACTCCGATCAGCGGCAGGCCGAGGGTCTCGGGGAGACCCAGGGCGAGGTTCATGCTCTGCACGGCGCCGCCGCCGGTCCCCTTGGTGAGATTGTCGATGGCGCTCACCACCACGATCCGCCCGGCGGCCTCGTCCAGCGCCACCTGCACCAGCGCGGCGTTGGAACCGTAGACCGCGGAGGTGGCCGGCCACTGCCCCTCGGGCAGCAGCCGGGTGAACGGCTCGCCTGCGAAGGCGTCGGCGTAGGCGGCGCGCACCGCCGCCGCGGTGGTGCCCGGCCGGGCCTTGACGCTGCAGGTGGCGAGGATGCCCCGGGGCATCGGGGCGAGCGTGGGGGTGAAGGAGACGGTGACCCGCTCACCGGCGACGGCGCTGAGGTTCTGCACCATCTCGGGGGTGTGCCGGTGGACGCCGCCGACGCCGTACGGGCTCATCGAGCCCATCACCTCGCTGCCGAGCAGGTGCGGCTTGGGCGCCTTGCCCGCTCCGGAGGTGCCGGAGGCCGCGACCACCACCGCCTCGGGTTCGGCGAGCCCGGCGGCGTAGGCGGGGAAGAGGGCGAGCGAGACGGCGGTGGGGTAGCAGCCGGGGACGGCGATCCGCCGGGTGCCCTTGAGCACGTCCCGGTGGCCGGGCAGCTCGGGCAGTCCGTACGGCCAGGTGCCGGCGTGCGCCGAACCGTAGAACCGCTCCCAGTCGGCGGGTTCCCGCAGCCGGAAGTCGGCGCCGCAGTCGACCACCAGCACCTCCTCGCCGAGCGCCTCGGCGACGGCGGCGGACTGGCCGTGCGGCAGAGCCAGGAAGACCACGTCGTGCCCGGCCAGCACCTCGGGGGTGGTGGGCTCCAGGATGCGGTCGGCGAGCGGCAGCAGGTGCGGCTGGAGGGATCCGAGAGCGGTTCCGGCGTTGGAACCTCCGGTGAGTGCCCCGATCTCGATCTCGGGGTGACCCAGCAGCAGGCGCAGCACCTCGCCGCCCGCGTATCCGCTCGCGCCTGCGACGGCTGCCCGGAATGCCATGGTGATCCTTCCTACGACTGAGCATGAATATACGCATCGAAGCAAACTCATGCAAGGTCGTACGGTCGCCCCCGGGCGGCGGGGCCGTCACCGGTGACGGCTGGACACCGCCCCCCATTCTCCCCGACCCGCGGCCGGCGGACGCGGCGGTTCAGCGCGCCCGACCCCCGGCGCGGCCGGGCGCATCCACGGCACGGCCCGCCCCCCGGGGCGGGGCGCGCGTCGCAGACACGCTTGCGCGGGCCGCTCCACACTTCTAACATCCCCCGTGTTACACCAGTGATGTCACACAGCGGAGAAGGCCGATGAGCGCGCCCCAGCCCGTGCCCCCGCCGCGCTCCCCCGCGCCCGATCCGCAGCTGTCCGAACGGCAGCACACCGGCCGCACACACCGCTCCCCCGAGTCGCTGGCACCCGTCGGGCAACCGGTGCTGCACGATCAGAACGCCCCCGCCGAGGCCGCCGCCGGTACGCCGGGCCCGAGGCCGCGCCCCGCCACGGGGGCGCCCCCACCGAGGGTGCGGCAGCGCCCGGCGCACCGACACCGGCCCGGTACGCCCCTCGGCTGCCCGCCGGCCGCCGCGCCAGGACCCGATGCCCGGCCGCACCCCGGCATCACCCCGTGAACCAGTGAAGGCGAGCACACCATGGAGAACGCCCCCACGGCAGGACCGTCCGGTCCACTGGCCGGGGTGACGGTGGTCGAGCTGGCGGGGATCGGGCCCGCGCCCTTCGCCGGGATGCTGCTGGCCGACCTCGGCGCCGATGTGGTCCGCGTCGACCGCCCTGGACCGGCCGCGCTGGGCATCGATCCGGCCCGTGACATCACCAACCGCAACAAGCGGTCGGTGCTGCTGGACCTCAAGGCGCCGGACGGCCCCTCGCTGCTGCTGGACCTGGTCGAGCGGGCCGATGTGGTGCTGGAGGGCTTCCGCCCCGGCGTCGCCGAGCGGCTGGGGGTGGGCCCCGACGTCTGCCTGGCCCGCAACCCCCGGCTGGTGTACGGGCGGATGACCGGGTGGGGGCAGGACGGTCCCCTGGCTTCCTGCGCCGGACACGACATCGGCTACATCGCCACCGCCGGAGCCCTCGGCCTGATCGGCCCGCCCGACGGCCCGCCGTCCATCCCCGCCAATCTGCTGGGCGACTATGCGGGCGGCTCGCTCTATCTGGTGGTGGGTGTGCTGGCCGCACTGCACCACGCCCGTGCCGCCGGCGCCGGACAGGTGGTCGACGCAGCCATCGTCGACGGCACCGCGCACCTCGGCTCGATGCTCTGGGGCATGCTCGCCGCCGGGGCCTGGCAGGACCGGCGCGGCGCCAATCTGCTGGACGGCGGCTGCCCGTACTACGCGGTGTACGCCGCCTCGGACGGCGGCTGGATGGCCGTCGGGGCGCTGGAACCGCAGTTCTACGCCGAGTTCGCCCGGCTGCTGGACCTCGGCGAGGACGCCCCGGACCGCGACGACCCGGCCCGCTGGCCGGAGCTGCGCGCCCGGATCGCCGCCCGCTTCGCCACCCGCACCCGCGCCGAGTGGACCCGGACCTTCGAGGGGACCGACGCCTGTGTATCGCCGGTGCTGTCGCTGCGCGAGGCCGCCGACCACCCCCATCTGCGGGCCCGCGGCACCTACACCGAGGCAGGCGGACTCCCCCAGCCCGCCCCGGCGCCGCGCTTCTCCGCCACCCCCGGCACCCTGCGCCGGCCGCCGGCCCTCCCCGGCGCCCACACCGCGGAGGTGGCCCGCGACTGGCAGCTGCCCGCTCTGGCGGAGCACGGCCCCGCACGGAGCGACGCCCTCCGGCCCGACGCCCTCCGGCCCGGCACCCCACTACCCGGCAGCGGCGGACCCGTACCAGCCCCCGGGCCGGACACCCCCGGGCCCACCGCCCCCGCGCGGGAATGAGCGCGCGGCGTGACCGCATCGCCCGCGCGATGTCCTCCGCCCCCGCACCCCGCCCGCACCCCGTCCCCAAGATGCTGCGAAAGGCGGCGACGTTGAGCACCGAGGCGTTTCTCTACGAGGCGATCCGCACCCCTCGCGGGCGCGGCAAGGCCTCCGGGTCCCTGCACGGCACCAAGCCGGTCGACCTGGTGGTCGGCCTGATCCACGAACTGCGCCGCCGGCTGCCGGGGCTGGACCCGGCCGCGGTGGACGACATCGTCCTCGGGGTGGTCAGCCCGATCGGCGACCAGGGCGCCGACATCGCCCGTACGGCCGCCATGGCCGCGGGGCTGCCGGACACCGTGGCGGGAGTCCAGGAGAACCGGTTCTGCGCCTCCGGCCTGGAGGCGGTCAACCTGGCGGCCGCCAAGGTCCGCTCCGGCTGGGAGGACCTGGTGCTGGCGGGCGGCGTGGAGTCGATGTCCCGGGTGCCCATGGGCTCCGACGGGGGCGCCTGGGCGCTGGACCCGATGACCAACTACCAGACCCGGTTCGTGCCGCAGGGCATAGGCGCCGACCTGATCGCCACCCTGGAGGGGTTCTCCCGCGACGTGGTGGACGCCTATGCGGCCGAGTCCCAGGCCCGGGCGGCCAGGGCGTGGACCAACGGCTGGTTCGACCGCTCGGTGGTACCGGTGCTGGACCGCAACGGCCTCACCGTGCTCGACCGGGACGAGCACATCCGTCCCGGCACCACCGTGGACACCCTGGCCGCCCTGAAGCCGTCCTTCGCGGACATCGGGGCACTGGGCGGCTTCGACGCGGTGGCGCTGCAGAAGTACCACTGGGTGGAGCGGATCGACCACGTCCACACCGCCGGCAACTCCTCCGGCATCGTGGACGGGGCCGCCCTGGTCGCCATCGGCTCCCCCGAGGCCGGCGAGCGCCACGGCCTGCGCCCGCGCGCCCGGATCGTCTCCGCTGCGGTCTCCGGCTCCGACCCGACCGTGATGCTCACCGGGCCCGCGCCGGCCTCCCGAAAGGCGCTGGCCAAGGCCGGACTGACGGTGGACCAGCTGGACCTGGTGGAGATCAACGAGGCCTTCGCCTCCGTGGTGCTGCGCTTCGTCCGCGATCTGGGGCTCGATCCCGAGCGGGTGAACGTCAATGGCGGCTCCATCGCCATGGGCCATCCGCTCGGTGCCACCGGCGCCATGATCCTGGGCACCCTGGTCGACGAGCTGGAGCGGCGCGACCTGCGCTACGGCCTGGCCACACTGTGCGTCGGCGGCGGCATGGGCATCGCCACCGTCGTCGAGCGCCTGCGCTGACACCGCCCGCCGGAGCCCGCACCCCGCCCCGCACCCCACCCTCGGCAGACCTGGAGAGAACCACCGTGTCGACACGCACCACCATCCGCTGGGAGCAGGACGAGGACGGCGTCGTCACCCTCGTCCTGGACGACCCCGAGCAGTCCGCCAACACCATGAACGCCGCCTTCACCGCCTCCCTGGAGACGGTCGTGGACCGCCTGGAGGCGGAGCGCGAGTCGGTCCGCGGTGTGATCGTCACCTCCGCCAAGAAGACCTTCTTCGCCGGCGGGGACCTGCGCGATCTGATCCGCGCCACCCCCGAGCAGGCCGAAGCGGTCTTCGCCTCCTCCATGCACCTCAAGCGGCTGCTGCGCCGCCTGGAGACGCTGGGCCGCCCGGTCGTCGCCGCGATCAACGGCGCCGCGCTCGGCGGCGGCCTGGAGCTCGCCCTGGCCTGCCACCACCGGATCGTCCTGGACACGCCCGGCGCCAAGGTCGGCCTGCCCGAGGTGACCCTCGGGCTGCTGCCCGGAGGCGGCGGTGTGGTGCGCACGGTGCGGCTGCTGGGGATCACCGACGCCCTGCTGAAGGTGCTGCTGGAGGGCAGGCGGTACGGCCCGCAGCGGGCCCTGGAGGCCGGGCTGGTGCACGCCGTCGCGGCCGACCGGGAGCAGCTGCTGGCGCAGGCCCGCGCCTACGTCGCCGCCTGCCCCGACGTCGTCCAGCCGTGGGACGCCAAGGGCTACCGCATCCCGGGCGGCACCCCGGCCACCCCCGCCCTCGCCGCCCAGCTGCCCGCCTTCCCCGCCAGTCTGCGCGAGCGGCTGGGCGGAGCCCCCTATCCCGCGCCGCGCAACATCCTGGCCGCGGCCGTGGAAGGCGCCCAGGTGGACATCGACACGGCGATGGAGATCGAGGCGCGCTACTTCACCGAGCTGGTGTGCGGTCAGAACTCCAAGAACATGATCAAGGCGTTCTTCTTCGACATACAGGCCGTCAACTCCGGCGCCGCCCGACCCTCCGGGGTGCCCGCGCACACCGTGCGCCGGGTGGCGGTGCTCGGCGCCGGGATGATGGGGGCGGGGATCGCCTACTCCTGCGCACGGGCCGGTATCGAGGTGGTCCTCAAGGACGTCTCCCTGGAAGCCGCGGAGCGCGGCAAGGGCTACTCCCGGACGCTGCTGGACAAGGCGGTCGGCCGCGGCCGGTCCACCGCCGAGGAGCGCACCGCGCTGCTGGCCCGGATCACCCCCACCGCGGACCCCGCCGACCTGGCCGGCTGCGACGCGGTGATCGAGGCGGTCTTTGAGAACCCGGAGCTCAAGCAGAAGGTGTTCCAGGAGATCGAGGGGATCGTCGCCCCCGACGCACTGCTCTGCTCCAACACCTCCACCCTGCCGATCAGCCTGCTGGCGGAGGGCGTGGAGCGCCGGCAGGACTTCGTGGGCCTGCACTTCTTCTCCCCGGTGGACCGGATGCCGCTGGTGGAGATCGTCCGCGGCACCGCCACCGGGGACGCCGCGACGGCCAGGGCGTTCGACCTGGTGCGGCAGATCCGCAAGACGCCGATCGTGGTCAATGACTCGCGGGGCTTCTTCACCTCCCGGGTGATCGGCCACTTCATCAACGAGGGCGTGGCGATGGTCGGCGAGGGGGTGGACCCCGCCTCGGTGGAACAGGCCGCCGCCCAGGCCGGCTACCCGGCGAAGGTGCTGTCGCTGATGGACGAGTTGACGCTGACCCTGCCGAGGAGGATCCGCGAGGAGTCGCGCCGCGCGGTGGAGGAGGCCGGCGGCACCTGGCAGCCGCACCCCGCGGACGCGGTGGTCGACCGGATGGTCGAGGAGTTCGACCGGCCGGGGCGCAGCGCCGGGGCGGGCTTCTACAGCTACCAGGACGGCCGCAGGGTCGGGCTGTGGCCCGGACTGCGGGAGCACTTCACCCGCGACGGCAGCGAGGTGCCGTTCCGGGACATGCAGGAGCGGATGCTCTTCGCCGAGGCGCTGGACTCGGTGCGCTGCCTGGAGGAGGGGGTGCTGACCTCGGTGGCGGACGCCAATGTGGGGTCGCTCCTCGGCATCGGCTTCCCCGCGTGGACCGGCGGTGTGCTCCAGTACATCGACGGCTACCCGGGCGGCCCGGCGGGCTTCACCGCCCGCGCCCGTGAACTCCAGGCCGCGTACGGGGACCGCTTTGCGCCGCCCGCGCTGCTGGTGGAGACCGCCGAGCGGGGCGCCCTGCTGGCCGACCACCGGGGCTGACCGCCGGCGCTCCGCCGGACCGTCACTGCGGCTCGCTGCGGGAGGCGCTGATCTCCTCCCGCAGCGAGCGCTGGAACGCCGTCACCAGCGCCTGCACCAGCACGGGCTGGATGTGCTCGGTGAGCGCCCGCATCCGCTCCACCTCCTGGGGGCTGCGGTCGCCGTCCCGGAAGGGGCGCCAGACGGTGTCCTGGAAGAGCTCCTGCAGCTCATGGGCGACGGCCCGGGTGTGCTGCTGGACGATCTCCCGAGTGGCCACGATGGTCTCCATCGGGAAGGGCACCTCCAGCAGCCGCACGCCCAGGTGCAGTACCGCGGGCATGACGAGGAAGACGTCCGGGTCGCCGGTGCGCTCCAGGACGCCCATGGCGGCCAGCCGGTCCAGGTCGTCCTCCGAGAGCGGGCGCCCGGTGCGCCGCTCCAGCCGGGTGCGGTCGGTCTCCTCGGGTGCGCCGGGGGTCCAGGAGGCCACCAGGGCGCGGTGGATGGCGAGGTCCTCGGGGCTGGCGCCGTCCGGGAGCTGCTCCAGATAGCGCTCGATCGCGGCGAGCGTCAGTCCCTGGTGCTGGAGCTCCTCGATCAGGGACAGCCGGGCGAGGTGCTCCCTGCCGTAGTGCCCCACCCGGCGCGGGCCGATCACCGGTGGCGGCAGCAGCCCCTTGGTGCTGTAGAAGCGGACGGTGCGCACGGTGATCCCGGCCCGCGCCGCCAGCTCGTCCACGGTGAGGGACGGCGTGTCGGGTGTCGCCGCTGACGTGGATGCCGGGGGTGCCATGGGGCGCTCGCTCTCTTTGACAACGTCAGTGCGACAGCGGTTGTGCTGCACTGCAAGTGTGGCATCCCGCACACCCCGGGTCCACCGGGACAGACCCCGCTCCGCGCACCGCCCGGAACCCCCGCGGACGCCGCGGGCTGCGGGTGTGAGCCGCGGGCAACAGGGCAACCACCGGCCGCCCGCCGCCCCCGAGGGAACCGCCTGGGGCGCCGGTGGTCCGCCCGTACGGCTCAGCCGGCGCCCCCCGGGGCCGGCCACACCCCCCGCGTCCACGGCATACCGGACCGGCCACCGGGCCCGGGGCGGACGGCCAGCACCTGGTTGACCCCGATCTCATTGCGCTCGAAAGCACGGACGCACGCGGCCATGTACAGCCGCCAGACCCTGGCCCGGCCCGCACCGGCCAGCCGGACCGCCTGGTCCCAGTGGGCCTCCAGGCCGGACACCCAGGCCCGCAGCGTCAGCGCATAGTGCTCCCGCAGCGCCTCCACGTCCCGCACCTCGAAGCCGGCCTCCTCCAGCAGGGAGACCGTGCCGCCCACCGGGGCCAGCTCACCGTCGGGGAAGACATAGCGGTCGATGAACTCGTTCAGCCGGTACTCACGCTCGTCGGGCAGCGGGCGCCGGGAGATCTGGTGGTTGAGCAGCCGTCCGCCGGGCTTCAGCAGCTCATGGAGCCGGCCCGCGTACGCCCGGTACTGCACGGAGCCCACATGTTCGGCCATACCGATGGAGGAGATGGCGTCGTAGGGGCCGTCGACGACGTCGCGGTAGTCCTGGATCCGGATCTCCACCCGGTCGGTGAGGCCCGCGGCTGCGACCCGCTTGCGGGCGAGGGCAGCCTGCGCCTCGGAGAGGGTGACGCCGACCGCGCGCACGCCGTAGTGCTCCGCGGCGTGCAGCACCATCGACCCCCAGCCGCAGCCGACGTCGAGCAGCCGCTGGCCGGCGCGGAGCGCGAGCTTGCGGCAGACCAGGTCCAGCTTGGCGTGCTGCGCCCGCTCCAGGCCGGTGGCCGGACCGTCGGCCCAGTAGGCGCAGGAGTAGACCATGGAGGGGCCCAGCACCAGGGCGTAGAAGTCATTGCCCACGTCGTAGTGGTGGCTGATCGCCGCCCGGTCCCGGGAGCGGCCGTGGCGGGGGCCGCGGCGGCGGCGCACCTCCTCCGGCGGCGGCGCTGGCGGCAGCGGGGTGCCGGCCAGCGCCAGGGCGCCGCCGAGCAGCCGCCGGGTGCCCGGGTCGCGCAGCGAGCCGAGGGTACGCAGGGCGGTACGGCCGAGCCCCCCGGCTCCCGCATCCTCGCCCGGGGCTTTGGCAGTGCCCTGGAGCCGGTCCAGTGCGGTGTAGAGATCGCCCTCGATGTCGAGTTCGCCGGCCACCCAAGCGCGGGCGAGACCCAGTTCGCCGGGCCGCCACAGCAGCCGGCGCAGTGCGCGGCGGTCGTGGAGCACCAGTACGGGTCCGTCCGGGGGGCCGGCCTCGCTGCCGTCCCAGGCGCGCAGCCTCAGCGGCGGGGGGCCTCCCGTCAGCTGGGCGATCACTGCGGCGATTCTCGGGGCTGCGTCAGGCACGGTGCACACCTCCGTCGGGTCCGACCGGTGTCTCGATTGTGGCCGCCGGGCAGCGGCTGGTCGACCACCCCCGCCGAGGTGTCGCACCGGTGCGCCCCGGCGGGGAGAGGAGGAGAGTGGCAGAAGGGACGTCCTAGGAGGTAGCACCATGACATCCGCTTCGTCCGCCGGCCAGGACCGGAGGATCCTCGACCGGATCGGCGACATGGTCGCCGCGGAGAAGGAGCTGCGGCAGCAGATCGCTGAGGGCCGGACGGACAGCGGTCTCGCCCGCGCGCAGCTGACCGTCCTGGAGACGGAGCTCGACCAGTGCTGGGACCTGCTGCGGCAGCGCCGGGCCAAGGAGGAGTTCGACGAGGATCCCGGACAGGCACGGGTGCGCTCGGCATCCGAGGTGAACGACTATCTGTCCTGAGGCCCCTGCCCCACCGCCCGGCGCACGCGGGTGCCGCGGGCCCCGCGGCACGGCCGGTCGCGAGCCGTGCCACCGGGCAGAGTAACGTCGTCCGCGGCAGCGCGGCCCGGCACACCATGCCCCCGTGCTGCGCCAACCGGATACGACGAAAGGCAAGTGTGTGAGCGGCATCGGACGCGTCGGCGTGGTCGGCTGCGGCCTCATGGGCTCCGGCATCGCGGAGGTCTTCGCCCGCACGGGCCTCGATGTACTGGTTGCCGAGGCGACCGGCGAGGCCCTGGAACTCGGCCGCACCCGGTTGACCAACTCGCTGGACACCGCGGTCAGGCGGGGCAAGCTGAGCCAGGAGGACCGGGACGCGGCGATGGCCCGGATCTCCTTCACCACCGAGCTCGCGGACTTCGCCGACCGCGACCTGGTGGTGGAGGCCGTCGCCGAACGCGAGGACATCAAGGTCCAGATCTTCCAGACGCTGGACAAGGTGGTGGAGCGCCGCGACGCTGTCCTGGCCTCCAACACCTCCTCCATCCCGATCGTGAAGCTGGCCGCCGCCACCTCCCGTCCGGAGCAGGTCCTCGGTCTGCACTTCTTCAACCCGGCCCCGGTGCAGAAGCTGGTCGAGGTGATCCCGACGCTCACCACCTCGCCCGAGACCGTCGCCCGCGCCGAGGCCTTCGCGGTGGAGGTGCTGGGCAAGGAGCCGATCCGGGCCCGCGACCGCGCGGGCTTCGTGGTCAATGCCCTGCTGGTGCCGTATCTGCTCTCCGCGGTGCGGATGTTCGAGTCCGGGGTGGCCACCGCCGAGGACATCGACAAGGGCATGGAGGCCGGCTGCGCCCACCCGATGGGACCGCTGCGGCTGTGCGACCTGATCGGCCTGGACACCATCGTCTCCATCGCGGAGTCGATGTACGGCGAGTACAAGGAGCCGCTCTACGCCGCTCCCCCGCTGCTGCTGCGGATGGTGGACGCCGGCCTGCTGGGCCGCAAGTCCGGACGCGGCTTCTACGACTACACCGCCGGGCGCTGACGCCCCGGGGGCCCGCCCCCGCGATCCGGCCGCAGATCCGCGGTCAGACCGCGGGGGCGGACTGCTGGTAGTGGTCCTTCACCAGGCCGGCGAAGGCCCCGATGCGATTGCGGAGCACGGCGCTGGCGTTGTAGTGGATGTTGCCCTTCACCTGCGGATAGCGGGCGCAGAGGGTCAGATGGCGGCTGAGCTCCGCCGGGTCCTGCCAGGCCGCGCCCTGCGCCGGGTCGCCCGCCCGGTAGACGGCCTCGCCGATGTGCAGCGCCACCTCGGTCCCGTCCACCTGCCGGGACCACCACTCGACCAGCGTCGCGTAGTCGGCCGCCTTGAAGCCGATCGGCCAGTAGAGCTGCGGTGCGATGTAGTCGATCCAGCCCTGCCGGATCCAGGAGCGGGTGTCGGCGTAGAGGTCGTCGAAGGTCTGCACCCCGGCGGTGGTCGCCGAGCCCGCCTCGTCCGCGGACCGGTTCCGCCAGACGCCGAACGGGCTCACCCCGAAGACGGTGCCCGAGCGCACCGTGCGGATGCGCTGGTACACCTCGCTGACCAGCAGGTCGACATTGCGGCGCCGCCAGTCGGCGAGCTCCAGCCCGTCGCCGTTGGCCGCGAACGCCTCCTCGTCGTCGAACCGCTGGCCCTTGACCGGGTAGGGGTAGAAGTAGTCGTCGAAGTGCAGACCGTCGACCGGATAGCGGCGGACGGCGTCCAGCACCGCCTCCTCCACATGCGCCCGCGCCTCGGGGACACCCGGGTTGTAGTAGAGCTTCCCGCCGTACCGGACCACCCAGTCGGGGTTGCGGCGGGCGGGGTGCGCGGGCACCAGCGCCTCCAGCCGGTCGTCCAGGCTGATCCGGTACGGGTTCATCCAGGCGTGCAGTTGGAGTCCGCGCCGGTGGGCCTCGGTGACGGCGGTGCCCAGCGGATCCCAGCCCGGATCGCGGCCCTGGGTCCCCGTGAGGTACTTCGACCAGGGCTCGACGGTCGACGGCCAGCAGGTGTCGGCGCTCGGCCGGACCTGGAGGAAGACGGCATTGAGCCGGTTGCGCACCGCCATGTCCAGGATGCCGGTGAGCTCGTTCCGCTGGACGTCCGCGCTCAGCCCGGGCTTGGACGGCCAGTCGGCGTTGTTGACGCTGGCGGCCCAGAGGCCGCGCAGCTGCGGCCGGGCGGCGCGCCGCCCCGGGACGGGTGCGGCGGCACCGAGCAGCATCCCGGTGGCCGCCGCCGCCCCGGCGGCGATCAGCCGGCGGCGGGTGGGTCCGGCGGCACGTCGGCTGGGCTGCGCTGGCATGGCTCCCCCGATCCGGGCGGTCCCTCCGCCCTCGGGCATGCTGCGCCGACGCACTGCCGGGAGCAATGAGCCACACGGGCGCACGCCCCGGAGTCACCCTCCGGGACGTGCGCGGGGTCCTGCGTCGGTCAGCGGGTGACGGCCCGGTAGGCGTCGACGAGTCCGTGTCCGTAGAAGCCGTTGTGGGAGGCCGGGCCCTGGCACACGGCGTCGGGGGTGCCGTTGCCGTCGATGTCGTAGGGGTCCGGGCAGGCCAGCGGATCGGCCTGGTGCTCCAGCAGCCGGGTGAGCTCCCGGGGGGAGGCGTACGGGTGGACGGACTTCAGCAGGGCCGCGACCCCGGCCACATGCGGGGAGGCCATGGAGGTGCCGTTGAGGTAGGCGTAGCCGCCGCCGGGCATGGTGGAGAGGATGCCGCCGCTGGTGGCAGGCGCCGTGGGGGGCTGGTAGGCGGTGCTGTCGCCGCCGGGGGCCGCCACATCGATGACGTCACGGCCGTAGTTGGAGTAGGACGACTTGAGGCCGCGTGCACCGGTGGCGGAGACGGTCACCACACCGGGCAGGCCCGCAGGCAGGTCCAGACAGGCACGGGGGTCGACGGTGCGGGTGGTGGTGGTGGCATCGTCGGGGCTGGTGGTGTCGGTGATGCTGCTGCCCGCGAGATCCCAGCCCTCGTTGCCGGCCGCCGCCACGGTGAGGGTGCCGCGCCGGGCGGCGTAGTCGGCGGCACGGCGCACCGCCTCCACCACGGCCCGCTGGTCGGGGTCGTTGAGGCAGTTGAAGTACCAGGGGTCGATGTAATAGCTGTTGTTGGTCACGTCCATGTGGTGCTCGGCCGCCCAGACGAAGCCGCAGACCACGCTCTCGGGGTAGAAGAGGCTCTGCTTGGGCTCGGCCACCTTGACGGCGGCGACCCGGACGCCGGGGGCCACCCCGGTGACACCGATGCCGTTGCGGGCTGCGGCGATGGTGCCCGCGACATGGGTGCCGTGGTAGGAGCCGGGGGCGGCCGCGGTGGGCCGCCAGGCGCCGGGAGTGGTGTCGGGGGCACCGGAGACGCAGTCGACCGAGTCGGCCGCGTCGAAGTTGGGCGCCAGGTCGGGGTGGGTGTCGTCGATGCCGGTGTCCACCACACCGACCAGCACCCGGCGGCTGCCCGGGGTGACGGTGTACGCCCGGTCGGCACCGATGGCGCGGATGTCCCACTGCAGGGGCTGCAGCGGATCGTCGGCGGCGGGGGCGGTGTCGGCGGCCCGCACGGCCTCCGCCGCGCCGAGGGCGACCGGGTCGGTCTCCAGCGCGGCCGCCAGCGGGGCGGTACGGGTGGCACCGACGGAGCCGAAGAGGTGGGTGGCGCGCAGCGTGGCGGCGAAGGCGGGGTTGCCGGAGTGCGCGACCACCACGCCTATCTGCTGGTAGGAGTGCACCACGGTGCCGCCCGCCCGGGCGATCTCCCATGCGGCGAGCCGGGTCGCGGCAGGGCCGGTGTGGGTGTTGACGACATAGCTCAGCACCGGGCCGTCGGCGGGCGGTGGTTCGGCGGCCCGGGCACCCGCCGGCAGGGCGGTGAGGGCCGCGGCCGTGGCGAGGCCGAGCAGGGCGGGGGCGGTTCGCCGGTACCGGGTCGGTCCGGGCCGCATCCGTGAGTGAGAGCGCAGGTCCATGCGTGGTCTCCACTTCGTCCGCGCGGACGGCCGTCGACCTGGTGTCCACGGCCACGCGGATGAAACGTGAAGGTAGAGGAGAAGGCATGTACCGCTCAAGACCGCGGGTGCGCCCGAACGGACCGCTCGGCGCTCCGGTCGGCGGATCCGGCGACTGCCGCGCACCGCGGGCAGCGGTGCGCAGGGCCGGGGAAACGACGGGACCGCCCCGCCCGGAGTCCTCCGAGCGGGGCGGTCCCGATGGCACCCAGCGGTGCCGGTGACACGTCAGGCGCCGCGCAGCACCGCACCGGTGCGGGCGACCGCCTCGGCCACCGCGGCGTCACGGGCCGCCGAGGCCTCCTCGGCGGTCAGCGTACGGTCCGCCGCGCGGAACCGCAGGGCGTACGCCAGCGACTTGCGGCCCTCGCCGAGCTGCTCGCCGGTGAAGACGTCGAACAGGCGCAGCGACTCCAGCAGCGGACCGGCCCCTGACCGCAGCGCGGCCTCGACGTCGGCGGCGTGCACGGAGTCGTCGACCACCAGGGCGACGTCCTGGGTGGCCACCGGGTAGGTGGACACCGTCGGCGCGGTCACCCGCAGGTCGCCGTCGGCGGCCAGCAGATCGAGGTCGATCTCCATGGCGCAGGTGCGCTCCGGCAGGTGCAGCGCCTTGACCACCCGCGGGTGCAGCTCTCCGGCGTGGCCGACCAGCCGCTCGGTACCGTCGGCACCGGCGACCAGCAGCGCGGCGCAGCGGCCCGGGTGCCAGGGGTCGTGCTGGTCCTGTCGGACGATCAGCTCGACTCCCGCGGCCCGCGCGACCGTACGGCCCGCCTCCACGGCCTCGGCCCAGGTCGCCGGGCGGCCCTTGCCCCACCAGCCGTCGGGCTCGCTCTGACCCGCCAGCGCGACCGCGACACGGCGCGGCTGGTCGGGCAGTGCCGCGTCCAGGGCGGCCAGCTCGTCCGCGGTCGGACGCCGGTCGACGGGCAGCCGCGGCGGCACCGACAGCTCGGCCTTGGGGCGGAACACCAGGCCGGTCTCGAAGAGCGCCACATCGGTGTTGCCGCGGCCGACGTTGCGGTGCAGCGCCGCCAGCAGGCCCGGCAGCAGCGTGGTGCGCAGCGCGGGCTCGTCGTGGTTGAGCGGGTTGGCCAGCTTCACCGTGCGGCGGCGGGCGTCGTCGGCGGCCAGACCCAGCGCGTCGAAGACGGACTCACCCAGGAACGGGTAGTTCTGCACCTCGACACAGCCGGCACCGGCGAGCGCCCGGCCGACCCGGCGCAGCCGCTTCTGCGCCGCGGTCAGACCGCGGCCGGGCGGCGCCTGGGGCATCCGGGAGGGGACGTTGTCATAGCCCTCCAGCCGGATGACCTCCTCCGCCAGGTCGTTGGGGTCGGTGAGGTCAGGGCGCCAGCTCGGCGGGGTCACGGTGAGCACATCGGCGCCGGTGACGGTGCAGCCGACCTCCTGGAGCCGCCGGGTGACGGTCTCCCGGCCGTACTCGGTGCCCGCGACCCGGTCGGGGTGGTCCGGGGATGGTGATGGTGCGGCCGGGCCGGGGTGCGGCGACATCGGTCACCCCGGCGTCGGCGGTACCGCCGCCGATCAGCACCAGCAGGTCGACCACCCGCTGCGCGGCCGCCGGGGCGGCCTCGGGGTCGACGCCGCGCTCGAACCGCTTGGACGCCTCGGAGGGCAGCTTGTGGCGGCGGGCGGTGCGGGCGATCGCCACCGGGTCGAAGTGCGCGGCCTCGACCACCACGTCGCTGGTGCCGAGCACCTGCCCGGAGTCCGCGTCCACGGCGTGGTCGGCGATCTCGGTGGAGGCACCGCCCATCACACCGGCCAGCCCGATCGGGCCGGAGTCGTCGCAGATCAGCAGGTCCTCGGCGGACAGCTTGCGCTCGACGCCGTCCAGCGTGCGCAGCTTCTCCCCCGCCTCGGCACGCCGCACCTGGATCGGACCGGAGAGCCGGTGCCGGTCGTAGGCGTGCAGCGGCTGACCGGTCTCCAGCATCACATAGTTGGTGATGTCGACGGTGAGCGAGACCGGCCGCATCCCCGCCTTCTGGATCCGGCGCTGCAGCCAGATCGGGGAGGCGGCGCCCGGGTCGATGCCGCTGACGGTGCGGGCCACGAACCGGTCGCAGCCCTCGGGGTCGGCGATCTTGACCTGGTAGCCGTCGGAGTCGGCGGGCGGCACGTCCAGCAGCGCCGGGTCGGCCAGCGGCAGACCGTACGCGGTGGCGGCCTCGCGGGCGACACCGCGCACCGACAGGCAGTAGCCGCGGTCGGCGGTGACGGCGATGTCCAGCACCTCGTCGACCAGCTGGAGCAGCTCGATGGCGTCGGTGCCGGGCTCGTACTCGGGCGGCAGCACCACGATGCCGTCGTGGTCGTCGCCCATGCCGAGCTCACGCGCGGAGCAGATCATGCCCTCGGAGACCTTGCCGTAGGTCTGCCGGGCGGCGATCGGGAAGGGACCGGGGAGGACGGCCCCGGGGAGGACCACCACGACCTTGTCGTCGACGGCGAAGTTCCGGGCGCCGCAGACGATGTTCTGCGGCTCGCCGGTGCCGTTGGCCTTGCCGACGTCGACCTGGCAGTAGCGGATCGGCTTCTTGAAGCCGGTCAGCTCCTCGATCGCCAGCACCTTGCCGACCACCAGCGGCCCGGTCAGCTCGGCGCCGACCCGCTCCACGGTCTCGACCTCGAGGCCGGCGTTCACCAGCCTGGCGGCGACGTCACGTCCGGTCTCGCCGGCCGGCAGGTCGACGTACTCCCGCAGCCACGAAAGCGGGACCCGCATCAGATCTCCATCCCGAAGGGGAGGGTGAAGCGCACGTCACCCTCGACGATGTCTCGCATGTCCTCGACGTTGTGCCGGTTCATCAGGATCCGCTCCAGGCCGAGGCCGAAGGCGAAGCCGCTGTACCGGTCGGGGTCGATGCCGCAGGCGATCAGCACCCGCGGGTTCACCACACCGCAGCCGCCCAGCTCGATCCAGCCCTCGGAGGAGCAGGTGCGGCAGGGGCGGTCCGGGTTGCCGACGCTCTCCCCGCGGCAGACGAAGCACTGCAGGTCGATCTCGGCGGACGGCTCGGTGAAGGGGAAGTAGTTGGGCCGCCAGCGGTGGGCCAGGTCGTCGCCGAACATGGTGGCGGCGAAGTGCTCCAGGGTGCCCTTGAGGTCCGCGAAGGTGATGTTCTCGTCCACGGCGAGACCCTCGACCTGCCCGAACACCGGGGTGTGGGTGGCGTCCAGCTCGTCGCTGCGGAAGGTGCGGCCCGGGCAGATCACATAGATGGGCGGCTCGCGATCCAGCATGGTGCGGGCCTGCACCGGGGAGGTGTGGGTGCGCAGGACGACGCCGCTGTCGGCGCTGCCGTCGGGGCCGGCCACGAAGAAAGTGTCCTGGGTGGTGCGGGCCGGGTGGTCCGGGCCCAGGTTGAGGGCGTCGAAGTTCAGCCACTCCGCCTCGACCTCGGGGCCCTCGGCCACCTCGTAGCCCATGGCCACAAAGGTGTCCTGGATCAGCTCGGTGAGGGTGGTCAGCGGGTGCCGGGCGCCGCGCGGCGCACGGTCGTAGGGCAGGGTGACATCCACCGCCTCCTCGACCAGCACGCGGGCGTCGCGCTCCGCCTCCAGCTCCTCGCGGCGCCGGGCCAGCGCCTGGTTGACCGCGCCACGGGCCTGTCCGACGCGCTTGCCGGCGTCGGCCTTGGCGTGCGGGGGCAGGGCGCCGATCTCGCGGTTGGCCAGGGCCAGCGGCGAGCGGTCGCCGGTGTGCGCGACCTTGCTGTCCTGCAGCGCGGCAAGGTCTCCGGCGGCGGCGATGGCCGCCAGGGCCTCGTCCCGCATCCGCTCGATCTCTTCGGGCTTGAGGGCCTCGACCTCGACCGGGTCGTACGACTTGTTGGGTGCCGACATCTCTATCTTTCCCGTGCTCCTGCTCGTCCGTGCTCGGGTGGTGGGGGCGTGGCCCGGCCCTTCCCAGGGGGTGTGATCCGCCTGACGTCGCTCGACGTCATCCAGCGAGTCTACTAGGGCTGGAACCGCTGATCTTGGACACCATGACCGCCCCCGCGCCGCCCCGCGGAGGGGCGCGGCACCGCACAAGGCGGCCCGGCGGCCTGCGGCGGGGAGCCGGGGTGCCCGGCTGTGCCCCTCCGGCGGCCGCCTCCCGGGGTGCGGGGGCGCGGCGTCCGGTGGGGGTCACACCGCGGCCGCGTGCGCGCGGCGTGGGGTGCGGGGGCCGCCCGGAGCGCGCTGCTCGCGGTCCGTACGGGTCACCGGCGGTCCGGGGCTGGCAGCCCGCCGGGGCCGACTCACAGCATGAAGTCGGGGATTCCGGCGGGCAGGATAAATCGGAACCGGGCACCGCCACCGGGGGCCTGGTCGACCCGGATGGTGCCGCCGTGGGCCTCGACGATGCCCTTGACGATATAGAGGCCCAGGCCGGTCCCGCCGCGTCGGCTGCCCCGCCAGAAACGGGTGAAGACCCGTGGGATCGCGTCCTCGGGGATACCGGGGCCCTCGTCGCTCACGGTGACGGCCGTCCCTTCCAGTACGCGCCCTGCGGGCTCGGTGCGGCGCACCCCGGGCATCCTGGGCTCCGCGGGGCCCTCGACCAGCTCCTTGGCGGGCTCCACCTCGATGGTGACAGTCCCCTCGCCGTGCCGCACCGCGTTTTCCAGCAGGTTCCACAGCACCTGGTCGACCTTGTCCGGGTCCGCCCACAGCTGCGGAAGCGGCTGGTGCACCCGGATCCGGAACCGCTCCGAGGCGATGCCTGCCGCGGCCATGGAGTCGGTGTGGCGGTGGACGGCCGCGGCGACGTCCACCACCTGGCGGCGCAGCTCCAGGCGGCCGGCGTCGATCCGGGAGATGTCCAGCAGTTCCGCGATCAGCCTCGTGACCCGGTCGGCGTCGGCGTCGACGGTCTCCAGCATCAGCTTCTTCTGGTCCTCGGTGAACCGCTCCCACTTGCCGAGCAGGGTGGCGGTGAAGCCCTTGACGCTGGTCAGGGGGGACCGCAGTTCATGGGCCACGGTGGCGATCAGCTCGGCATGGCTGCGCTCGGTGCGGCGCCGGTCCTCGGTGCCCCGCAGCGCGACCACCAGCCGCTGGACCGGGCCGCACCGCGCGGCCCGCAGATAGCGGGCGGAGACCAGCACCTCGCGGCCGCCGGGCAGCAGCAGATTGCGTTCGGGCTGGCGGGTACGGGTGGCCAGCCCGCCGTAGGGGTCGGTGCACTGCCACCAGCGGCGGCCGTCCAGGTCCTCCAGCGGCAGCACCTCGGTGTACGGGCGCCCCAGGGCGTCGGCCGCCGGGATACCGGTGATCCGGGTGGCAGCCGTGTTGAAGCAGACCACGTCCCCGAACTGGTCGGCGACCACCAGTCCGTCGGGCAGGTCGTCGGGGTCGATCCCGAGTCCGGTGCCGTCCTCACCGGGCCTCTCACCGGTGTGCTGGGACAATCCGCTCCCCCCGTGTGCCGGCCGGCCTGTCTTCGAGGAGCCTCACATTGACGCGCTCCTCGGCATGAATGCCGAGGATTCAGCCCGTGCCGCTGACGCGACACCTCCATGGCTTCCTGCTTCAGCGACCAGCGCCACCGCAAGCAGCAGTCTTGACCCGGTCTCCACAGACTTTCGGGTCCGAAGACCCCGTTCCCGCCCGTCCGGCGGTACCTGACACGGTCACCGTACCGGGCGGCGGAGTGTCTTGGCGGCACTTCGCCGAATCCGGTCCCGCTCCACGGGAGTCCGATTCACCACCGGGCTGAAGCCCGGCGCCCTCTCGGAGACGACCGGTGGCGTCTCTACCCGCCCGCGCGGCACCCTCCCGCCCCGCGCTGCGCACGGGCGGAGGCATAGAGGCAGACCGCCGCGGCGGTGGCCAGGTTGAGGCTCTCGGCGTGTCCGTGGATCGGCACCCGCACCACTTCGTCGGTCAGCGCCCGGGTCTGCTCCGGCAGCCCCCAGGCCTCGTTGCCGAAGACCCAGGCGGTGGGGCCGCGCAGGGTGCCGTCGTCCAGTTCGGCGTCCAGGTCGCGGTCGCCCGCGCCGTCGGCGGCCAGCACCCGTACGCCCGCCGCACGCAGCCCGGCGACCGCGTCGGCCACCGGCACCCCCACCGCGACGGGCAGGTGGAAGAGGCTGCCCACCGAGGCCCTCACCGCCTTGGGGTTGTAGAGGTCGACCGAGGCGTCGGTGAGCACCACCGCGTCGGCACCGGCCGCGTCCGCGGTGCGCAGCACCGTGCCGGCGTTGCCGGGGTCGCGGACATGGGCGAGGACGGCCACCAGCCGGGGCCGGGCGGCCAGCACGGCGTCGAAGGGGGTGTCCACGAAGCGGCAGACCCCGACGATGCCCTGCGGGGTCACCGTCTGGCAGACCTCGGCGATCACCTCGGGGGTGGCGGTCAGGACCGGGATCCCGGCGTCCTGGGCGGCGGCCACGATGTCGGCATGGCGCTCGGCGGCCTCCGGTGTGGTGTACACCTCCACCACCGCGTGCTCGCCACCCCCGGGGAGCAGGCCGTAGGCGACCGCCTCCCGTACGGCCTGGGGGCCCTCGGCGATGAAGCGGCGCTCTCTGGCGCGCTGCGGGCGGCGGGCGAGACGGCGGGCGGCGGTGACCCGGGGGGAGCGCAGCGAGGTCAGCAGGGGGCCGTGCTCGGGGCGGTCGGTGGTAGCCATGGCGCTTTCTGAGGGGGGCCGGGGCGGGCGCAAAGCAGGACCCGCAGGCGCGCACCGGGCGCACCTGCGGGTCTGCTCTGTGCCTGGGGTCAGGCGGCTGCCTGGATCAGGCGGCGTCGGCGGCGGCCCTGGGGGCGTTCACATCGGCCGGCAGCGCCTTCTGGGCGACCTCGACCAGGGACGCGAAGGCGCCCGGGTCGTTCACCGCGAGCTCGGCCAGCATCTTGCGGTCGATCTCGACGTTGGCGGCCTTCAGACCCTGGACGAAGCGGTTGTAGGTGATGCCGTTCGCACGCGCGGCGGCGTTGATCCGCTGGATCCACAGCTGGCGGAAGTCGCCCTTGCGCTTCTTGCGGTCGTTGTAGTTGTAGACGAGAGAGTGGGTGACCTGCTCCTTCGCCTTGCGGTACAGGCGCGACCGCTGGCCGCGGTAGCCGCTGGCCCGCTCGAGGATGACCCGGCGCTTCTTGTGGGCGTTCACTGCCCGCTTGACGCGTGCCACTGCATTACTCCTTGGGTAGGACCGCGGACATCTTCACGCGGTCCGCATTCGAATAGGTCGGGAAGGATCGGCGGGTTCCCGCATCGGCGCAGCCGTGCGGGGCGCGATCACTTGCCGAGAAGCTTCTTGATCTTCTTGGCGTCGGCCGGGGCCATCTCGACCGTGCCGGCCAGGCGGCGGGTCAGCGTGGACGGCTTGTGCTCGAGCAGGTGACGGCGGCCGGCGCGCTGGCGCAGCACCTTCCCGGAGCCAGTGAGCTTGAAGCGCTTGCTGGCGCCGCTGTGCGTCTTGTTCTTCGGCATGTCGCCGTACTCTCCTCGTCGGTCCGCCCCCGCCCGCACACGTCGGGCGCAGGCGGGGAAGCGCTGAATGGATCTTCGGGTGCCGGGGCGGGCCGCCCCGGTACCGAGGTACTGCTGGTTACTCTGCCGGAGCCTGGGCGTCTGCCGACTGCTCGACCTCGGAGGTCTCAACGACCTCGGAGGTCTCAACGACCTCGTCGACCTCGTCGACCTCGTCGACCTCGTCGGCCTCAGGGGCCTCGGCAGTGGCGGTGCGGCCCTGACGTTCGGCCTTACGGGCGGCGGCGGCCTCGCGGGCCTCGGCCATCGCCTCGGTCTTCTTCTTGTGCGGACCGAGAACCATGATCATGTTACGGCCGTCCTGCTTGGGCGAGGACTCGACGAATCCCAGCTCCTGGACGTCGTCCGCGAGCCGCTGCAGCAGTCGGAAGCCCAGCTCGGGGCGGGACTGCTCACGACCGCGGAACATGATCGTGATCTTGACCTTGTCGCCCTGCTTGAGGAACCGAACGACGTGACCCTTCTTGGTGTCGTAGTCGTGCGGGTCGATCTTCGGCCGGAGCTTCATCTCCTTGATGACCGTGTGCGCCTGGTTCTTGCGCGCCTCACGGGCCTTCATGGCCGACTCGTACTTGAACTTGCCGTAGTCCATGAGCTTGCACACCGGCGGCCGTGCGGTCGCCGCGACCTCGACCAGGTCGAGGTCGTACTCCTGCGCAAGCTCCAGCGCCTTGGCAAGCGGCACAATGCCGACCTGCTCGCCACTGGGACCGACGAGTCGCACCTCGGGGACGCGAATCCGGTCGTTGATGCGGGGCTCGGTGCTGATGGGGCCTCCTCGGTTGCACCTGTTTCCGATGCGGCCGTCGGGCGGCGGTCGCACGTGTCGACTCGACTCACCGGGCGGAGCTTCATCCGTGCTGCGCTGCGCGCCTTGTCGGAGGGCACGCACCGCGGACACGAAAAAAGCCCCGCACGGTGCACAGGCGGGGCTCCACAACAACCGGAAGCGCCCTCGCGAGCAAGCTCACGCGGGGCGACATGACGGCTCTGGCACCCGGAGGTGTCGGCCGCGGACCGGAACCCGTCGACCCGGAGGACGATCGGGTGGGAGACTGACGGGGCTTCCCCAACGGGATCCCTGTACGTGGAGCCTCCACTTGTAGGCCGGGCACCCGAAGGTGTCAGGCCGGTCAGTCTGGAATCATAGCAGCGTCCAGGGGGTCGGCGTTATTCCGCAGCCCGGCGCGTACGCTCCCGGGGAGAGCCCTCACCCGCAGAGACAAGCGAGAACATGAGCACCCAGCCTGACCCCACGCCCGAGGACGACGCCACCCGCGACATCGCGGACGTGCCCGCCGTCGAGGTGATCACCACCGTGGCCGTGCACCTGATGAGCGCCGCGGCCGTGAAGTGCGGTCTCGCCGAGAACGGTGACGAGCACAAGGACCTGGACGAGGCCCGCAAGCTGATCACCGCCCTGGCCGCCCTGGTGACCGCCAGCGCCTCCGAGATCAGCAGCTTCCACGCCGCCCCGCTGCGCGACGGCCTGCGCTCACTGCAGCTGGCCTTCCGCGAGGCCTCGCTGGTGCCGGACGCGCCGGGTCAGGGACCGGGCGAGAAGTACACCGGCCCGGTCTACTCCTGAACCGCCCGGTCTACTCCTGAACCGCTCCGGCATGCTGCGGGGGACGCCCGGACGGGCGTCCCCCGCAGCATGCCGGTGGCTCCTGCCAGCGGTGCACGTCAGCGGCTGTAGAGCGGCTCCCCGCCGATGCTCGCCGAGGCGGGCAGCAGGGCCAGGTCCAGGCCGCGGTCCAGCCGCACCCTCAGCAGCTCGTCCGCCGCGACACCGGCCGCGATCCGCTGCGCCGCCCCGCGGACCGCGTCCTGCCCCGCCTCCGGTTCCGGGACCAGCGCCAGCACCGCGTCGGTCTGCTCCGCCGGCCGCAGATACGCCCTGAGCACCGCAGGCTCGGCGGCGACCATCCGGCGGAGCACCGCCAAAACCTCGGGGTCACGGGCCGGCGGCAGATGCTCCCGCCCCTCGGCGACCGCCCGCATGGCCGCACCCGTCAGCTGGTACGGGACCGGGCCCGCCGGGTCCAGCAGCAGGGTGTCCGCACGCTCCGAGTAGGCCGCCAGCACCGCCTGGCGGCCGTGCACCGGCACCGGGCGGGCGTCGGCCCGCCAGCGGGCCAGGGCCTCCAGCGAGGTGAACGCGGGGAGCGCCCGCCGCCCGTCCGGCGCCTCCACCACGGGGACCGCCATGTCGCTGGTCTTCTCCCGCCGCAAGCCTCCCCCAGCCTTCGGCCCGGCGGACCCCCAGCTCGCTTCGCTCGTACCGGTCTCCACCTCGCCCAGCAGCGCCACCACCGGCACCATCAGACGGGCGCCGCCGATCCGGGCCAGCAGCTCCGGCTCGCCCCCGGCCGGGTCGTCGGCCCAGCGGGCCAGCGCCGCGGTCAGCCGCGGGTCGGCTCCGCCGTCGTCTCCGGAGAAGCCTGGGTCCGGGATGCTCTTGCGTTCCACGCATTGAGGGTATGCGACGGTGCGAGCGCCTTCTCAGGCGGCGCTCACTCTCCTCTCAGCGTTCTTGCAGACGGACTTCCTAGCGTCCTGCGCATGAGCGGAAGGAACACGGAGATGCTGGTCCCGGCAGGCCCCCCGAGCGGCAGACGCCCCCGAAGACGCCTGGGCGGTGTGCTCCGCACCGCGGCACTGGTGGGCATCGTGGCCCTCGGCTGCGGCACGGTGGTGCAGATCTCCCGTGACCGCCACGGCGGGCACGGGTCCGGTAAGCACGCGTCCACAGCCCCGTCCAGCAGCGCCCCCTCCAGCAGCGCCCCGGCCGCCCTCGCGGCCGGCGCGACCCCTTCGGCCACCGCGCAGGCCCCCACCGCCTCACCCACCCGCGACACCGCCCGGGTCTCCGCCGCCCCCTCCCCGCGCAACACGGCCAAACTGGCAGCGGATGCGGTGGCCAAGGCGGTGCAACGGGTGGCCGGCGGGGCCCAGGGCCGGCTGTCCGTCGCCGTCCAGGACCTCTCCACCGGGGTGTCGGCGCACTACGGGGCGGCCGGGCACACCTTCGCCACCGCCAGCATCGCCAAGGCGGACATCCTGGCCGCCCTGCTGCTCCAGGCCCAGCAGGCGGGCCGCGACCTGACCGCCGAGGAGCGGGCCCGCGCCCAAACGATGATCGCCAACAGCGACAACAGCGCCGCGGACGCCCTGTACACCCGGATAGGGCGGGCGTCCGGACTGGACCGGGCCAACCGCGCCTTCGGCCTCACCTCCACCGCCTCCGGGGACGCCGGCCACTGGGGTCTGACCGCCACCACCGCCGCCGACCAGGTCAGGCTGCTGGCAGCGATATTCGGCGACGACTCCCCGCTCGACGCCGACTCCCGCAGCTATCTGCGCACCCAGATGGGGCAGGTGGAGAGCGACCAGGACTGGGGGGTCTCGGCGGCGGCCGACGACGGCACCGCCTACCGGCTGAAGAACGGCTGGCTGCCGCGCTCCACCACAGGCCTGTGGGTGGTCAACAGCATCGGCGAGGTGCAGCACGACGGCCATCAGCTGCTGGTCGCCGTGCTCTCCGACGGCAATGCCACGGAGGAGGGGGGATCTCCCTGGTCGAGGCGGCCGCCGAGGCCTCCGCCGACGCGTTCACCGGGGTGCTGGGGACACCGGCCTGAGCGCTCCGCGGGCCCGCCGCCGCAGCACCACGGCGAGCAGCAGCAGCCCGGCCCCCGCCCAGATCCGCACCCGGTCGGACCAGGCCCCGCCGACGCGGGTCCGCGAGCGGGTCGACGAGGCCGCCGCGCGGGTGCTCCCACCAGCCTCCGCGGCCGGGTGCGGGGCCGGGTGCGGCACGGCCGGCTCCGGTCGCAGGCGGGCGGCGGCGGCCAGCGCCGCCACCGAGTCGACCAGGCCCGCGCCGACCGCGTCGCTGCGGCCGCCGGCGGGCCGGTCGACGGCGGTCTCCTCCAGCACGGTGCGGATCTGGGCGGGGTTCAGCCCGGGGCGGGCCGAGTGCAGCAGGGCGACGACCCCGGAGACATAGGCGGCGGCCGCGCTGGTGCCCCAGCCCTCGTAGTAGTGGCGGTCCGGATCGGCGATCACCACATCGACCCCGGGGGCGGCGACGGCGGTGTACCAGCGGCGGGTGGAGAAGCCGGCCGGGTCGCCCCCGCGGTCCACCGCGGCGACGGCGATCACCCCGGGGTAGGCGGCGGGATACGACGAGCGGTCGCCGTCCCGGCGGCCGTTCCCGGCGGACGCCACCAGGGTCACCCCGTGGCGCAGCGCATACTGCACGGCGGCGTACTCCCCGGGGTCCGCGTGCGCGGCGGCGCTGTCGTCGCCGAGCGACATGTTGATCACGTCCGCGCCGTGGTCCACCGCCCAGCGGATGCCCGCGGCCAGGGTGTCGCCCGGACGGCTGCGGGCCTGGGAGCGCCGTGGGTCGGCGTCCTCCAGGATGACCCGCACCGGCAGGATCCGGGCGGCCGGGGCGATCCCCAGCACACCGGCGGTACGCCCGGGGCCGTGCCCGTGCCCGGCGATGATCGCCGCCATCCCGGTGCCGTGGCGCGCCCACACCCGGTCGCCGGGGCGGGCCCCGAGGCCCACCATGTCCCGGCCGGGGAGGACCTGGCCGGTGAGGTCGGGGTGGCCGGGGTCCACCCCGGTGTCGAGCACCGCGACCACCGTCCCCTCCCCCCGGGTGGTACGCCATGCCTGCGCGGCGTGCAGGGTGCGCAGCGGCCACTCGTGGTCCCGGGCGGTGTCCGCGTACGCGGCCGGGGCCGCTCCGATCACCGTCAGTACGGCCACCGTCAGTACGACCGGCGTCAGTACGACCGCCGGCGGTGCCGTCGCCGCGGCCGCCCCGACCCCACCGGCCCCGCTCCGACGTGGCGTCATCGAGCGGCGGCCGCTGCGGTGTGCTGCCGGAGCACGGCCCGGCCGAGGGCGGTGTCGACGGCCTCGGAGACCCCGGCGGCCAGCCCGCGGGCGGCGGCGGGCAGACCGGCCTCGACCAGGGGGTCGCGCCGGTCGCCCGCGGCGGGACCGGCCGGGACGGGGGCGGCGATCCGCCGTCCGTCGGCGAAGGCGGAGACCGACCAGACCAGCCAGGGGCCGGCCGGATCGGGCTGCGCCGTCCACGCCGCGGCCGAGTCGGTCGGGCCGCCGGCCGGAGGCGGCGTCAGACCGGCGTTGCGGCCGGCGCTGCGGCGCCCCCAGCCGCGGGCGAAGCGGGCGGCCGCCGCGGGGTCGGCCGCGGTGGTGGCGGCGATGCCGACGGTGACCAGCCGGGTGCGTGCCAGGTCGGTGTAGGTGGTGCGGAGCAGCCGGGCGCAGCCGACCGGGGCCAAGGCGTGGTACAGGCCGCGGCCGAGGAGGGCGGGGGTGCACGGGGACTGGGTGGGGGCGGCCGTGCGGCTCCAGGTGGTGCCGTCGCCGATGTCCAGGGCGGGCGGCAGCAGCGCGTCAGCGGGGGCGGTGCGCCACAGGGAGCGGGCCAGGGCGAAGCGCTGTCCGGCCGCGGACTGCGGGCCGTCGGCGGCAAGCCGGCCGGGGACGGGCAGCGAGGCCGCGGCGGGGCCGACCAGCAGCCCGAGCCCGGCGGTGAAACAGAGCGCCGCAAGCCCGGTCCGCAGGCCGCCGTGAGCGGCGGGGGCGGCGGACGGCGGCGGCCGGTCGGGACCCGGCGCTCCGCGGTCGGGGTACGGGGGCCGCCGGGCCGGGAGCATGGACCGGGGCGGTGCCGCCTCGGCGTCGTGCATCTGCGGCCACCCCCGTCCCCTGGCATGCCGCAGGCCCCGGCGGACGGCGCTCCCCAGCGCCCCACCTGCGCAACCACCGCCGCCACCCTACGCGTTCGGGGCACACCGCGGTCGTCCTTGGGCGGCAGAATCGATACACCTCGGCCGGACCCTTCGTCTACCGGCGGGTAGCGGGCGTGTGGCAGTCTTCGCGCATGGCGAACCCTGCTGCTCACCGCACCCGGTACGACCGGGCCACCGCACATCTGGACGCACCGCTGGCAGTGGTGGATCTGGACGCTTTTGACGCCAATGCAGCCGATCTGGTGCGCCGCGCCGGCGGAAAGCCGATCCGGGTGGCCAGCAAGTCGGTGCGCTGCCGGGCCCTGCTGGAGCGGGTACTGGCGGTGGAGGGCTTCGCCGGGGTGATGAGCTTCACGCTCTCGGAGTCGATATGGCTGGCCAGAGCCGGGTTCAAGGACGTGCTGCTGGCCTACCCCTCGGCCGACCGCTCGGGCTATGCCGAGCTGGCCGCCGACCCCAAACTCGCCGCCGCGGTGACGGTGATGCTGGACGATCCGGCCCAGTTGGAGCTGATCGACGAAGCCCGGGAGGGCGGCCCGGGGGCGGGCGAGGAGATCCGGGTCTGCCTGGAGATGGACACCGCGCTGCGGATGCTGGGCGGACGGGTGCGCATCGGGGCGCGCCGCTCCCCGCTGCGCACCCCCGAGGAGTTGGCGGCCTTCGCCGGGCTGGTGCAGCGCAGGCCGGGCTTCCGGGTGGTGGGGCTGATGGCGTACGAGGGCCACATAGCGGGCGTCGGCGACTCGCTGGCGGGCCGTCCACTGCGCTCCCAGGTCGTCCGGGCGATGCAGTCGCGGGCCCGGGTGGAGCTGGCGGAGCGGCGGGCCGCGGTGGTGCGGGCACTGCGGCAGGTGACCGACCTGGAGTTCGTCAACGGCGGCGGCACCGGCAGTGTGGAGTCGACGGCGGCGGAGGCCGCGGTGACCGAGATAGCGGCGGGTTCGGGCCTGTACCAGCCGCGACTGTTCGACAACTACACGGCGTTCCGGGGCCGTCCGGCGGCGCTGTTCGCCCTGCCGGTGGTGCGGCGGCCCGGGGTGGGCGTGGTGACGGTGCTGGGCGGCGGCTATCCCGCCTCCGGTGCCGCGGGACGGGACCGCCTCCCCGAGCCGTATCTGCCGGAGGGGCTGCGCTACGACCCGCAGGAGCAGGCCGGGGAGGTGCAGACGCCGCTGCTGGGGTCGGCGGCTGACGACCTGCTGATCGGCGACCGGGTCTGGTTCCGGCACGCCAAGGCCGGCGAGCTCTGCGAGCGCTTCGACCGGCTGCATCTGGTGCAGGGGAACCGGGTGGTGGACTCCGTCCCGACCTACCGGGGCGAGGGCATGACCTATCTGTGACGGTGGCGGACAGCGCCAAGGCCGCCACCCGCGATGCGCGGGTGGCGGCCTTGGGATGTCTCAGGCGCCGGCGCCGGCGCCCGAGCCTGCGCCGGCCGAGCCGCTGTGGTCCTTGATGCCGCTGACGATGGTGTCCATCTGGTCCAGCGAAGGGGCCTTGTCCACCGCGTCGAAGCCGAGGTGGACGGCGACCAGGGAGCTGCCGCTCGCGGCCGGGAAGACCACGGTCTCCACATAGCCGTCGTTGCCGGTCTTGGCGTCGACCTTCCAGCGGACCAGATAGCCGGACCGTCCCGCGACGGACACCTGCTGGGACTTCAGCTCCTGGTGGGAGTTGACCGTGCCGTAGGACTCCTTGACGGCGGCGCTGATGTCCGACTTGGCGGCGGCCGCCGGGTCGCTGCCCTTGAGGGTGCTGGTGACCACTCCGCCGAGTGTGCAGCCGTACTGGGACTGCGGGCAGGAGTAGGAGCCGATGGAGAGGGCGGCATGCCCGTCGTCGGTGGTGCCGCCGCTCCAGCCGGAGGGGACGGGGAGCGCTATGTGGTTGACCGTGTCGAGGGCGGCGTCGCTGCCGGAGCCGCCGCTGCCTCCGCCGTTGGAGCCGCCGCCGAGCCCGCCGAGGCCGCCGAGGCCTCCGCTGGATCCCCCGCCGTCGGAACCCCCACCGTCGGAACCCCCACCGTCGGACCCCCCGCCAAAACCGCCGGTGCCGCCGCTGTTGCCGCCGTCCGAGCCGCCGAAGCCGAAGCCCTGGCCGCCGCTCTGTCCTCCGCTGCCGCCCTGGCCGCCGCTGCTCTGTCCCCCGTTGCCGTTCCCACCGCCGAACTGCCGGCCGCCGTTCGCGGGTGCGGAGAAGGGGCGTGTCTGCTGACCGTCGTCGTTGCGCATGCCCAGATAGGTGGCTCCGGAGCCGATACCGGCACCGACCAGGGCCGCCACGGCGGCCGCGGTCACCAGCGCCCGGGAGGGGCGCCGGCGCTTGGGGCGATCCCCCTCCGACGGCAGCGGCATGGGCCAGGCGACCACGGGGGCCGGTCCAGCGGCTGCACCCTCCGGTGCGACTGTGGGGGCCGGGAGCGGCTCCGTCTCCGGCGCCGGCTCCACCTCGGGCGCGAGGGCCGCCTCGGGCACGGGGGCGGCCTCGGCAGTGGGGAGGACCGCGGTCGGCGCCTCCTCCTCCGGGGCCGCCGCCGGCTCGGGGTGCTCCGGCTGCCCAGGGTCGCCTGACGGCTCGTCAGCGCTCTCGCCGGCGGCCTGGTCCGCGGGGACGGGGCGGGTGTTGCCGGTCCACCCGGTGCCGTCCCACCACCGCAGCCGCCGGTCCGGGCCGCCGCTGTTGCTCGGGTCCGGGTACCAGCCGGACGGAATCGTCGCAGTCACGGTCGGAACCGTACGTCGTGCCTGATAAGAGCAGGGTCAAGAGCGCAACAGGAACGGTCACAGCGGGGTGACGTACGCCCCCGAGATCCCGCCGTCCACCAGGAACTCGCTGGCGGTGATGAAGGAGGAGTCGTCGCTGGCGAGGAAGGCCACCGCGGCGGCGATCTCCTCGGCGCGGGCGAAGCGGCCCAGCGGGATGTGCACCAGGCGGCGGGCTGCGCGCTCCGGGTCCGTGGCGAAGAGCTCCCGCAGCAGCGGGGTGTCCACCGGTCCGGGGCACAGGGCGTTGACCCTGATCCCCTCCCGGGCGAACTGCACACCCAGCTCGCGGGACATGGCCAGCACCCCGCCCTTGGAGGCGGTGTAGGAGATCTGGGAGGTGGCCGCCCCCATCACCGCCACAAAGCTGGCGGTGTTGATGACCGAACCCCGGCCCTGCCGCTGCATGTACGGCAGCACCGCCTTGCAGCAGAGGTAGACCGAGGTCAGATTGACCTCCTGGACACGCCGCCAGGCGTCGAGCCCGGTGGTGAGGATGGAGTCGTCGTCGGGCGGCGAGATCCCGGCGTTGTTGAACGCCACATCCACGCTGCCGTAGGTGCTGTGGGCCGCGGCGAACAGCGCCTCGACCTGCTCGGCGTCGGTGACGTCAGCCCGTACGAAGAGCCCGCCGGCCTCCTCCGCGGCGGCCTTGCCCGCGGTCTCGTCGATGTCGGCGCAGACCACATGGGCGCCCTCGGAGGCCAATCGGCGGGCGGCGGCCAGGCCGATGCCGCTGCCCGCGCCGGTGATCACTGCGGTGCGGCCCACCAGGCGGCGGCAGACCGGGCTTTGCGGATCGGTGGTCATCTGCGTCCCTCACTCCTCTGAGCTGATGAAGACGTTCTTGGTCTCGGTGAAGTGGGCGACGGCGTCCGGGCCGAGCTCCCGGCCCAGGCCGGATTCGCCGTAGCCGCCGAAGGGGGTCCAGTAGCGCACGGACGAGTGGGAGTTGACCGAGAGGTTGCCGGCGGCGACCCCCCGGGCCAGCCGCAGTGCCCGGCCGATGTCCCGGGTCCAGATGGAGCCGGAGAGGCCGTAGCGGGTGGCGTTGGCAAGCCGCAGCGCATCGGCCTCGTCGTCGAACGGCAGCACCACGGCGACCGGGCCGAAGATCTCCTCGGTGGCTGCGGGGCAGCCCGGATCCCGCGGGGTCAGCACGGTGGGCGGGAACCAGAACCCCGGGCCGGTGGGCACGGTGCCGCGGGCCGCCACCGGGAGGTCGGGGGTGACATAGGAGGAGACCCGGGCCAGTTGGGCGGCGGAGATCAGCGGGCCCATGTCGGTGGCGGGGTCGGACGGGTCGCCCACGGTGACGGCGGTGACGGCCGGTTCCAGCAGGCCGAGGAACTCGTCGTACACCTCCCGCTGGACCAGGATGCGGGTGCGGGCACAGCAGTCCTGCCCCGCGTTGTCGAGGAAGGACATGGGCGCGGCCGCGGCGGCGCGCTCCAGATCGGCGTCGCGGAAGACGATGTTGGGGGACTTGCCGCCGAGCTCCAGGGTGACCCGTTTGACCTGGGCAGCGCAGCGGGCCATCACCTCCTTGCCGGTGGCGGTGGAGCCGGTGAAGACGATCTTCCGTACGGCGGGGTGGTCCACCACCGCCCGGCCGGTGACGGCGCCGGCGCCCGGCAGCACCTGGAAGAGGCCGTCGGGCAGCCCGGCGTCCAGGGCGAGTGCGGCCAGCCGCAGGGCGGTCAGCGGGGTGGCCTCGGCGGGCTTGAGCAGCACGGCGTTGCCGGCGGCCAGCGCCGGGGCGAAGCCCCAGCCGGCGATGGGCATGGGGAAGTTCCAGGGTGCGATGACCCCGACGATGCCGATGGGCTCGTGGAAGGTGAGGTCCACACCCGTGCCCACCGGGATCTGATGGCCAGTCAGCCGCTCCACTCCCCCGGCGGCGTACTCCAGCAGGTCGCGGACGTTGCCCGCCTCCCAGCGGGCGCCCGCCACGGTGTGGCCGGCCTCCCGTACCTCCAGGCCGGCCAGCTCCTCCACCTGCCCGTCGACCGCGTCGGCGAAGCGGCGCAGCAGCCGGGCCCGGTCGCCCGGCGCCAGGGCGGCCCAGGAGTGCTGGGCCTTGGCGGCGCGCTGCACGGCCGCGTCGACCTCGGCGGGTGAGGTGTCGGGGACGGTGGCGATCACCTCCTCGGTCGCCGGGTTGAGGACGGGACGGGCCTCCGGCTCGGTCATGGGGCTCCTCACATCCGCTCGAAGGAGCGGTAGCGCTCCCAGTCGGTGACGGCGCTGTCATGGGCGTCCTGCTCGACCCGGGCCATGGTGAGGTAGTGCTCCACCACGTCCCGGCCGAAGGCCTCCGCGGCGAGCGCGGAGGTGCGCCACAGCTCGGCGGCCTCCCGCAGGGTGGCGGGCAGGCGGTCGTGGCCGGCGTCGGCGGAGTAGGCGTTGCCGGTGCAGGGCTGCGGCAGTTCCAGGCGCTGCTCGATGCCGTGCAGACCGGCGGCGAGCATGCCGGCCACCGCCAGATAGGGGTTGACGTCGCCGCCAGGGGCGCGGTTCTCCAGGCGCAGCGAGGGGCCGTGGCCGACCACCCGCAGCGCACAGGTGCGGTTGTCGCGGCCCCAGGCGACCGCGGTGGGGGCGAAGGAGCCGGCGCGGAACCGCTTGTAGGAGTTGATGTTGGGCGCATAGAGCAGGCTGAACTCGCGCAGCGCGGCCAGCTGTCCGGCGAGGAAGTGCCGCATGGTGGCGCTCATCTCCCCGTCGGGTCCGGCGAAGACCGGGGCGCCTGCCGCGTCGCGCAGCGAGAGGTGGATGTGGCAGCTGTTGCCCTCGCGCTGGTCGTACTTGGCCATGAAGGTGAGCGCCATGCCCTCCTGGGAGGCGATCTCCTTGGCGCCGGTCTTGTAGACGCTGTGCTGGTCACAGGTGGTCAGCGCCTCGTCGTAGCGGAAGGCGATCTCGTGCTGCCCCAGGTTGCACTCCCCCTTGGCCGACTCCACGGTCATCCCCGCGCCGCCCATCTCCTTGCGGATCCGGGCCAGCAGCGGCTCGATCCGCGCGGTGCCCAGCAGGGAGTAGTCGACGTTGTACTGGTTGGCCGGGGTCAGGTCGCGGTAGCCGCGCTGCCAGGCGGCCTCGTAGGTGTCCCGGAAGACGATGAACTCCAGCTCGGTGCCCGCGTAGGCGGACCAGCCGTGGCCGGCGAGCCGGTCCAGCTGGCGGCGCAGGATCTGCCGGGGGGAGGCCGCCACCGGGGTGCCGTCCTGCCAGGCGAGGTCGGCTGTGACCAGGGCGGTGGCGGGCTGCCAGGGGACACGGCGCAGGGTGCTGAGGTCGGGGTGCATGGCGAAGTCGCCGTAGCCGGTCTCCCAGGAGGCCATCCGGTAGCCGTCGACGGTGTTGAGGTCCACGTCGACCGCCAGCAGGTAGGCGCAGCCCTCGCTGCCGTGCCGGGCCACCTCGTCCAGGAAGAAGGGCGCGGCGAAGCGCTTGCCCTGGAGTCTGCCCTGCATGTCGGTGAAGGCCAGCACCACGGTGTCGATGTCGCCGCCCTCGACCAGGATGCGAAGGGCCTCAAGGCTGAGCGGTGCCCCGCCTCGGGGCGTCGGTCGGTCGGGCACGGCGATGCCTCCCTGGTTCCGCGAGAACCCAAAGGTATGGCCTTGTACCATTGAATGGGAAGGGTCCCGCCCGGCGCGGCGCGGCGCCGCGTGCAGGAGGGGAGGGTGCCATGGACGACCCCGGGGAGGACCGGCTGGCCGCCGTCCTCAGACCGGTGCGCTCCGGCAACACCTTCGAGGAGGCCGTCCAGCGCATCCTGCAGCTGGTCCGGCTGGGTCTGGTCCCCGACGGCGGCCGGTTGCCTGCCGAGCGGGAGCTCGCCGAGCGGCTCCAGGTGAGCCGGGTGACCCTGCGTGAGGCGCTCAAGGTGCTCCAGGACCAGGGCATGCTGCAGACCAGGCGCGGCCGCTACGGCGGCACCTTCGTCCGCTACCGCCCCGGCGCCCTCACCGGCCCCGGCGGGCAGGCGGGCGGCGACGAGCTGCGCCGCCGCGCCGAGCGGATGGGCGACCGGCTGGAGGACACCCTGCTCTTCCGCGAGGTGCTGGAGGTCGGCGCCGCCGAGCTGTGCGCGGCCAGCCGGCCCACCGGCGCCCACGCCCGGAGGCTGCGGGACTGCCTGGCCGCCACCGGCACCGCCGCACTCGGCGACTACCGCCGTATGGACACCCGCCTGCACCTGGCAGTCGCCGAACTCTGCGGCTCCCCCTCGGTCGCCCAGCAGTACGCCTCGGTGCGCGCCTCGGTCAATGAACTGCTGGACTGCATACCCCTGCTCCCGCCCAATCTGCTCCACTCCGAGGAGCAGCACACCGCCCTGGTGGCCGCGCTGCTGGACGGCGACCGGGAGCGGGCTCGCACGGTGATGCGGGAGCACGTCGCCGGTACCGCCGCGCTGCTGCGCGGCTTCCTCTCCTGACCCGACCCCGGAGGGCATGCCATGGAGGACCGTCCCCTGATCGGCATCACCACCTATCTGGACACCGCCCGATGGGGGGTGTGGGAGGACCGGGTGGCACTGCTGCCCGCCGTCTACCCGCAGTTGGTGCAGTCCGCCGGCGGCCTGGCCGTGATGCTGCCGCCCGACGACCCCGAGCGGGCCCCCGCCGCGGCCGCGCGACTGGACGGGCTGCTGGTCGCCGGCGGGCCGGATGTCTCCCCCGCCCTGTACGGCCTGCCGGCGCACCCGCGGACGGCTGCGACCGCGCCCGAGCGGGACCGCTGGGAGTCGGCACTGATCCGGGCGGCACTGGCGGCCCGGCTGCCGCTGCTGGGGGTGTGCCGGGGCATGCAGCTGCTCAATGCGGTCTGTGGCGGCACCCTGGTGCAGCACCTCCCGGACGCGGTCGGCCACGACGGCCACTGCCCCTCCCCGGGGGTCTTCGCCCACCATCCGGTGCGGCCGGTGCCGGGCACCGCGCTGGCGCAGCTGCTGCCGGAGCCGGAACTGCCGGTGCCCACCTACCACCACCAGGCCGTGGACCGGCTGGGCACCGGGCTGCGGGTCAGCGCCCGCGCGGCGGACGGCACGGTGGAGGCCCTGGAGTCCGAGGGGCCCGGCTTCGCCCTGGGCGTGCAGTGGCATCCCGAACGCGACCACGATCTGCGGGTGGTGCGCGCACTGGTGTCCGCCGCCGCCCGGCAGGACGCGCCGTCGCCCCGCTGAGTCCGCCACCGGGCCGCCTCGGGCGAGCGCCCCACCCCGTTACCTTCTTCGTGGCTCCGCAACGGGGCTCTCGGCCCCCGGGTCCGGTATGACTGTTTGCCCCCTGCTGTACGCATGGCCTGGGGGGTGGTGTCGCCGGGCCTCGGGGCACCGCTTGACCGCTGATGAGGGGCCTGACAGCCGCCTGGCCCGGTGCAACGCCGGGGCCGTGACGGGCGGACGGTCTGCGTAACGTGGTTGCCGGCGTGCGGTGCCGCAGGGACGGCCGGGACGGACACGATCCCTGGGGGACGCACGTGTACGACACCAGCGGTATCGGAGTGTTCCTGGGCATGGACGTCGGCAAGGGCGATCACCACGCCCACGGACTGACGCCGGCCGGGAAGACCGTGCACGACAAAAAGCTGCCCAACAGTGAACCGAAACTACGCGCCCTGTTCACCAAGCTCCAGGCGAAGTTCGGCACCGTCCTGTTGATCGTCGACCAGGTCGCGAACATCGGCGCGCTGCCCATCGCGGTCGCCCGCGACGTCGGATGCGAGGTTGCCTACCTGCCCGGGCTCGCGATGCGCCGGGCAGCGGACCTCTACCCCGGAGAGGCCAAGACCGACGCCCGCGATGCCTTCGTCATCGCCGACACCGCCCGCTCGATGCCGCACACCCTGCGCTCGATCGAGACCACGGACGAGACCAGCGCCGAACTCGCGATGCTGGCCGGCTTCGATGACGACCTCGCCGGCGAGGCGACCCGCATCTCCAACCGACTGCGGGGCCTGCTCACCCAGATCCACCCCAGCCTGGAACGCGTCCTGGGCCCGCGCGTCCAGCACCCTGCCGTGCTCTGGCTGCTTGAGCGCTACGGCTCTCCGGCCCAGCTCCGCAAGGCCAGACGCCGCCAGCTCACCGACCGGCTCCGCCCGCTGGCGCCCCGAATGGCCGAGCGCCTCGTCACCGACATCCTCGCCGCCCTCGACGAACAGACCGTGGTGGTACCCGGCACCGCCGCCGCAGCCACCATCGTTCCCTCCCTGGCACGGCAACTGTCCGCCGTCCTAGACCAGCGCCGCACCCTGGAAGCCCAGATCAAAGACCTGCTGGAGACCCACCCTCTTTCCCAACTCCTGATGTCGCTGCCCGGTGTGGGCATCAGGACAGGTGCCACCCTGCTGGTCACCATCGGCGACGGCAGCACCTTCGCCACCGCCGGGCACCTCGCCTCCTACGCCGGCCTTGCGCCCGTTACCCGCACCTCCGGGACCTCAATCAAGGGCGAGCACGCGCCCCACCGCGGCAACCGGCAGCTCAAACGCGCCATGTTCCTGTCCGCGTTCGCCGCCCTGCACGATCCCATCTCCCGCACCTACTACGACCGCCAGCGCACTGCCGGGAAGACCCACACCCAAGCCCTCCTCCGGCTCGCCCGACGTCGCATCGACGTCCTCTTCGCCATGCTCCGCAACGGCACCTTCTACGAGTCCCGCCCGCCCAGGGCGGTCGCTCTGGCCGCATGAACCCAACGCGGAACTATCACGGCAAACCCGAGCCCCCGGGCCACCAAAGATCTCAACCTGGCGCGGACTAGACCATGCCCAAACGGTGATCCGCGGGGCTGTAGTCGATCTTCCAGTCGGCATACACCCCGGCGAATCCGTCCTGCGCGCATCGCAGGCCCACGGTCACCCAGCGAACCGATCCGTCGCCAGCGAGGGAAAATGCAACGGCCGCCTCGAACTCCTCACTTCCACACGGACAGCCGGCCGCACCGGGCTCGTCGTCCTCCCAGTGCTCCTCGCTCCAGTACTCCGCGCTGTCCGCGATGAACGCACGGCTGCCGCACCCAGAGCACTCCCGTTCCGCTCCGGACTCGTTGACGAGCAGGGAGAACACCCGGCCGCCGCACTCCCCGCACACACAAGGGACGATCTTCGCCGGTCGGCCGTCGACTGCAGTCCGAAGAAACCCCGCGAGCTCTGCGGAGACACCTTCGCCAACCTGATCATCTGCACGCACGGGCACATCGTTCCAGACACCCGAGCAGCTTGACCAAAGACATAGGGGCACCCCCCCGTGACCGCCAGGGGCGCGGTGAGCCGCGCACCGGCCCGCCTCCTCGGCGGGCCGGGCGCGCGGCTCACCGCGCCCCTGCGACGGTGTCCGAGCCGGACGTGGCCGGTCAGCCGGCGCTGACGGGCGCCAGCCGGTCGACGAGGCCGGGCTGGGTCTTCAGCCAGCTGCGCACACCCTGCTCCTCATGGCCCTGGCCCGCGTCGTGGATGGCCTGTTCGAGACCGCCGAGCTGCTGCTCGCTGAGCTTGAAGTCCTTCATCCACCGCGAGACCGTCGGGAACTGCGCCGGGAAGGACTTGTTGGCCAGGGTGTGGATGCCGTCGCCCTTGCCGAACAGGCCCTTGGGGTCGGTCAGCTTGGTCAGCGGGTACTTGCTGTAGGCCCAGTGCGGCGACCACAGCACCACCGCCACCGGCTCCTTGGCCCGGACCGACCGCTCCAGCTGGGCGAGCATCCCCGCGGTGCTGCCGGTGGTGAGCTGGTACTCCTTGTCCAGGCCGTAGCCGGGCAGCACGCGGGAGTCCAGCAGCTTCATCTCGCCGGCGCCCGGCTCGATGCCGATGATCCGCCCGCCGAACTCCTTGGCGCGTCCCTTGAGGTCGGCCAGCGAGTGCACGTCCTTGACGTAGGAGGGCACGCTGATCTCCAGCGAGGTCTTCCCGTACCAGGAGCCGAGGTCGGTGAGGCTGGAGCGGTACCGCTTCCAGTAGTCGGCGTGGGTGACCGGCAGCCAGGAGTCCAGCTCGACGTCGACCTTGCCGGACGCCATGCCGGTGTAGAGCGCGCCCACGTCCATGTTCTGCAGCCGGGGCCGGTAGCCGCGCTGCTCCAGCACCTCCTTCCACAGGAAGGTGGCGGCGACCCCCTCGTCCCAGTTGATGTAGCCGATGTCCACCGTGCGGCCGTGCCCGACGTCATGGCCGGCCGGCAGCGCGACATCCTCGGACTGGGTGCCGCCGAAGGTCTGCAGGCCGCCGGCGACCAGGGCGAGGGCCACCACGGCCGCGCCGGCGACCGCGGTGCTCGGCCGGTAGCGCAGCACCACGGAACGGCTGCCGGTGTGCTCGCGCGCCAGGGCGCGGCGGCCCAGCGGGGAGACCCGGCGGCCCAGTGCACCGGTCATCCGGTCCAGGTACATGGCGAGGATGACGACCGCGATGCCGCCCTCGAAGCCCAGGCCGATGTCGACCTGGCTGATGGCGGTGAAGACGGAGGCGCCCAGGCCGCCGCCGCCGACCATGCCGGAGATCACCACCATGGAGAGCGCCAGCATGATCACCTGGTTGACGCCGGCCATGATGGTCGGAAGGGCCAGCGGCAGCTGCACACCCAGCAGGGTGCGGCGGGGGGTGGTGCCGAACGCCTCGGCGGCCTCCACCAGCTCGCCGTCCACCTGACGGATGCCCAGCTCGGTCATCCGCACGCCGGGGGGCATGGAGAAGACGATGGTGGCGATGATGCCGGGGACCTGGCCGACGCCGAAGAAGAAGATCCCGGGGATGAGATAGACGAAGGCCGGCATGGTCTGCATCAGGTCGAGCACCGGGCGCAGCGCGGCGCTCACCTTGCCGGAGCGGGCCGCCCAGATGCCCAGCGGCACGGCCAGCAGCACCGTGATCGCGCTGGCCACCAGCACCAGGGAGAGCGTGGACATGGCCTCGTCCCACTGCTGGACCGAGTCGATCAGTGCCAGCCCGGCGAAGGAGAGCAGCGCCGCCAGCGGGCCTCTCAGCCAGAGCGCCAGCACCGCGAGGATGCCTGCCAGCAGCAGCGGCTGCGGGGCGCCCAGTACGGCGTCCACACCGTCGTACATTCCGGAGACGACGGTGGTGACGCCGTCGAAGAGGGGTTGGAAGTGGTCACGGAGGAAGTTGACGCCGTGCTCCACCCAGTCACCGAGCGGGATCCTAGCCATGCTTCACCGCCCTCCCGCCGACATCGGCGTCCCTCCGGGCCTGCGGCACCTCCTTCTCCGCGCCGGCCGGGCCGCCCACCGGGCGGACCGCTGTACGGCCCAGCACCCGGTCGCGGTCCACGTCCTCGACGAAGGCGGCGACATAGTCGTCGGCCGGGGAGAGCACGATCTCGGCAGGGGTGCCCTGCTGGACGATACGGCCGTCGCGCATCACCGCGATCCGGTCGCCGAGCCGCATGGCCTCGTTGAGGTCGTGGGTGATGAAGACGATGGACTTGCGCAGCTGCTGCTGGAGCTGGAGCAGCTGCTCCTGCATCTCCCGGCGGATCAGCGGGTCCAGCGCGCTGAAGGACTCGTCCATCAGCAGCAGGTCCGCGTCGGTGGCCAGCGCCCTGGCCAGGCCGACCCGCTGCTGCATACCGCCGGAGAGCTCGTCCGGCCAGGAGTCCTTCCACTCCCCGAGGCCCACCAGCTCCAGCGCCTCGGCGGCGCGGCGGTTGCGCTCCTCGCGGGGCAGGCCCTGCTGCTCCAGGCCGTAGCCGGCGTTCTCCAGCACGGTGCGGTGCGGAAACAGCGCGAAGTGCTGGAAGACCATGCTGATGCGATGGGAGCGCACCGAGCGCAGCTCCCGGTCGCGCAGCGCGGTCAGGTCCTGCCCGTCGAAGAGCACCCGCCCGGCGGTGGGCTCGGAGAGCCCGTTGAGCATCCGCAGCAGGGTGGACTTGCCCGATCCGGACAGGCCCATGATGACGAAGATCTCTCCCTCACCGACCTCGAAGCAGGCGTCGACGACGGCGGCGGTGGCGCCGTCCTCGCGCAGCGCCTCGCGGTCGGAACCCGAACGCAGCCGCTCGACGGCCCGCTCGGGCCGCCTCCCGAAAACCTTGAACAGATGGTCTGCTTCCAGCAGGGACACAGGTACCTCTCGATCTCGCAGCACCGTCGTACGGGCGCCGCAGTTGCTTCCGCGACCGGCTACCCGGCCTTGGTGCGTACACAAACCCGACTGTGGCGACCGTCACGGAATCATCGCTTCCGCTTTGGCGAATTGTCCTGAATATCCCGGCAAGCAGCACATATCGGCCATATGTTGGCAGCCACGGCACGGAGCCGACCCGGGACTGTCAGTGGCGGCTGCGACGATGCCGCCCATGGACGACCACTCCACCGCCATCGCCGCCTACTGGGACGACGTCGCCGCATCCTTCGACGACGCACCCGACCACGGGCTGCACGCCGAGCACACCCGCAGGGCCTGGCAGCGGCGGCTGCAGGCGTGGATACCGGGCGGGCCGGCGGATGTGCTGGACGTCGGCTGCGGCACCGGATCGCTCTCCCTGCTGCTCGCCCGGTCCGGACACCGGGTGACCGGCGTCGACCTGGCACCGCGCATGGTCGAGCGCGCCCGGCACAAACTCACCGCAGCCGGCCTCGAAGCACACGTCCTGCTCGGCGACGCGGCCGCCCCACCGACCGGCGGCCGGCGGTTCCACGCCGTGCTGGCCCGACACCTGCTCTGGACGCTCCCCGATCCCCAGCAGGCGCTGCGGCAGTGGGTCGCCAGACTGCAGCCGGGCGGCAGACTGGTGCTGGTCGAGGGCCGCTGGCACCCGGCGCCGGAGTCCGAGACCCCCTACGCCGCCCCGGCGACGTCCCTGCCCTGGCACGGCGGGATCGGCGCGGCCGACCTCGCCGCCGCGGTCCGCCCGCTGACGGCCCATGTCCGCACGGAGCCGCTCAGCGACGACCTCGACCTCTGGGGCGGACCCGTGCAGGACGAGCGCTACGCCCTGATCGCCACCGCCCGGGACATCTGATGGACCCTCAGCAGCGGGCCGCGGCGCCGGTGCCCGCCGACGGGTTCCCCATACGGCATGCTGGGTCCGTGACCACTCCCCGGCTGATGCTCCTGGACAGCGCCTCGCTCTACTTCCGCGCCTACTTCGGCGTACCCGAGTCGCTGAAGTCCCCCGACGGCGTACCGGTGAACGCCGTACGGGGCCTGCTGGACTTCATCGCCCGGCTGGTCACCGACCACTCCCCCGACCACCTGGTGGCCTGTATGGACGCCGACTGGCGTCCCCAGTGGCGGGTGGACCTCATCCCCTCCTACAAGACCCACCGCCTGGCACCCTCACCGCCCGCCGAACCCGGCGAGGAGGAGGTCCCCGACGCCCTCGGCCCGCAGATCCCGGTGATCGAGCAGGTCCTGGACGCCGTCGGCATCGCCCGGGTCGGATCCCCCGGCTATGAGGCGGACGATGTGATCGGCACCCTCACCGCACAGGCCCGCGGCCCCGTGGACGTCGTCACCGGCGACCGGGACCTCTTCCAGCTGGTCGACGACACCCGCGCGATCCGGGTGCTCTACCCGGTCAAGGGCATGGGCACCCTCCAGTCCACCGACGACGCACTGCTGCACGAGAAGTACGGCGTCGACGGCGGCCACTACGCCGACATGGCCGTACTGCGCGGCGACCCCAGCGACGGCCTGCCCGGCGTCGCCGGAGTCGGCGAGAAGACCGCCGCGCGACTGCTGGCCTCCTACGGCAGCCTGGCGCAGATCCTGGCGGCCGCCGACGACCCCGGCTCCGCCCTCACCCCCACCCAGCGCAAACGCCTTCACGAGGGCCGCGGCTACCTGGCGGTGGCACCCCGCGTCGTCAGGGTCGCCGACGACGCCCCGCTCCCCGACTTCGACCCCGCGCTGCCCCGCGAGCCCCGCGACCCCATGACCCTGGAGGAGCTCTCCGAACGCTGGGGCCTGGGCGGATCACTCCACCGGCTGCTGGCCGCACTCGCCGGCTGAACCCCCCGGGGGAACCCGCGAACCCGGCCGCGCCACCGGCGCAGACCGGCAGGCCGACTGTGGAAGTGTGAATCCGTGCGTCAACTCAAGCGGCTGCATCCGCTCGACCTGGTGGCGGTGGCCCTGCTGGCCTTCGGCCTGCTCTTCGTCGTCACCGGACTGCTCCCCACCGGCCAGGCCGAGGACGTCCTGCGGCGCATCGCGCCACTGCTGCCCTTCCTCGGCACCGTCATCGTGCTCGCCGAACTCACCTCGGAGGCCGAGGTGTTCGACGTACTGGCCGGCCGCATCGCACGGGTGGCAGGCGGCAGCTACCCGCGGCTCTTCCTGCTCTGCGTCGGCTTCGCCTCGCTGACCACCGTGGTGCTCAACCTGGACACCACAGCCGTGCTGCTCACCCCGGTGATGCTGGCCCTCGCATCCCGCGTGGGCATCGCCCCGCTGCCGCTCGCCATGACCACGGTGTGGCTCTCCAACACCGCCAGCCTGCTGCTGCCGGTCTCCAACCTCACCAATCTGCTGGCCGCCGAGAAGGTCTCCCTCACCCCCACCGGCCTGGCCGCCCGGATGTGGGCACCCCAGCTGGCGGCGATCGCCGCAACCATGGCCTGCCTGTGGCTCTGCTACTGGCGGCGGGGGCTGCGCGACGCCGACCGCTACCGCGCCCCCGAACGCCGCAGGCCCGCCGACCCGCTGCTCTACCGGATCTGCGGCCTCACCTGCGCCGCCTTCCTCGCCGCCGTCCTGGTACTGGACGTTCCCCTGTGGGCGGCCTCCTCGGCGGCAGCAGCCGTGGCGGTGGCCGCCTTCTCGGTACGCCGCCGCGACATGCTGCGCCCGGAACTGGTCCCCTGGCGGCTGCTGGCCTTCGTACCCGGCCTCTTCCTGGTGGTGGAGACCCTGCGGGTGCACGGCCTGCGGCTGCTGGAGTCGCTGATGGGCGGCGGCTCAGGCCTCGGCGGGCTGCTGCGCACCGCAGGGGTGGGCGCGGGCCTGTCCAATGTGATCAACAATCTGCCCGCCTATCTGGCCGGCGAGTCCGCGCTGCCCGACGCCGGCCGCGACCGGCTGCTGGCGCTGCTCATCGGCACCAACGCGGGCGCACTGGTCACCCCCTGGGCCTCACTGGCGACACTGCTCTGGTTCGAGCGCTGCCGGGCACAGAACGTACGCGTGCCGCTCACCCGCTTCATCGCGACCAGCGCCCTGCTGGCCGTGACAGCGGTCGTGGCAGCCGTCGCGGCGCTGTGGGCGACCGCCTGACGGTCTGCCGCCTGACGGTCCGCCGCCTGACGGTCTGCCGCCGACCTGAACGGGCACGCCACCGGCGGACCCGGATACGGGCGGACACGGCCGCTCCGCCGTGTCCGCGATGCTGCTTCAGTGGATTCCTGTCGCCCGACAGAAATTAGGGACCCTCCGTTTCCCCCGCGTGACGCCGACGTCACACACGGGTTAGACGGTCCTCACCGGACGCCCCGCACACCGGTTTTCCAGGATGTAACGCACCGTTGGCACCGCTGCAACACACACCCGGTTCCCTGCTGCCACCCGCGGCCGCTCCGCCGCCTCCTGTCGCCCCGCCAGATCTCCGCCCAGGAGACATCCAAGACAGGGGACGACCATGTCCGAGCACGGCCCCGCCCTCACCACCGTCCCGCCGCCCACCGTCGCAGCCGAACACCTCCAGGACACCGACAGCACCACCCTCGCCGCCTTCGGCTACCGCCAGCAGCTCCACCGGCGGATGGGACGCTACGCCTCCTTCGCCGCCGGCTTCTCCTTCATCTCGGTGCTCACCACCGTCTTCCAGTTCTTCGCCTTCGGCTACTCCTTCGGCGGCCCGGCGTTCTTCTGGACCTGGCCCGTCGTCTTCGCCGGCCAGCTCGCCGTAGCCGCCTGCTTCGCCGAACTCGCCGCCCGCTACCCCCTCTCCGGCGCCATCTACCAGTGGTCGACCCGGCTGAGCGGCGCCGCCTTCGGCTGGCTCGCCGGCTGGCTGATGGTGCTGGGCCAGATCGTGGTGGTCTCGGCCGCCGCACTGGCCCTCCAGGTGGTACTGCCACCCCTGTGGTCCGGCTTCCAGCTCACCGGCGGCGACCCCTCCCCCTGACCCCCACCGGCGCGGCCAACGCGGCGGTGCTCGGCGTGATCCTGCTCGCCGTCACCACCGTGGTCAATGTGCTGGACATCCGGATCATGGCCGTGGTCAGCAGCATCGGAGTGACCGCCGAACTCGTCGGAGTGGCCGTGATGGCCGTACTGCTGCTCACCCACGGCGACCGCGGCCCCGGCGTGGTGATGCACACCGGATCCGCCGGCTCCGGCGGCTACCTCGGACTCTTCCTGGTCGCCTCGTTCTCCGCCGCCTATGTGATGGTCGGCTTCGACAGCGCAGGCGAGATGTCCGAGGAGACCCGCAACCCGCGGCGCACCGCACCGCGCACCATCCTCACCGCACTGTCGGCCGCCGGCGCCGCCGGCGGCCTGCTGCTCCTCGGCGGCCTGGTCGCCGCACCGAGCCTCACCGACGGACGACTGGCCTCCGAGGGGCTGTCCTATGTGCTGACCAGCCGCTTCGGCGGCAGCCTCGGCCGGGTGCTGCTCGCGGACGTCGCCCTCGCGGTCTGCGTGGCCACCCTGGCGATCCAGACCGCCGGGGCCCGGATGGTCTTCTCCATGGCCCGCGACGGCGCCCTGCCCTGGTCCCGCCGGCTGGCTGCGGTCTCCCCGCGCAGCGGGATGCCCACCGCCCCCGCCGTGGCGGTCGGCGTCCTGGCCGCCGCCGCCCTGCTGCTCAACCTAGCCTCGCCCGAGGCCTATCTGGCCCTGGGCACCACCTGCATCGTGCTGGTCTACCTCGCCTATGCGATGGTCACCGGGCCCATGCTGCTCCGCAGGCTGCGCGGAGACTGGCACACCACCGCCGACGGCACCGACGAACGCGGCCGGCCGCTGTTCACCCTGGGCCGCTGGGGCCTGCCCGTCAATGCCGTGGCGCTGCTCTTCGGCCTGGCGATGGCCGTCAACCTCGCCTGGCCCCGGGCCGAGGTCTACGACCCGCAGGGCGGCCACTGGTATCTGCAGTGGTTCACCGTGCTGGTGCTCGCCGGTGCGCTGCTGCTGGGCGCCGTCGCCTACGCCGCCGTCCGCCGCCGCCGGTCCTGACCCCAGACCCCAGACCCCCAGACCCCGGACCCCCAGGCCCCAGACCCCCGACCGGGCACAGGCGCTGCACACGGCACCCCACGGACCGTCAGCCGCACCGGCCGGGCGACCCCCGACCGTCGCGGCACGGGGCTGCGCGCGAGGCACAGCACCTCCACGGCCGCCGCGCAGTCCCCGCACCGCCGGACGGCGTCTGCGGCAGCGCCGCCGGACGGCGTCTACGGCAGCACCGTCCGGTCAGAGCAGCGTGCGGCCCTCGTCGCGTACGGCGGCAAGCCGGGACTCCCCGCAGCCGGCGATCCGCAGGGCCGCATCGGCCGTGGCGTCGGCGAGCCGGTCCGGATCCCGCTCCGGGGTCTCCCGGCGGAGCAGGATGACACTCTCCACCAGACCGAAGACCAGGTCCGCCCGGACCACCGGATCGGCCGCCGCCGACCCGGCCGCCAGCAGCAGATCGGCGTAGTACTGCTTGAGTTCGGCACGCAGCCGGTGGAACCCGGCGAATCGTTCCGCCCGTACCTCGGGCAGCAGATAGAGCGCCCCGAGGTTGTACGGTCCACCGGCCAGCAGCGCGGCGTCGGCCCGGCAGAGCGCCCAGAGGCGCCCCGCCGGGGCGGCGCCGCGCTCGGTCGCCAGCCGGCGGGCCAGCTCCAGCGAGGGCTGCACGGTGCTCTCCAGCAGCGCGGCGAGGATGTCCTCCTTGCCGGCGAAGTGGTGGTAGAGCGACGCCTGCCGCAGTCCCGCACGCTCGGCGACGGCACGGGTGGAGGTGGCGGAGTAGCCGAGCGTGGTGAACAGCTCGGCCGCCGCCGTCAGCACGTCCTGACGGGTCGTCCGCCCGCTGCGCGACGGCCCCTGGGCACGCGGACGGCCCACTCCCCTGCTGCTTCCCGCGACTGCGACCACCCCGGGATCCTCGCACACGCCCGGCACAGTGAGCACTCCGTAACCCGGCCGCAACGCACGGGCAACAGCGCGGACCCGGCCCGGTCCTAATTTCTGTCGAGCGACAGAAATTACCCGCCCCCACGGCAGGAGGCAGCATGACCGCCCCGACCGGATCCACCGCGACCACCCGCGCGGCCCGGGACCACGCCCGCGCCCAGGGCGGCACCGCCGTCGACTGCATGCCACAACTCCCCGCACCCGACGGCGCGCTGTGGGCGGAGACGGTCGCCGGCGGCAGCTGCACCCACAAGGTCCTGGCCCGCGGCAGCGAGCTGCGGCTCACCGACCGCGACGGCGACGCCTGCGCCCATCTGCTGCTCTACTCCGCCGACCGCAGCTGGGAGCGGCTCAGCACCGCCGACACCGCCAAGGTGCAGTGGAACGCCTATCCCGGCGCCGGCACCCTGCTCCTCTCCGACCAGGGCAGGGTGCTCGCCTCCCTGACCGCCGACGACTCCGGGCGGCACGACCTGCTCTGCGGCACCTCCACCGCCCTCCGCAACACCGCACGCTACGGCGACGGCAGCGCCCACGGCCCCACCCCCGCCGGGCGGGAGCTGCTGCGGCTGGCCGCCGCCAAACACGGCATGGACGCCCGTGACCTGCCTCCCGGGATCTCCTTCTTCCAGGGCGTCCGGGCGACGGCCGACGGCTCGCTGGAGTTCACCGGCTCGGTCTGCCCCGGCGCCAGCGTCACCCTGCGCGCGGAGATGCCGCTCACCGTGCTGATCGCCAATGTGCCGCACCCGCTGGACCCGCGCCCCGACTACCGCTGCACCCCGCTGGAGGTGCACGCCCGGGCCGGAGCGCCCACCCGCCCGGGCGAACCCCTCTGGGACGCCACCCCCGAAGGCCGCCGCGCCTTCCTCAACACCGCCGACCACCTCACCGCCAGGGGGATCGCATGACCGCCACCACCACCACGGCCGGCCGCACCGTGCTGGACCAGACCGTCCCCGCCCGCGCCCCCTGGTCGGCGGTGGTGCACCGCGGACAGCTGCTCACCATCACCGACCTGGGCGGCAACCAGGCGGTGGACTGCCTGCTGTACGACGCCCATGACACCTCGGTCCGCTACAGCGCCCCGGACACCCTCCAGGCCCAGGGCTCGCTCTTCCTCACCACCGGCAGTGTGCTGATGTCCAGTGAGCACACCCCGCTGATGACGGTGGTGGAGGACACCTGCGGCCGCCATGACACCATCGGCGGCGCCTGCAGCAAGGAGTCCAACACCCTGCGCTACGGCCACCACACCTGGGCGCAGCACGCCTGTGTGGAGAACTTCCTTGCCGAGGGCGCCCGTTGGGGCCTGGGCAAGCGCGATCTGGTGCCCAACATCAACTGGTACATGAATGTCCCCGTGGAGGCCGACGGCACCCTGGGGATCGTGGACGGCATCTCCGCCCCCGGCCTGCGGGTCACCCTGCGGGCGGAGGCCGATGTGCTGGTGCTGGTCTCCAACTGCCCGCAGATCAACAACCCCTGCAACGGCTTCGACCCGACCCCGGTGCGGATGACCGTCACCGAGCCCGAGGGCTGAGCGGCGATGACCTTCGACACCCTGCTGGTCGCCAACCGCGGCGAGATCGCCGCCCGGATCATCCGCACCGCCCGCCGCCTCGGCATCCGTACGGTGGCCGTCTTCTCCGACCCCGACCGGTCGGCGCCCCATGTGCGGCTCGCCGACCATGCGGTGCGTCTGGGTCCCGCGGCTGCCAAGGCCAGTTATCTGAGGACCGACCTGGTGCTGCGGGCCGCACTGGACAGCGGCGCGGGCGCCGTCCACCCCGGCTACGGCTTCCTCTCCGAGGACGCCGGCTTCGCCCGCGAGGTGGAGGCCGCCGGGCTGGCCTTCGTCGGCCCGACCCCCGGCCAGCTGGAGGTCTTCGGCGCCAAGCACACCGCACGGGCCGCCGCCGAGGCGGCGGGGGTACCCCTGGCACCGGGCACCGGTCTGCTCCCCGATCTGGAGACGGCACTGGCCGCCGCCGAGGACATCGGCTACCCGGTGATGCTCAAGGCCACCGGCGGCGGGGGCGGCATCGGCATGCGCGCCTGCCGCACCCCCGCCGAGCTGGCCGTCGCCTGGGAGCAGGTGCAGCGCACCGCGGCCGCGTCCTTCGCCACCTCCGGTCTCTTCCTGGAGCGGCTGGTGGAGCGGGCCCGCCATGTCGAGGTGCAGGTCTTCGGCGACGGCACCGGCCGGGTCGTCACCCTCGGCGACCGGGACTGCTCGCTGCAGCGCCGCAACCAGAAGGTCCTGGAGGAGGCCCCCGCCCCCGGTCTGCCCGCTGCCGTACGGAACCGGCTGGCCGCCTCCGCCACCGCACTCTGCGCCTCGGTGGACTACCGCTCGGCCGGGACCGTGGAGTACGTCTATGACGCCGCCCGCGAGGAGGCGTACTTCCTGGAGGTCAACACCCGCCTCCAGGTGGAGCACCCGGTCACCGAGGCGATCTACGGCGTCGACCTGGTGGAGTGGATGCTGCGGCTGGCCCAGGGCGACCGCTCGGTGGTCCGGCAACCGCCCGCCCCGCACGGCCACGCAGTGGAGGCCCGCGTCTATGCGGAGGACCCCTCCGACGGCCACCGGCCGAGCGCCGGCCGGATCACCCGGGTCGTCCTCCCCGAGGGGGTGCGGACGGACTCCTGGGTGGAGACCGGCACCGAGGTCACCACCGCCTATGACCCGCTGCTGGCCAAGGTGGTGGTGCACGGCGAGGACCGCGGGGACGCCCTGGACCGGCTGGACAGCGCCCTCGCGCAGACCCGGGTCGACGGCATCGAGACCAACCTCGGACTGCTGCGGGCCGCCGCCGCGGACCCCCTGGTACGCGACGCCGGGCACACCACCGCCACCCTCGCCGGGATCGCCGACCCCACCGCGCGGATCGAGGTGGTCCGCGCCGGGACCCTCACCACCGTGCAGGACTGGCCGGGCCGCACCGGCTACTGGCATGTGGGCGTGCCGCCCTGCGGGCCGATGGACGACCTCTCCTTCCGGCTGGGCAACACGGCACTCGGCAACCCCGAGGGCGCCCCCGGACTGGAGTGCACCCTGGAGGGGCCGGCGCTGCGCTTCACCGCGGCGGCCACCGTCTGTGTCACCGGCGCCCCGGTGCGGGTCACCCTGGACGGCGCACCCGTGCCGCAGTGGGAGGCCGTGCAGGTGCCGGCCGGGTCCGTACTGGACATCGCGGCGCCGGAGGCCGCGGGGCTGCGCAGCTATCTGCTGGTGGCGGGCGGCCTGGAGGTACCGGACTTCCTGGGCAGCGCCGCCACCTTCACCCTGGGCGGCTTCGGCGGCCACGGCGGACGGGCGCTGCGCGCCGGGGATGTGCTGCACGGCGGGGCGGTCCGGTCCGGCGCCGGGTGCGTACCGCCGCAGCTGCGGCCGGCCTTCACCGACCGCTGGGAGATCGGCGCCGCGGAGGGGCCGCACGCCGCCCCGGAGTTCTTCACCGAGGCGGACATCGAGGAGTTCTACGCCGCGGACTGGAAGGTGCACTTCAACAGCGCCCGCACCGGGGTGCGGCTGGTGGGCCCGCGGCCCGCCTGGGCGCGCACCGACGGCGGCGAGGCCGGGCTGCACCCCTCCAACATCCATGACACCCCGTACTCCGTCGGCGCCGTCGACTACACCGGGGACATGCCGGTGCTGCTGGGACCTGACGGTCCGTCGCTGGGCGGCTTCGTCTGCCCCGCCACCGTGGTCACCGGGCAGCGGTGGAAGCTGGGCCAGCTGCGGCCCGGGGACAGCGTGCGGTTCGTCCCGGTCACCCTGGAGGCCGCCGCCGCACTGCGCCACTCCCCCGCCGCCGCGCCGATGGCTTGCCGGCCTCCGGTCGGCGACGGCGGAGTGCTGGCCCGGCTGCCGGAGACCGCCGGCCGGCCGAGCGTCACCTACCGGCGCAGCGGCGACGACAATCTGCTGGTCGAGTACGGGCCGATGCAGCTGGACCTGGCCCTGCGGATGCGGGTGCACGCCCTGGCCGAGCGGCTGGCCGCAGAACGGCTGCCGGGCGTACGGGACCTGACCCCCGGCATCCGCTCGCTCCAGGTGCACACCGACCCTGAGGTGCTGCCGGTCGGCCGGCTGCTGGACGCGGTGCGCCAGGTGGAGGCGGAGCTGCCCCCCACCGGCGAGCTGCGGGTGCCCAGCCGCACCGTGCATCTGCCGCTCTCCTGGGACGACCCGGCGACCCGGGAGGCCATCGCCCGCTATATGGCGGGCGTACGCGACGACGCGCCCTGGTGCCCCTGGAACATCGAGTTCATCCGGCGGATCAACGGCCTGGAGTCGGTGGAGGACGTCTACCGCACGGTCTTCGACGCCGAGTACCTGGTGCTGGGGCTGGGCGACGTCTACCTCGGAGCGCCCGTGGCCACCCCGCTGGACCCACGGCACCGGCTGGTCACCACCAAGTACAACCCGGCCCGCACCTGGACCGCGGAGAACTCGGTGGGCATCGGCGGCGCCTACCTCTGCGTCTACGGCATGGAGGGCCCCGGCGGCTACCAGTTCGTCGGCCGCACCGTGCAGGTGTGGTCGGGCTGGCAGCAGCGCGGCCCGTTCCAGCCGGGGGCACCCTGGCTGCTGCGCTTCTTCGACCGGATCCGCTGGTATCCGGTGAGCGCCGAGGAGCTGCTGGAGATGCGGGCCGACATGGCGGCCGGGCGGCTGGAGCTCAAGGTGGAGGAGGGCGAGTTCGCGCTCGCCGACCATCTGCGGTTCCTGGCCGACAACGCCTCGGAGATCGCGGCGTTCCGGGAGCGGCAGGCGACGTCGTTCGCCGCCGAGCGGCAGGCGTGGGAGGACGCCGGGGAGTTCACCCGGGCCGAACACGCGGCGGACTCCGCGCCCGCCGCCCCGCAGCAGGTCAACGCGCCGGCGGGCGGAGCGGTGGTGACCGCCCGGTTCACCGCGAGCGTCTGGAAGGTGCAGGTGGCGGTCGGGGACCGGGTGGAGCAGGGCCGGCCGCTGCTGGCGGTGGAGGCCATGAAGATGGAGTCGGCGGTGGAGGCGCCCCAGGACGGGGTGGTCACCGAGGTGCTGGTGCGGCCCGGCGACCAGGTGGACGCAGGTGCTCCCCTGGTGGTCCTGGCACCTGCGCTGGACGAGGAGGAGGCCGCATGACCGGCAGCGTGGAGGAGCGGGTCCGCGAGGCCTACCGGCGCAATGAGCAGGTGGCCCGGCCGGAGATCTGGATCGGTCTGCGCCCCCTGGAGGAGGCGGTGGCGGAGGCGCAGCGGCTGGATGCCCGGGTGGCGGCGGGCGAGCGGCTGCCGCTGGCGGGCACGGTGCTGGCCGTCAAGGGCAACATCGATGTGGCGGGGCTGCCCACCACGGCCGGCTGCCCCTCGTACGCCTACCGGCCGGAGCGGGACGCACCGGCGGTGGCGCGGCTGCGGGCGGCCGGGGCGGTGGTGCTGGGCACCACCAACCTCGACCAGTTCGCCACCGGGCTGGTCGGCACCCGCAGTCCGTACGGGGCGGTGCACAGCGTCCACGATCCGCAGCGGGTGGCCGGCGGTTCCAGCTCCGGTTCCGCGGTGGCGGTGGCGCTGGGGATCGCCGATCTGGCGCTGGGCACCGACACGGCGGGGTCGGGGCGGGTGCCGGCCGCGTTCAACGGCATTGTGGGCCTCAAGCCGACCCGGGGTGCGGTCTCCGCCGAGGGCGTGGTGCCGGCCTGCCGCAGCCTGGACTGCGTCAGCGTCTTCGCCCGCACGCTGGACGCCGCCGAGCAGGCGTTCGCCCTGCTGGCGGATCCGGCCGGGGTACGGGCCGCTCCGGTGCGGCGGCCGGGGCCGTGGCGGGTGGCGGTGCCGCCGGTGGCGCAGCTGGGCGAGCTGGACGACGGCTGGGCGCAGGCGTTCCTGGCGGCCGCGGAGCGGCTGGCCGTGGCGGGGGCGTCCCTGGTGGAGGTGGACCTGGAGCCGTTCTCGACGGTGGCCGCGATGCTCTACGGGGGCGCCTTTGTGGCGGAGCGCTACACAGCCGTGGGTGACTTTATCGACAAACACATCGGTACGGCGGAGCTCGACCCCACCGTCGCGGCGGTCATCACCGCGGCCCGCGACATCCCCGCCCACCGGCTGCTGGCCGATCTGGCGGAACTGGAACGACTGCGCGGCGAGGCCATGGCCGCCCTTGGCGACGCCGACGCACTGCTGCTGCCCACCACTCCCGGCCATCCCACCCTCGCCGAGGTGGCAGCCGACCCGCTCGGTGCCAACGCCCGGCTGGGCCGCTTCACCAACTCCACCAATCTGCTGGACCTCTGCGCCCTGGCCGTCCCGGCGGGCCGGGTGGACGGCGGGGGCCCGTTCGGGGTGATGCTGGTCGGCCCGGCCGCCACCGAGCACCGGCTGGCGGCCGTGGCCCGGCTGCTCACCACTCCTGCGCCGGCCCGGCTGGCCGTGGTCGGCGCCCATCTGACCGGCCAGCCGCTCAACGGTCAGCTGCTGGCCCTGGGCGCGCGGCTGGTCTCGGCCGCCACCACGGCCCCGGAGTACCGGATGCATCTGCTGGACACGGTGCCGCCCAAGCCCGGGCTGGTCCGGGTCGCCACCGGCGGAGCGTCCCTGGAGGCCGAGGTCTGGGAACTCCCCGCGGCCTCGCTGGGCGCGCTGCTCTGTGCCCTGCCCGCACCGATGGCGCTGGGGCCGGTGCGGCTCGCGGACGGCTCCTGCGTACCCGGTTTCCTCTGCGAACCCGCCGCGCTGGGCGACGCCCCGGACATCACCGCGCACGGCGGCTGGCGCGGCTATCTCGCCGCCACCAGGCAGTGACGGACCCACCCCGCTGCGGGCTGCGCGTGCACGGCAGGTGCCACGGAGGGCCGGTCGCGCGGCTCCACCCGCCGCACGACGGCCGACCCCGGCCGGGCTGCTGCCCGGCCGGGGTCGGCCTGTGGGTCGCCTGTGGGTCGCCTGTGGGTCGCCTGTGCGGCACCGTCCGGGCGAGGCCGCCCGTGCGGCGTTGTCCGGGTGGCCGGGTCAGCCCACCGAGGAGTAGGCGATGACCCCGCGCCGCAGCGCGTCCACCGCCTTGCGGGCGGCGGTACGCAACTCCTGGTCGTCACCGGCCGCGTCCTGGATCTGCCCCAGCACGTCGATCAGCTGCTTGGTCCAGCGGACGAAGTCGCCGGCCGGCATGTCGGCGTCCCGCAGCACCGCGTCGAGGCCGTGCCCCGAGGCCCAGCGGTAGGCGGCCCAGGCGAAGCCCAGATCAGGCTCGCGCTGTCCCACGCCCTCGGCGGTGTTGAGCCGGTGCTGCTCCTCCAGCGCGTCCAGATGGCCCCAGAGCCGCACCATCTCGCCCAGCGCCGCCTTGGACCTGCCCTCCGGCACCCGCGGGGTCGCCGCGTCGTCGGACTGCCGTGCCTCATAGACCAGCGCTGAAGCGCAGGCGGCCAGTTCGGCGGGCCCCAGCCCCTTCCAGACGCCCTCGCGGATGCACTCGGAGGCCAGCAGGTCCAGTTCGCCGTAGAGCCGGGCGAGCCGCTTGCCGTCGCCGGTGACCGTGTCGCCCTCGAGGTAGCCGAGGTCGGTGAGGAGTCCGCAGACCCGGTCGAAGGTGCGGGCGATGGTGTGGGTGCGCGACCGCATCCGACGCTCCAGCTGGCCGGTGTCCCGCTGGAGGCGGTGGAAGCGCTCGGCCCAGCGGGCGTGGTCCTCCCGCTGGTCGCAGCCGTGGCAGGGGTGCTGCCGCAGCTCTGCCCGCAGCCGGGTGATCTCCGGGTCGTCGGCGGCCGCGGCGCGGCCCCTGCGGTGGCGCTGGGGCTCGATGTGCCCGGCCTTGGTGCGCAGGGCGGAGGCCAGGTCCCGGCGGGACTGCGGGCTGCGCGGGTTGAAGGACTTGGGGATGCGCATCCGCTCCACCGGCTCCACCGGCACCGGGAAGTCGATCATGGCCAGCCGCTTGACCTGCCGCTCCGCGGTGAGCACCACCGGGCGCGGCCCGTCCTGGAACTCGGGACGGTGGCCGCCCCTGCCCTGCGGGGGCAGGCCGGGGTCGATGACCAGGGCCAGGCCGGAGAACTTGCCGGCCGGGACATGGATGACATCGCCCGGACGCAGCTTCTCGATGGAGTCGACGGCCGAGGCCCGGCGCTGTGCGGTGCCCTCCCGGGCCAGCTCGTTCTCCCGGTCCTTGAGCGCGCGGCGCAGCGCGGCGTACTCGTCGAAGTCGCCCAGGTGGCAGGTCATCGCCTCGCGGTAGCCCTCCAGGCCCTCCTCGTTGCGCTGCACCTGGCGGGCGATGCCGACCACCGAGCGGTCGGCCTGGAACTGGGCGAAGGAGGTCTCCAGCAGCTCGCGGGAGGTGTGCCGGCCGAACTGGGAGACCAGGTTGACCGCCATGTTGTACGACGGCTTGAAGGAGGACTTCAGCGGATAGGTACGGGTGCCGGCCAGACCGGCCAGCGCGGCCGGGTCCAGACCGCGCTGCCAGAGCACCACCGCATGGCCCTCGACGTCGATGCCCCGGCGTCCGGCACGCCCGGTGAGCTGGGTGTACTCACCGGGGGTGATGTCGGCGTGCGACTCGCCGTTCCACTTGACGAGCTTCTCCATCACCACCGAGCGGGCCGGCATGTTGATGCCCAGCGCCAGGGTCTCGGTGGCGAAGACCGCCTTCACCAGGCCCTGGACGAAGAGCTCCTCCACCACCTCCTTGAAGGTGGGCAGCATGCCGGCGTGGTGGGCGGCTATGCCGCGCTCCAGTGCGTCCAGGAACTCGAAGTAGCCCAGGACGTGCAGGTCCTCGTCGGGGATGGCCGCGGTGCGCTCCTCGACCAGCGCCCGGACCCTGGCCCGGTCGGCGTCGTTGTTGAGCCGCAGCCCGGAGGCCAGGCACTGCTGCACCGCCGCCTCGCAGCCGGCGCGACTGAAGATGAAGGTGATGGCGGGCAGCAGGCCCTCGGAGTCCAGCCGGTCGATGACCTCGACCCGGCTGGGGGTCCAGGCGCGGCCCGGGCGGCCGCTCGGCATGGACCGCCCGCGGCCCCGGGCGAAACGGTCCGCCCGGCGGTCCTGCTCGGAGCGGGCGAGGCGCACCAGCTCCGGGTTGACGTCCTTGGCCGGGGGCCGCGGCTCACGACCGCGCCCTCCGTCGGCCTGCTGCTGGTTGCGGCCGGTGGTGAAGAGGTCGTACATCCGGTTGCCGGCCAGCACATGCTGCCAGAGCGGCACGGGGCGGTGCTCGGAGACGATCACGGTGGTGCCGCCGCGGACGGTGTCCAGCCAGTCGCCGAACTCCTCGGCGTTGGAGACGGTCGCCGACAGGGAGACCAGGGTGACGGACTCGGGGAGGTGGATGATGACCTCCTCCCAGACCGCGCCGCGGAAGCGGTCGGCGAGGTAGTGCACCTCGTCCATGACCACATAGCCGAGGCCGTTCAGCGTCTGCGAGCCGGCGTAGAGCATGTTGCGCAGCACCTCGGTGGTCATCACCACCACAGGGGCGTCGCCGTTGACCGTGTTGTCCCCGGTCAGCAGACCGACCTTGGCGGCGCCGTAGCGCTTGACCAGGTCGGCGTACTTCTGGTTGGAGAGGGCCTTGATGGGGGTGGTGTAGAAGCACTTGCGGCCCTCGCGCAGGGCCAGGTGGACGGCGAACTCCCCGACGATGGTCTTGCCCGAGCCGGTCGGTGCCGCGACCAGGACGCCCCGGCCGCCCTCCAGCGCCTGGCAGGCCTCGATCTGGAAGGGGTCCAGCGGAAAGTCGTAGAGATCCCGGAACCCGTACAGGGCGGACGCCTGCTCCTTGGCGCGGCGCTTGGCCGCCGCGTAGCGCTCGGCGGGTGTCAGGCTCTCCGGGTCACTCTCCGCGGGACTCTGCGGATCGGTGGGGACGGCGCTGCTCATCGGCGTCACCTCTTCTTCCCGTGGGAGTGCTGCCCGCTGGGGCTGGACGGGAGCGCATACGGCGGCGCCTGCGGCTGCGGGGCCGCGTCGGCCTGGGCCGGCGCCGGGGCGCAGCGGGTGTGGTCGGTGTGGTGAAGGAGCATCTCAAGCCAGAGGTTACCCGTCGGCACCGACATCGATAGCAGGGTTTTTGGTACGGGCGCCGGGGACCGCCGCGGCCGCCTGCGGGGCCCGGTCGGACCGGTCGCGGTCCAGGTGGCGGCGCAGGCACTGCTCGGCTCCGGCGATGTCGCCCGCCGCGGCGAGGTCCAGCAGCTCCAGGTGGTCGCGGGCGGCGGCGACCAGGTCCGCGGCGGGCCGGGCGCCGGCCGGCGGCAGGGCGCGGCGGCGCAGGTCGTCGGCGAGCCGGACCAGCCGGGCGTTGCCGGCGGAGGCGAGCAGCGCCAGATGGAAGCGGTGGTCCGCATCGAGATAGCCGCATCGGTCGCCTTCGCGGGCGGCGGCTGCGGCCTCCTCGGCCAGCCGACGGAGCGCCGCGAGTTGCTCCGGCCCTGCGGCGCCGAGGACCCGCCCCACGGTGGGGACCTCCAGCAGCGCCCGGATCTCCGCGATCTCGTCCAGGTCGTGCTCGCTGACGGCGGTGACCCGGAACCCCTTGTTGCGGACGGTCTCCACCAGCCCCTCCCGCACCAGGTCGAGCATGGCCTCGCGGACCGGGGTGGCGGAGACGCCGTAGCGGGCCGCCAGCACGGGGGCCGAGTACAGGACCCCCGGCTCCAGCTCACCGGCCGCCAGGGCGGCGCGCAGCGCCCGCGCGACCTGGTCGCGCAGCCGCTCCTGCACACAGACGCGGTGGCGCGGCTCGAAGTCGGCCATTGCTGTGCCTCCTGGGGGCCGCGGGAGGCCGGCCGGCGGGGGACGCTGCGGGCAGCCGCAGGGGAGGAAGGGTGACGGGAGGGATCAGGTGATGTCGTCGAGCTTGCCGCCGCCGCCCGCCGGGGCGGCGGAGGCGTCGACCGGCTGGACCTCGTCGACGGGCTGGGTGGGCTCCACCGGGGCCGGGGCGAGGTCCAGGCTGGACGCCTCCTCGTCGCTGAGGTGGGAGTTGGGGTCGGCGTCCCGGGCGCGGGCGCGGCGCCGGTCGTTCAGCCAGGAGACCACGCAGGCGATGATGTACAGCACCAGGATCGGCAGCGCCAGCAGCAGCATGCTCACCGGGTCGGTGGTGGGCGTGGCGATGGCGGTGAACAGGGTGATGCCCATGACCATGCCGCGCCACCAGCCGATCATGCGGCGGGCGCTGAGGACCCCGCCGAAGTTGAGCATCATCAGGATCAGCGGCAGCTCGAAGGAGATGCCGAAGACCAGGACCATCCTGGTGGCGATGTTCAGGAAGTCGTCGACGTTCTGGATGTTGGTGGCGTTGTGCGGGGTGAAGGACTGCAGGGTCGCCACGGTGGTCGGCAGGATCTCGTAGGCGAACCAGGCGCCGCCGAGGAAGAGCGGGATGCCGAGGCCCAGGAAGAAGAGGCTGTACTTCTTCTCGTGGCGGTGCAGCCCCGGCGCGATGAACGCCCACAGCTGGTAGAGCCAGACCGGGCTGGCGATCACCAGACCTGCGGTGAGCGACACCTTGATGGCGAGGCCGAACGGCGACAGCAGGTTGGTGACCGCGATGATGCACTTCTCGCCGCCGGTGCCGCCGTTCATCTTGGCGGCGCAGCCGTCGAGCGGATGGATCAGGAAGTCGATCAGGTTGCGGTAGAAGAACGCCGCGACGATGGTGACCACCAGGATCGCACCGACCGCCTTGACCAGGCGGTTGCGGAGCTCACGGAGGTGGTCCCCGAGGGACATCCGCCCCTCGGGATCCTTCGGCGGCTTGGCAGACTTCAGCAACCCCGGTCCTCGGCTCGTCGAGCGGGGGGGCGGCCCCTCGCGTTCAGCTGGTGGTGCGTGTGGTGCGCCGGCTCAGCGCTGCGCGGAGTCCCGCTCCTGCGCGGGGGCCGTCGCGGTCTCACCGACCGGGCGGGCACCGGTGGAGTCACCGGGGGCGGCCTGGATGGTCTTGGGCGCCGCCGGGGCGGCGTCGGCCGTGCGCTCCGCCGGGGCGGCGTCGGCCGAGCCGTCGGTCTTCATGGCCTTGGTCTCGCTCTTGAGGATCCGCAGCGACTGGCCGAGGGACCGGGCCATGTCGGGGAGCCGCTTGGCGCCGAACAGCAGCACGACGACCACAAGAATGAGAATGATCTCGGGTGCTCCGAGCCTGCCAAACATAAGCGACTACCTTCTCAGCGAGGCGGCGTTCAGGGTTTGTGTGCCCGTACCGACCGGGCGCGGGAGCAGTGGGACCACCTGACCCCGTGCAACTCCTGCGGGCGATCGTAGCCTGAGGTGCTGAACGGAAGGCAACCCCCCGCGGTCTGCGCGGCGACGGCCCCCACCGCACATTCAAGGGCCGCTCACTGAGCCTAACGCCGTATCGCCCGCTGCACGAGGGTCAGCTTTCGGCGGTCGGACGGCGTCCGGCGCCGGCCGTACCGGCGGCGAGGGCGTCCGCGAGCGGGGCGGCGGCCTTCTCCAGGCCGGCGGCGGCCCTGGCCACCGCGCGGGAGGCGGTGTCCACCTCGCGGGCCAGGCGCCGTACGTCCAGCCAGACCCGGATCCCCAGCCAGCCCAGCACCAGCAGCCCGGCAGTGGCCAGTCCGGTGGCCCCTACGATCATCCATGGCATGTCCAGAGCCTACCGTCCGCCCCGCACGGCGCCCCCCGACCCGGGCGCCGGCCCGGGGCTCCTGAGCGTCGGGCGAGGGACCGGGGCACTTCGGCTGCCGCGGCGAGCCGGACCACCGCGGCCGTCCTCGGCACCGTCCGGTCCGTGGCCCGATGTGGCCACTACTGGCCGGCGTGCAGCCGCATGGTGGAGACGCCGGCGCCGGTCAGGGCGTCGACGATGCGCTCACCTGCAGGCTTGCGCACCGCCGCCCCGCACTCGGGGCAGGTGAAGCTGTAGAAGGTGCGCTCGCGGGTGCGGCCGACGGCCAGGCGCAGCGCCTCGGCCCCCAGCTCCACCTTGTTGCGGCACTCCGTGCAGAACGCCTTGAAACGCGTGGTGGTGGCCACCGCGTACCGTTCCTCTCCGGACCCTGCGGGCCCCGCCCCCGTCACCTCTCGGTGCCGGTCAGCTCTCCGCCGGGGTCTGCTCCGGTGCCTCGGGACCATAGGCGGCCAGCGCCTCCCCCGCAGTGGCGCGGGCCTGCTCCGCGAGGTCCGCGGGGGCGACGATGCGCCCGTCGCGGCCGAGCCGCAGTGCCAGACGGCGCAGCCCGGAGGGGTCCGGGGTGCGCAGGGTGATACGCAGCCCGCCGTCCGGAAGCTCGACCGCCTCGTCGTGCGCGTAGTACTCGGTGACCCAGCGGCCCGCGGGGCCGACCTCCAGCACCACCTCGGGGTCGTCCGCGGCGGGGCGTACCAGGCCCTCCGAGAGGTCCCGCAGCTCCAGCGGCGGCGGGTCGGCCGGGGCGTCCAGCACCTTGAGGTCGGCGACCCGGTCCAGGCGGAACATCCGCCGGCCCTCGGAGACCCGGCACCAGGCCTCCAGATAGGTGTGACCCTCGGTGACCATGCGGATGGGGTCCACCTCGCGCTCGGTCATGCCGCCACGACCGTAGGAGTAGTAGCGCAGCCACAGCCGGCGGCGCTCGGACAGCGCCCGGTCGACGTCCGCGAAGACATGGCCCTCGGCCTCGAAGGTGACCCCGACCCGGGCGCTGCCCTGGGCGCTCTCGCCGGCCGAGGACTCGATCTTGGCGACGGCCCGGGTGAGCGCCTGCCGGTCGCGCTCCCGCAGTCCGGGCAGTCCGGCGACGGCGCGGGCGGCCACCAGCAGGGCGGTCGCCTCGTCGGCGGCGAGCCGCAGCGGCTGGGCGACGTCGTCGACGTTGTGCCACCAGATGCGCTCACCGTCGGTGTCGATGTCCAGCAGGTCGCCGCCGCGGAAGGAGGTGCCGCACATGGGCAGCACATTGAGGTCGCCGATCAGCTCCTGCTCGGTGATGCCGAAGGCGCGGGCGACCTCGCCGACCCGGGCGCCTGGGCGTTCCCGCAGATAGGTCACCAGGGAGAGCATCCGGCGGGTCTGGTCGATGGCGTTGCTCACCGCTGGGCTCCCTGGGTGGCGGTCTGGTCGGTGTCGTGGCCGGCCACGGCGCGCAGCCTGGCCACCACGTCGGCGCGCAGGTCGTCGGGGCCGAGCACCACCACGTCGGCGCCGAACTCGGCCAGCCAGGCGCCGAGGCCGTAGCCGTAGGGGATCTCCAACTCGTCCCAGTCGGCGTCCACCGGATCGCTGGCCACCGCCTTGGCACGCAGCGGGAAGGCGGCCCCGCGGCGCAGCCTGATCCGGGCGGTGGCGGTGGCTCCCTCGCCGGCGAAGCGGGCGACGTTCTCCCGTACGTCGACATGGTCGGGGATGTCCGCGGTGAATCCGCCTGACCGGGTGCGGACCCGGCCGGTGATGCGGCTGAGCCGGAAGACCCGGGCGTCCTTGCGGTCGCGGTCCCAGCCGGCCACGTACCAGTGGCCGTGCCAGCACTCCAGGGCCCAGGGCTCCACGCTGCGCTGCTCGGCGCGGACGGCGCCGGCCTTGCGGTACTCGAAGGTGACCGGGCGGCGGTCGCGGGCGGCGAGCAGCAGCGGCTCGAAGGCGGCCTCGCGGGCCGGGATGCGGGGCTCCAGGGCGGTGTGCTCGCGGTCGGCGGCCTCCTCGAAGGGGATGCCGGCGGCGCGGAGCTTCTGCAGGGCGCCGCTGGCGGCGCCGGCCAGCCGGGCCTGCTGCCAGACCCGGGCGGCGAGGCTGAGGGCGGCGGCCTCCTCGGCGTCCAGCGCGATCTCGGGCAGCCGGTTGCGGTCGCGGCGGGCGACATAGCCGACCTCGCCGTCCAGGGAGGACTCGTCGACGTCGATGACCAGGCCGAGCTCCCGGAGGTCGTCCTTGTCCCGCTCGAACATCCGGTTGAAGGCCTCTTCACTGCCGGCTGCGGACGCCTCCCGGTAGGCCTCGACGGAGTCCCGCAGCTCCTTCTTGGAGAGCGGGCGCCTGGTGTTCATCAGGCACAGCGCGAGGTTCATCAGCCGCTCTGCCTTGGCGATCGCCATCGCTGACCCTTCCGATGTGCTACGAGTGCGCCCCGGTCTCCTAGTCGGAGGGCGGGCGCGTGCCGGACGGACGCTGTCCGGCGCCTCGACCGTACCGTCACCGGCGCGAGCTGCGAAACCTGGTCCGGTGGTGAAGTCGGCTCGGGTGCGCGGGGGTTGCCCGCAACGCGCGCCGCCCCCCGGCGGACCGGGGGGCGGCGGCGGAATCGTCGAGGTCAGACCGACAGCAGGTCCACCACGAAGATCAGCGTCTCACCGGGCTTGATGGCCGGGGTGGGGCTCTGGTTGCCGTAGGCCAGGTGGGCCGGGATGACCAGCTCGCGGCGGCCGCCGACCTTCATACCCACGACACCCTGGTCCCAGCCCTTGATGACGCGGCCGCCACCCAACGGGAAGCGGAACGTCTGGTTACGGTTCCAGCTGGCGTCGAACTCCTCGCCGGTGCTGAAGGCCACGCCCACGTAGTGGACCTCGACGGTCTGGCCAGGCTTGGCCTCGGGGCCGTCGCCCACCCAGATGTCGCGGATCTGCAGCTCGGCCGGCGGCTCACCGCCCGGGAAGTCCACCAGCGGCTTCTCGATGCTCACATTGCCTCTTTCCATGGCCCCGGCGGATCCGGGGCTCGTCGGTGCGTTCGGGCGGCCGCCACCGGGGCGGCCGCCCGGTCATTCTTACCCCGCGTCCAGGATGTCCACGACGAAGACCAGCGTCGACTTGGCCGGAATCCCGGTCTGTGCCTGATCGCCGTAACCCAGCGACGGCGGGATCACCAGCTCGACCCGGCTGCCGACGGTCTGGCCGACCAGGCCCTTGTCCCAGCCCTGGATGACCTGGCCGCCGCCGGTGGTGAAGCTGAAGGCCGAGCCGTGGTCCAGCGAGGAGTCGAACTTCTTGCCGTTGCTGTAGAGCAGGCCGGTGTACTGGACGACCACCTTCTGGCCGCTGGTGACCTTGGGCCCGGTGCCCTTGATCAGCACCGCGCTCTTCAGCGTCTTGGGCGCGGCGACGCCCTTGGGGACCGTGATCTCCGCGGCCTTCTTGCCGTTGTCCTTCACCTGGGGCATGTCCGAGGGGGCCGCAGCCGGGGTGCCGGTGACGGTCGCGCCCGGGTCGAGGGAGCGGACGATGTCCACCACGAAGATCAGGGTGTCCTTGGCACCGATGCCCAGCTGGGAGTTGCCCTGGTCGCGGAAGGCCGCCGCGGGCGGCGCCACCACCAGGACCCGGCTGCCCACCTTGCGGCCCGCGACACTGCTGTCCAGCGCCGCGATCAGCTCGCCGGCCCCGGCCTGGAACAGCTGCGGCTGGCCGCCCTTGTCGTAGGAGCTGGGGATGGTCTTGCCGGTCGTCCAGTCCTTGGCGGTGTAGTCGACGGTGACCCAGTCGTTCTTCTTCACCACCGCGCCGGTGCCCTCATTGAGGGTCTTCACCACGAAGGAGCCGTCGGACTGCTGCTTGGGCACCGCGATGTCGGCCTTCTTGCCGGTGGCACCGGAGACCGTGGGCAGCACCGCCGCGTTGTCCTTGATCGGCGGCACCGTGGGCTCCGCCGAGGCCGAGGGCGCGGGCGAGTCCGCGGCGGCCGTCGGCGCCGCGTCGGCGGCCGGCTTGCTGTCGTCCGGCCGGTTGGCCAGCCACAGGGTGATACCGCTGCCCACCAGCAGCACGGCGAGCACGGTCCCCAGGACCACGCCGAGCCGGCCCACCGAGGCGGGCGCCTCGTCGTACCCGGCCTGGGACGAGGAGGTGCGCCGCACATTGGAGGCGAACACCTCCGGCTTGTCCTCCTCGACGGGCGGCGCCACCCGGCGACCCGTCTCAGGCTTCTGGACCACTATCGACTCGCCCGTCCCGCCCAGGACCCCGCCCGGCCGCAGGGCGGCCGGGTCGCTGGTCCGGCGGGGGTCACCCGGGCCCGGCGCGTTCTCAGACATGACTCCCCAATTCGCCGTTCCTCGCTTACTGCTGCGCAGAGCGGCAGCAGTATGTCAGGTCTCCCTGAAAATCCGGTCCTCGGGCGACCGGTCGAGGTCACACAGCCTGGAGGATGTCGATGACGAAGACGAGCGTCGACTTGGCCGGGATCTTGTCCTGGGCCTGGTCCCCGTAGCCCAGCGACGGCGGGATCACCAGCAGCACCCGGCTGCCGACGGTCTGCCCCACCAGCCCCTGGTCCCAGCCCTTGATGACGTTGCCGGTGCCGATCTGGAAGGCGGTGGCACCGCCGTGGTCCCAGGAGGAGTCGAAGTTCTGCCCGGTCGACCAGAGCGCGCCCGTGTACTGGGCGACGATGGTCTGCCCCGAGGTGACCTTGGGCCCGTTGCCCTTGATCAGCACCGCGCTCTTCAGCGTGGTCGGCGGCGCCTGGCCCTTGGGGACGGTGATGGTCGCGGCCTTCTTGCCGTTGTCCTTCACCTGCGGCATGCCGGCCGGCGGCGGGATGCTGTGCCCGGTCAGCACGGTGTCCTGCGGTACCGACTGCAGGATGTCCACCACAAAGACCAGGGTGTCGTCGGGGCCCACGCCCAGCGCGGTGCTGCCCTTGCTGCCGAAGGCCGCCGCGGGCGGCGCCACCACCAGGACCCGGCTGCCCACCTTGCGGCCCACCACGCTGGAGTCGAAGGCGGGGATCAGCTGGCCCGTCCCGGCCTGGTACAGCTGCGGCTTCTGCCCCTTGTCGTAGGAGCTGGGCACGGTCTTGCCGGTCGTCCAGTCCTTGGCGCTGTAGTCGATGGTCACCCAGTCCGACGTACGGACCACGGCCCCGGTGCCCTCGGTGACCGTGGAGACCACGAACTTGCCGCTGGGCCGGCCGGAGGGAATCGTGATGTCGGCCTTCTGCCCGGCCGTACCCGAGACGGTGGGCATCGGCGACGCCGAGGAGACCGGCGTCGGCACCGGTTGCGCCGAGGCGGACGCGGAGGGCGAGGGGGAACTGGGGGTCTTGGAGCCGCCGTCGCTGCTGCACCCGGTGATTACCAGGAGCGGCAGGACGAGCAGTGCGGCGAAGGGGCGCACGAGGTTCCTCACGGTCGGTCACATCGGTGGTCCGGACTCTCCCGACACCATAGGACCCGACGTCCCGCAACCCCGGGCAGGCGGACGCCCGCACTCCGCCGGACCGGTGATCGGTCATTCCTTCCGATCACCGGTCCGGCGGCCGGTCACATACCGGCGATCAGCTTGTCCACCCGCTCGTCCACCGAGCGGAAGGGGTCCTTGCACAGGACGGTGCGCTGCGCCTGGTCGTTGAGCTTCAGATGCACCCAGTCGACCGTGAAGTCCCGCCGCTGCTCCTGGGCCCGGCGGATGAAATCGCCCCGCAGCCTGGCCCGGGTGGTCTGCGGCGGCACCGACTTGGCCTGGAAGGTCTTGAGGTCGGTGGTGACCCGCTCGGCCTGTCCGCGGTTCTGCAGCAGGTAGAACAGGCCCCGGCGGCGGTGGATGTCGTGGTAGGCGAGGTCGATCTGCGCCACCCGGGGGTGGGACATCGACATGCCGTTCTTCTCCCGGTAGCGCTCGATCAGCTGGTGCTTCATGACCCAGTCGATCTCGGTGCCGACCTTGGCGAGGTCCTCCGTGCGGACCGCGTCCAGGGTGCGGCCCCACAGGTCCAGCACCCGCTCCACGGTGCCGGTGCGGATGCCGCGCCGCTCGGCGAACTCCACCGCCTTGGCGTAGTACTCCTCCTGGATCTCCAGGGCGGAGGCCTCCCGGCCGTTGGCCAGCCTGACCTGGCGGCGGCCGCTGAGGTCATGGCTGACCTCGCGGATCGCCCGGATGGGGTTCTCCAGGGTGAGGTCGCGCATCACCGTGCCGGCCTCGATCATGCGCAGCACCAGGTCGGTGGCGCCCACCTTGAGCAGGGTGGTGGTCTCCGACATGTTGGAGTCGCCGACGATGACATGGAGCCTGCGGTAGCGCTCGGCGTCCGCGTGCGGCTCGTCCCGGGTGTTGATGATGGGGCGGGAGCGGGTGGTCGCCGAGCTGACGCCCTCCCAGATGTGCTCCGCCCGCTGGCTGACGCAGAACACCGCTCCGCGCGGGGTCTGCAGCACCTTGCCGGCCCCGCAGATCAGCTGCCGGGTGACCAGGAACGGGATCAGGATGTCCGCCAGCCGGGAGAACTCCCCGTGCCGTGCCACAAGATAGTTCTCATGGCAGCCGTAGGAGTTGCCGGCCGAGTCGGTGTTGTTCTTGAAGAGGTAGACGTCCCCGGCGATGCCCTCCTCGTGCAGACGCCGCTCGGCGTCCACCAGCAGGCCCTCGAGGATGCGTTCACCGGCCTTGTCGTGAGTGACCAGTTCGGTGACGTCGTCACACTCGGGAGTGGCATACTCCGGGTGCGAACCGACGTCCAGATAGAGGCGGGCGCCATTGCGCAGGAACACATTGCTGCTGCGGCCCCACGAGACGACACGGCGGAAGAGGTAGCGCGCCACTTCGTCCGGGGACAGGCGCCGCTGCCCCCGGAACGTGCAGGTGACACCGTACTCGTTCTCCAGCCCGAAAATGCGGCGGTCCATGAGTGGACTTTACGCTTTTGGACGCCTTCTGAAACCGTTTCGGGGACGGCGATTCGATCACGGCCGCCGGGCCGGCGGGTGCGCGTCGGGACGGCCCGGCCGACCGCCTGGACTCATCCGGACGTGGCCGTCGGGAAGCCGCCGGGGGCGTGGCAGCCCCTCGGCGGTCCCGCGGGGGCCCGGGCGGCGGGATGGCATACCCGGCGGTGCGGGCGGCCGGCAGGGGCCGGGGCAGCGCCCTTCTGGGCGGCCCTGGATTCCGGTCTCCGGTCCCGGGGGCGGCACACAGGCGCGATGCCGCCCGGAACGTGCGAGGCCGCGCGCACAGCCCGCAGCAACCGTGCTGCGCTGTCCGCGCGGCCTCGCACCTCGGCACCCTGACGGAATGCCTGTGCAGCGCGCGCCGACCGCTACAGGGGCGGGTCGGTGGATTCGTCCTCGTCCTCGTCCTCGGCGGACCTGGACGGCTTCTCGATCTCGGGGGCCACGGGCGGACGGGTGTCCTCCTCCCCCGAACCGGCCTGCGGGGCCACCGGCGGAGCGACCGGCGGCTCCTCGTCGCCGCCGTCGGCGGCCTCCAGCAGCCGGTTCAGCTGGGAGCCCAGCACCCGCTTGAACTTCCGCTGCTGCGGGCGGCTGCGGTCGAGGACCGCCACCTCCAGCTGCTCGGGTGTGATGGTGCGCGGGGTGCCGCCGTTGGGGTCGCGGGCCAGCGACTCCACGGCGAGCCCCAGCGCCTCGGCGAGGGTGAACCCGGGCCGGTGCCGCTGGCCGAGGTAGTTGCCGATGGAGTCGGCGTTGCCGCCGACCACCACGCTGTTGTGCTCGTCCACCACCGAGCCGTCGGGGGTGAGGCGGTAGATCTGGTCGTCCTCGGGGTTGCGGCCGACCTCGGCGACGATCAACTCCACCTCATAGGGCTTCTCGCCGACCGAGGAGAAGATGGTGCCGAGCGTCTGGGCGTAGACGTTCGCCAGGCCGCGGGCCGTGACATCGGCCCGGTCGTAGGAGTAGCCGCGCAGGTCGGCGTAGCGCACGCCGCCGATCCGCAGGTTCTCGAACTCGTTGTAGCGGCCGACGGCGGCGTAGGCGATGCGGTCGTAGATCTCGCTGACCTTGTGCAGCGCCCTGGAGGTGTTCTCCGCCACAAAGACGATGCCGTCGGTGTAGGTGAGCACGACCACGCTGCGACCCCGCGCGATGCCCTTGCGGGCGTATTCGGCGCGGTCCGCCATGGCCTGCTGGGGTGAGACGTAGAACGGCGTCGACACCGGCTGTCGTCCCCTTCTGTCAGGTGGTCCGGGAGTGGGTCGGGGAGGCGGCGGGGGCCGCCGGGGCTACAGCAGCGGTGCCTGGGGGCCGTCCGGCTGCTCCAGCCGCTTGGCGGTGATCGCGCGGGCGATCTCGGAGACCTCCTCGTCGGAGAGCCTGCGGAAGCCCTCCTCGGTGACCAGGGTCACGATGGGGAAGATCCGCCGGGCCATGTCGGGGCCGCCGGTGGCGGAGTCGTCGTCGGCCGCGTCGTAGAGCGCCTGGACGACCAGGGTGGATGCCTGATCGGCCGTCAGGTCGTCGCGGTAGAGCTTCTTGAGTGCGCCGCGGGCGAAGATCGAGCCGGAACCGGTGGCTGCGAAGCCCCGCTCCTCCGAGCGGCCGCCCGTGACGTCATAGGTGAAGATCCGCCCACGGCCGTGGTCCAGGTCGTACCCCGCGAAGAGCGGCACCACGGCCAGGCCCTGCATCGCCATGCCGAGGTTGCCGCGGATCATGGTGGAGAGGCGGTTCGCCTTGCCCTCCAGGGAGAGCTGGGCGCCCTCGATCTTCTCGTAGTGCTCCAGCTCCAGCTGGAACAGCCGCACCATCTCCACGGCCAGCCCCGCGGTGCCGGCGATGCCGACCGCGGAGTAGTCGTCGGCGGGGAAGACCTTCTCGATGTCGCGCTGGGCGATGACATTGCCCATGGTGGCGCGGCGGTCACCGGCGAGCACCACTCCGCCGGAGAAGACCGCCGAGACGATGGTGGTCCCGTGCGGGATCTCGATCGCCGCAGGGGAGGCGGGCAGCGTACGCCGACCGGGAAGCAGGTCGGGCGAGTGCTCGGCCAGGAAGTCGATGAACGACGAGGACCCGGGGGTCAGGAAGGCAGCCGGTAGACGCCCGGTGCCGTGAGTGTTGGCTTCCACACGATCCCTTCCGAAGAGGCGGCGGCCCGCCAGTGCAGGTACGGCACGGACCCTACCCGTTTCAAGGTCGCGATCCACATGATCGGCTCGACCTGAATAGGGGTAGCAATCCGCGGAGCATTCCGGGGAATGCTCCGCGGCGCTGCCCGGCCCCCGTAGCCGGACATTTTGCGACTACTCGCCGCCCTTCTGGACAAAACCCCGCACGAAGTCCTCGGCATTGGACTCCAGCACGTCGTCGATTTCGTCGAGAACGGCGTCGACGTCGTCGGAGAGCTTCTCCTGCCGCTCCTTGAGATCCTCGGAGCCCTGCGCCTCGGGTGTCTGCTCCTCGACCTCCTCGGAGGAGCGGTTGGCCCGCTGCTGGCCGCCGGTGTCCTTGGTCGCCATATCCCTCACCCCGCTCGCTTGCGATTGCGATACTGGTCAGACCCTACATACGGGCTACGACAAGCGCTCCGGTTCCGTTCACCTCTCTCAACGACCGGGGCTCCCCTCGATGATTCCCATCCGCAGCGCCTTCACTCTTGGTGACCGAAGGGTCACGAGCCGGAGAGCACCCGCACCAGGTCCTCGGCGGTGCGGCAGCGGTCCAGCAGCTCCTTGACGTGGTTGCGGGTCCCCCGCAGGGGTTCCAGGGTCGGCACCCGCTGCAGCGAGTCCCGGCCCGGGAGGTCGAAGATCACCGAATCCCAGGAGGCCGCCGCGACATGCTCCGCGTACTGCTCCAGGCAGCGCCCGCGGAAGTACGCCCTGGTGTCCTCCGGAGGCTTCACGGCCGCCCGGGCGACCTCGGACTCCTCCAGCAGCCGCTCGAAGCGGCCACGCGCCACCAGGCGGTTGTACAGGCCCTTCTCCTCGCGGACGTCGGAGTACTGCAGGTCAACCAGGTGCAGCCGGGGGTTGTCCCAGCCCAGGCCGTCGCGGTTGCGGTAGCCCTCCAGGATCTCCTTCTTGGCGATCCAGTCCAGCTCCCGGCTGAGGCTCATCGGGTCGCGCTGCAGCCGGCCGAGCACATCCTCCCAGCGGTCCAGCACATCGCGGGTCTGCTCGTCGGCGTCCGCCCCGTAGCGCTCCTCGACGTACTTGTGGGCCAGCTCGCAGTACTCCATCTGGAGCTGCACCGCCGTCAGGGTGCGGCCGTTGCGCAGAGTGACCAGGCGCTGCAGGGAGGGGTCGTGGGAGACCTGGTGCAGGGTGCGCACCGGCTGGTCGACGGCGAGGTCCACATTGATGAACCCGTCCTCGATCATCGACAGCACCAGGGCGGTGGTGCCCAGCTTGAGGTAGGTGGAGATCTCGGAGAGGTTGGCGTCGCCGATGATCACATGCAGCCGCCGGTACTTCTCGGCGTCGGCGTGCGGCTCGTCCCGGGTGTTGATGATGGGCCGCTTGAGGGTGGTCTCCAGACCCACCTCGACCTCGAAGTAGTCGGCCCGCTGGCTGATCTGGAAGCCGTGCGCGGACCCGTCCTGGCCGATGCCGACCCGGCCGGCGCCGCAGACCACCTGCCGGGAGACGAAGAACGGGGTGAGATGGCGGACGATGTCGGCGAACGGGGTCGACCGCCGCATCAGGTAGTTCTCGTGGCAGCCGTAGGAGGCGCCCTTGTTGTCGGTGTTGTTCTTGTAGAGGTGGATCGGCTGGGCCCCGGGGAGCTCCGCGGCCCGCGCCGCCGCCGCGGCCATGATCCGCTCGCCGGCCTTGTCCCAGAGCACCGCCTCGCGCGGATTGGTGGTCTCGGGGGCGCTGTACTCCGGATGGGCGTGGTCGACGTAGAACCGGGCGCCGTTGGTGAGGATGACATTGGCCAGGCCGATGTCCTCGTCGGTGAGCTGACTGGAGTCCGCCGCATCCCGGGCGAGGTCGAATCCCCGGGCGTCCCGGAGCGGGTTCTCCTCCTCGAAGTCCCACCGGGCCCGCCTCGCCCGCTGCATCGCCGCCGCATAGGCGTTGACGATCTGGGACGAGGTGAGCATGGCGTTGGCGTTGGGGTGCCCCGGTACGGAGATGCCGTACTCGGTCTCGATCCCCATCACGCGCCGTACAGACATGCGGCCCTCCTTGCCCGGCGCCGCGCCCCTGCCGGGCACGGCGCTGCCCCTTGAGCCTAGAACCCCCGGCGGACATCGGGCGGATCGTCCGCCGCGCACACCGTCCGGCTGCGGTGACCCGGCGGGCTCCCGCAGCCGGACGGTGTTGGCGGTCGTGTGGCGGCCCGTCCGGGCGACTGGTCCTACAGGTACTGACCCGTGTTGGCCACGGTGTCGATGGATCGGCCGGACTCGGCGCCCTGCTTGCCGGTGACCAGGGTGCGGATGAAGACGATCCGCTCGCCCTTCTTGCCGGAGATGCGGGCCCAGTCGTCCGGGTTGGTGGTGTTGGGCAGGTCCTCGTTCTCCTTGAACTCGTCGACGCATGCGGCGAGCAGGTGGGAGACGCGCAGACCCTTCTGGCCATGGTCCAGGAAGTCCTTGATGGCCATCTTCTTCGCCCGGTCCACGATGTTCTGGATCATGGCGCCGGAGTTGAAGTCCTTGAAGTACAGGACTTCCTTGTCACCGTTGGCGTAGGTGACCTCCAGGAAGCGGTTCTCCTCGGTCTCCGAGTACATCCGCTCCACCACCGACTGGATCATGGCCTCGACGGTGGCGTCCGCCGAGGAACCGTGCTCCTTGAGGTCGTCGGGGTGCAGCGGGAGGGTGGCCTTGAGATACTTCGAGAAGATGTCCTTGGCGGCCTCGGCGTCCGGCCGCTCGATCTTGATCTTGACGTCCAGCCGGCCCGGCCGCAGGATCGCCGGGTCGATCATGTCCTCCCGGTTGGAGGCGCCGATGACGATGACGTTCTCCAGGCCCTCCACACCGTCGATCTCGGCGAGCAGCTGGGGGACGATGGTGTTCTCCACGTCCGAGCTGACACCCGAGCCACGGGTGCGGAAGAGCGACTCCATCTCGTCGAAGAAGACGATGACAGGGGTGCCCTCGCTCGCCTTCTCCCGGGCCCGCTGGAAGACCAGGCGGATCTGCCGCTCGGTCTCGCCCACGTACTTGTTGAGCAGCTCGGGGCCCTTGATGTTGAGGAAGTAGCTCTTGCCCTGGGGGCGGCCGGTGACATCGGCCACCTTCTTGGCCAGCGAGTTGGCCACGGCCTTGGCGATCAGCGTCTTGCCGCAGCCGGGCGGGCCGTAGAGCAGCACACCCTTGGGCGGGCGCAGCTCGTACTCCTGGAAGAGCTCCGCGTGCAGGTAGGGCAGCTCGACGGCGTCGCGGATCTGCTCGATCTGGTTGGACAGGCCGCCGATCTGCCGGTAGTCGATGTCCGGGACCTCCTCGAGGACCAGCTCCTCGACCTCGGCCTTGGGGATCACCTCGTAGACATAGCCGGAGCGGGGCTCCAGCAGCAGTGCGTCGCCGGACCGGACGGTGATGTCGCGCAGCGGCTCGGCGAGCCGGACCACGCGCTCCTCGTCGGTGTGCCCGAGCACCAGGGCGCGCTCGCCGTCCTCGAGGATCTCCTTGAGGGTGACGATCTCGCCGAGGGACTCGAACTCCAGCGCCTCCACGACGTTCATGGCCTCGTTGAGCAGGACCTCCTGGCCGCGCCGCAGCTCGTCCAGGTCGACGTTGGGGCTGACATTGACCCGCAGCTTGCGGCCGCCGGTGAAGATGTCCGCCGTCCCGTCCTCCACCGCTTCGAGGAAGGTGCCGAACCCGGCGGGGGGCTGGGCAAGCCGGTCCACCTCCTCCTTGAGGGCCACGATCTGGTCGCGGGCCTCACGCAGGGTGGCGGCGAGCCGCTCGTTCTGGGCCGTCACGCCGGCCAGGTTGGTCTGCAGCTCGACAATGCGCTCCTCGAGGATCCTCGAGTGGCGCGGCGAGTCCGCGAGCTTGCGGCGCAGGACGGCAATCTCCTGCTCGAGGAACGAGACCTGCGCGGCCTCGTCGGAACCCCGAGCCGGCCTGCCGGTGCTGCGGTTGTAGTCGTCATCGTGGGCTGCCACGGTCCTCACCTCCTCCGGGGGAGCTGGACGCTTCCAGACCCTACCTGTGCCGGGGGTTGTGTAAACCCCTAGATCAGAAAGACGGAAGGGGCGTGTCCGATCTTCACCCTTGCGCGCTTCCCCTCGCCAGGGAGATACCCAGCCGACACCTGCGGAAAGCGACCAGATGTATCGTCGATCAGGTCAATGCGTGGTCGCCGATGTCACATCCAGGGCGATCGCTGTACGAATGGCGGGAATGCCCCCACAGGGGGCGACTCAGGACAGAAACGGCAGGCAGGATGTCCGCGACCGACGAGCCCCTCGAAGTGTGGATCGACCAGGATCTCTGCACCGGCGACGGGATCTGCGCGCAGTACGCGCCGGAGGTCTTCGAACTCGACATCGACGGCCTTGCCTATGTGAAAGGCACCGACGACGAACTCCGGCAGCAGCCCGGGGAGAGTGTTCCGGTTCCGCTGACCGTCCTTCAGGACGTGGTGGATTCGGCGAAGGAGTGCCCCGGGGACTGCATCCATGTCCGCCGCGTCAGCGACCGGGTCGAGGTCTACGGGCCGGACGCCGACTGAGCCCGCGGCCGGCCCGGCACATCGCGCCCGTGCCGGGTCCGGCGCAGCGCCCTGCGAGCGGCTGCGGGAGCGGGCCCACCGGCCACCCGGCGAGCTGACCTGGGGCTTCCCCTCCCGGCGCCGTCGGCCGGGAAGGTTGCTGCGGGCCTGTCCGACCCCGCCCGGCGGGAACCGTCGGACAGGCCCTATCCCGCCACGGGAGCGGGGGCCGAGGCCTGGGCCCGGATCCAGTCGGCCCCTGCCGGGGCCCAGGTGAGGATCGAGTTCACATCCGGGCAGCACTGGGGCACATCGGCGTTCGAGTAGCCCTGCACCCGCGCGACCACCGTGCCACCGGGGCCCGACTCCAGCTCCAGCACGCTGAGGTTCTCCTGGGGCCGTACCAGGGTGGCCGCGATCCTCGGCGCTCCCGATCCGCCGGCTCCCGATCCGCCCGCGATGATGTAGACCCCGTCGGGCGGGGTGCCGTTGGTGCCGTCGCAGTGCGCCGCCACCACCGTCTCCGGACGGCCGTCGCCGTCCAGGTCCGCGGCGAACCGCCGGGCCGCCTTCACCGGGAACGGGCCGCAGTCGAGCGGCAGTTGGACCTTCGACGGGTCCGGGGCGGGGGCGGCCGTGACGGGCGCGTCCCGATGCCCGGAGGTCTGGGGCCGCAGGGCGCGGGGCGCGCCCTCGGCGGGGGCGCTCACCACGGCTGTGGCGATCACCGCACCCACCGCCGCAGCGGTCACGGCCCAGTGGACCGGGCCCGAGCGGGCATGCGCCGGGCCGCTGGGCGGCGTGTCCGTGCCGGCCTCGGCTGCTTCGTCCACCTGGTGATCCCCTCCACCGGAGCGGTGCCCGTTCATCTGCACGGTGGGCATGTCATGTGCCGCAGATCTTGCCACACCGCGCCACCGCCGCACCCCCCGGGCACCCGGCAGCCCGGCGGAAGGGGCCGGGAGGTGCGGAGCACCCCGCGGAGATCCCGGAGCCGGGCCGTTCAACGCCCAGGGGCGCGGGGAGGTCCGCAGACAAGACCCGCGGCTGTCGCGGCTTGCTCATGCGGTTCCCCGCGCCCCTGGGGCACGGCTTGCTGCATCGGTACAGGCTCAGGAGGTGGCGGCCTCGTAGTCCTCGCCGTAGGCGCCCTTGGCGGGGCGGCGGCGGCGCATCGGCGGCTCCACCCCGTCGGCCAGGCGGCGGGCGGTCAGCAGGAAGCCGGTGTGCCCGATCATGCGGTGGTCCGGCCGGACGGCCAGGCCCTCCAGGTGCCAGGTGCGGACCATGGTCTCCCAGGCCTGCGGTTCGGTGAAGGTCCGGTGCTCGCGCAGCGCCTCCACGGTCTTGGACATCTGCGTGGTGGTGGCCACGTAGCAGCAGACCAGGCCGCCGGGCACCAGGGCCTTGGACACCGCGTCCAGGCACTCCCAGGGCGCCAGCATGTCCAGGATCACCCGGTCGACATCGGACTCCGCCAGGTTGTCCTGGAGGTCGCCGACGGTGAGCTTCCACGCCGGGTGCTGCCCGCCGAAGTAGCGCTCGACGTTCTGCCGGGCGATCTCCGCGAAGTCCGCCCGCCGCTCGTACGAGGAGAGCATGCCCTGGTCGCCGACCGCGCGCAGCAGATAGGTGGAGAGCGCTCCGGAGCCGACACCCGCCTCCACGACCCGGGCACCGGGGAAGATGTCGGCCATCGAGATGATCTGCCCCGCGTCCTTGGGGTAGACCACCGCGGCGCCGCGCGGCATGGAGAGGACGTAGTCGGGGAGCAGGGGCCGCAGCGCGAGGTAGGCGACGTTCCCCGTGGTACGCACGACAGTGCCCTCGGGGGCACCGATCAGCTCGTCGTGGGGGAAGGAACCCTTGTGGGTGTGGAAATTCTTCCCGGCCTCGAGCGTGAACGTGTAGTGGCGTCCCTTGGGGTCGGTGAGCTGGACCTGGTCCCCGACCTGGAAGGGCCCGCGACGGCGGGCGGCACCGGTCGGTTCGGACATGCGGTCCATTCTAGTGCCAGGTGGAGGCACTTCCCGACCATCGCGGACGATCACCGGGCCGGCCGGCCCGGGCGGCACCCCGGGGCGTCAGCGGCCGGCCATGGCGGCTGTCAGGACCCGCTCCACATCGGCGAGGGAGAGCACCCCGTACAGCGAGCCGTCCGCCTCCACCACCAGGTACTCGCTGGCCGGTGCGGAGCGCAGCGCCTCCAGCAGCTCCTCGCCGCCGGCGGTGGCGGGCAGCCGCATGCCCGGGGTGAGGTCCCGGGCGAGCGCGCCGGTGGCGGTCCAGGGGCGGCGGTGCTCGGGCACGGTGAGCACGGCGGACTCCCGTACGACGGCCCTCGGGTCGCCGCGGCCGTCGACGACCACGATGCCGCGGGCGCCCGTCTCCTGGGCCTGCCGCAGCGCCTCGGAGAGCGGGGTGTCGGCGGTGACGGTCACGGCCCTGCGGGTCAGCGCGCGGACCTGGAGCTGCGGGAGGGCCTCCTTCAGCCGGGCGGTGCGCAGGCTCTGGCCGGCGCCGCTCCAGATGATCGAGGCCAGCACCGCGGCGAGGATGGCGTCGGTGAAGGTGTCCGCGCCCGAGCCGCTGACGGCGCTGCGGCGGGCACTGAGCAGCGGCAGCCCGATCAGTACCGCAAGGGCCAGGCAGCGCCCCACCCAGGCCGCGGCGACGGTACCGGACATGGCCCGCCCGGTGAGGCGCCACACGACGGCGCGCAGCATCCGGCCGCCGTCCAGGGGGAGCCCCGGCAGCAGGTTGAAGATCGCCACGATGATGTTGCTCACCATCAGCCCGGCCAGCAGCACCCCGGGCACCGTGCCGGGGCGGACCGGCTGGAGGGCAAGGTAGAAGACCCCGCCCAGCACCAGGGAGAGCAGCGGCCCGACGAAGGCCAGCCAGAACTCCCTGCCGGGGGTCTCGGCCTCCTTCTCGATCTCCGACACCCCGCCGAAGAACTGCAGCTGGATACGGCGCACCGGCAGTCCGAAGCGCAGCGCGACCAGGGTGTGGGCCAGTTCGTGCACCAGCACCGAGCCGTAGAAGGCGACGGCGAAGAAGAGCGACACCAGGTAGCGCTCGGCGCCGAGCTCCGGCAGCACCGCCTCCAGCTGGTGCCCGAAGACCCAGGTGATCAGCGCGGCGATGACGAACCAGGTGGGCGTCACATAGACCGGGACGCCGAAGGGGCGGCCCATCAGGATGCCGCCGCGCGGCGGCGCGTCGGGGTGCGGCCGCGGTGCGGCTGCTCCCTGCCCCGGACCGGTCGGGGGCTCGTCGGGGCTGGGCCGGTCCGACCTCGGCTGCCCCTTGGTCTCGCTCACCCTGGCCCCTTCGGATCGTGTGACAGGCCCCACGCTACGTGATGGCTGCACGGGGGACGATCCCGGGCGTCCACCACCGCTGCACGGCCGCTGCCCGACTGATACCCGCTGCGGGCACCCCTCAGGCTCCGCCGGGGCGACCGGACCGGGCTGCGGGGCCCGGGGCCCGCTGCCCGGCCGCTGTCGGCGCCATGTCGGCGGGATGTCGGCGGCGGGGCATAGGGTCGGGGCATGCACCAGACCGACGGCGGCGACGTCCCGCCGGGAGGCCCCGACCCCTCCCCCGCCGCAGAGACACCGCCGGCCGGCGGCCGGGCGCGCCCCGCCGCCGCCCCGACCGGCCTGTCGCCGTCCAGGGCAGCCGACTTCATGAACTGCCCGCTGCTGTACCGGTTCCGGGTGATCGACCGCCTCCCCGAGCCACCGAGCCCCGCCGCCACCAGGGGCACGGTGGTGCATGCCGTGCTGGAGCGGCTCTTCGACTCCCCGGCGGCAGAGCGCACCCCCCAGCAGGCCCTCGGCCTGCTGCGTCCGCAGTGGGAGCGGCTGCTGGGCGAGCGCCCCGAGCTGGCCGGGCTCTTCCCGGACGATGCGGACGGTGCGCAGCTGGCCGGCTGGCTGGCCGAGGCGGAGCGGCTGCTGGAGCGGTACTTCCAGGTGGAGGACCCGACCCGGCTGGAGCCCGCCGAGCGGGAGCTGTATGTGGAGACCGCCCTGGAGTCGGGGCTGGTGCTGCGCGGCTACATCGACCGGGTCGACGTGGCGCCCACCGGGGAGGTGCGGCTGGTCGACTACAAGACCGGCCGGGCGCCCTCCCGGGATTTTGAGGGCAAGGCCATGTTCCAGATGAAGTTCTACGCGCTGATGCTCTGGCGGCTGCGCGGTGTGGTGCCCAAGCGCCTCCAGCTGGTCTATCTGGGCAGCGGCGACGTGGTGGCCTACGACCCGGACCCGGCCGATCTGCGGGCTGTGGAGCGCAAGCTGCTGGCCCTGTGGGAGGCGATCCAGCGGGCGGTGGCCACCGGGGAGTGGCGGCCGCGGCCCAGCCGGCTCTGCGACTGGTGCGACCACCAGGCGCTCTGCCCCGACTTCGGCGGGACGCCCCCGCCCTATCCCCTTGCGGTGCTGCCCGCCCCGAGAACGACCGAGGAGTAGTGGTGACGATCCGAGTGCTGCTGGTCGACGACCAGCCGCTGCTTCGTACCGGTTTCCGGATGATCCTGGAGGCCGAGACGGACCTGGCCGTGGTGGGCGAGGCCGGGGACGGCCAGCAGGCGCTGGACCAGGTGCGGGCGCTCCAGCCGGATGTGGTGCTGATGGACATCCGGATGCCGCGGATGGACGGAGTGGAGGCCACCCGGCGGATCGCCGGGCCGGGCCGGGACGGCCCGGCCAAGGTACTGGTCCTCACCACCTTCGACCTGGACGAGTACGTGGTGGAGGCGCTGCGCGCCGGGGCGAGCGGCTTTCTGCTGAAGGACGTGCCGGCCGAGGAGCTGGTGCAGGCGATCCGGGTGGTGGCGGACGGCGCGGCGATGCTGGCGCCGAGTGTCACCCGGCGGCTGCTGGACATGTACGCCACCCGGTTGCCCTCGGGCGACGAGGCTCCGCCGACCACGCTGCATGCGCTCACCGAGCGTGAGGTGGAGGTGCTGAAGCTGGTGGCGCGGGGCCTGTCCAATGCGGAGATCGCCGCCGAGCTGTTCGTCAGCGAGACCACGGTGAAGACCCATGTGGGACATGTGCTGACCAAGCTGGGCCTGCGGGACCGGGTGCAGGCCGCGGTGTACGCCTATGAGAGCGGACTGGTGCGGCCCGGCGCCCTGTAGCGGCGGAATGCACCTCGGGGCCGGTCGCAGCGGGTGCTGCGACCGGCCCCGAGGTCTGCCGGCGGTAGGGGCTCAGCCGGTGGCGATCCGGCCGATCTCCCAGAAGCGGAAGACGCCGGTGGTGTCCACGGTGGTCTCCACGCCGCTGACGTTGTTCTTGGAGACGTAGAAGGTCTTGCTCTGCCAGAGCGGGATCAGCGGGACGCCCTGCGCCACGATGGCCTGCATGGAGGCGAAGCTGCCCATGGCCGCGGTCCGGTCGGTCATGGTGCGGCTCTGCGGCACCAGCTGGCTGCTGATCCTGGAGCTGTCCCAGCCGGTGTAGTACGCGCCGCCCTTGACCACCAGCGGCACGATGAAGTCATCCGCGTCCGGATAGTCCGGCGACCAGCCGATGGTGTACGCCTGGTAGGCGCCGCTCTGCCAGCCCTTCTTGAAGGTGTCCCAGGACGACTCGCGCTTGACCGTCACATGGAACAGCCCGCCGGTCTCCAGCTGCTGCTTGATCTGGTCGGCCTCCTTGGAGTCGACCCGGGAGCGGGACCAGGTGAGGGAGAAGTTCACCGGGGTGTGGATGCCGGCCTGCTGGAGGATCCGGCGGGCGGCGCTGACGTTGGCGTCGCCGTAGAGGTCGAAGAAGGCCGTGTTGGCGCCCAGCAGCCCCTGCGGGACCACCGAGTAGAGCGCCTCGACGGTGCGGCCGTAGCTGTCCCGGGCGAGCGCCTTGCGGTCCAGCAGCTGCGCCACCGCGCGCCGCACCGCCGGGCGGCCGACCACCGGGTCCTTGGTGTTGAACGCCATGTAGCGGGTCTCGGCGCTGTCACCGGTGACGACCTTGAAGTCGCCGGTGCCGCGCAGCGCCGCCTCCTTGTAGGCGGTGGCGTCCTTGGGGTCCAGGCTGTTGTCGGTGAAGTCGACCTGGCCGCTCTCCAGTGCGGACTTCAGCTCGGCGGGCTCACTGAAGTAGCGCAGCGTGAACTTGTTGTTGTCGAGCTTGTCGGCACCGCGGTACTCGGGGTTGGCCACCAGCCGGACGGTGCCGGGGGCGGTGCCGTCCGAGGTCTTCATGGTGTCGATGCCCTCGACCTTGTACGGGCCGGAGCCGACCATCTGGTCGTTGGGCAGCAGCTTGTCGGCCGGGTAGACCTGGTGGTCCACGATGGCGCCGGCGGCGCTGGCCAGCTTGGAGGGGAACACCGCGTCGGGCTCGGTGAGGTGGAAGACCACCTGGGAGTCGCCCTGGGCGTTCACCGACTTCAGGGTGTCGAAGAGGGCGTCGGCCGGGCCGGCCGGGTCGTGGATCTTCTTCATCCGGGTGAAGGAGAACACCACGTCCTCGACGGTCAGCGAGTGACCGTTGGAGAACTTCAGGCCGCTCTTCAGCGTGCACACATAGGTCATGGCGTCGCCGCCGGTGAAGGAGCACGACTGCGCCGCATCGGGCTGCGGGGTGGTGGCCCCTGCGGGGAAGCTCAGCAGGGTCTGATGGGTGTTGTACAGCACCAGCCAGCCTCCCGAGTCATAGGAGCCCGCCGGGTCGTAGGTGCTGGTGACGGCGGTTGTGCCCATGGTGACCTGGGCATCGGAACCGCTGCCGCTGCTGCCCCCGGACGATCCGCATCCGGCGATCGTCGAGGCGACCAGGCCGGCGCAGCCGAGCGCCGCCAGTCGTTTGACTGCAGACATCTTCTGTTCTCTTCTCCAGACCGGCGGTGAGGGCGCCGCTTGTTGCCGCACCCGCCTCCGGGGTGTGGAGGCGGGCGCGGAGCCACCGGGGGCGGACGGAACGGCACTGGCGCTGCCGCCGCCGTCCGACCCGTCCCCGGCGTCTCCGCATCCGCTTCGGCAGGGTGCGCCGGGCGGGAAGTCCGCAACCCGTGGCCGGCCACGGGTGGGTGCGTGTCCGGGATCCGGCCTCCGGGTTGGAGGTGGCGGTCCGTCAGAGGCCGTGCGAGGGGAGCCTGCCGAGGACCGCGCGGGAGTTCGATCGGGTGTAGCGTGCCACATCGATGGCACGCGCGTAGAAACCCGGGTCCCGTCAGGGCAGGCGGCAGCGGCGGAACGGCCGCTGTGACAGATCCGACTTGGTGGCGAATGTCCGGCTTTACGGCCGGGCCGACCGGCGTCGAGTAACGAGCGTCACACTCGCGCGGGCACCAGGCTGCGCAGCAGCGCCAGGTCGACCTGTTCCAGGGAGGCCACCACCGTACGGCCCGGTGCCTCCTCGATGACGGCCACCGACGGCACGGCGAGCACCGTGCAGCCCGCGGCCTCGGCCGACCGCACTCCGGTGGGCGAGTCCTCGACCACCACACAGCGGGCCGGCTCGGCGCCGAGCCGCGCGGCGGCGACCAGATAGGGGTCGGGGTGCGGCTTGGTGCGGGTGACCTCGTCGCCCGCGACCGAGAAGGCGAAGTTCTCCGCACCGAGGCTGTGCATCACCAGGTCGATGTCGCGGCGGTGGGAGGCCGAGACCAGGGCGGCCGGGACACCCTGTGCGGAGAGCTCCGCAAGCAGCCGCCGGGCGCCCGGCATCAGCGGCACCCCGGCACCCAGCAGCTCGGTGAACCGCTGGTTGATGCCGACGGAGAGCTCGGCCGCGGTGATGGGCGCCCCGGTGACGTCGATCAGATAGTCCACCACGCGGGACATTGGCCCGCCGACCACCATGGACCGGTGGGACTCGTCCAGCGGGTGGCCGAGCTCGGCCAGCAGCGAGCTCTCGGCCCGCCACCAGAAGTCCTCGGTGTCCACCAGGGTGCCGTCCATGTCGAGCAGCACCGCTTGGAGCCCGGAGCTGCCGGACTCTGCGGGGGAGGTGGGGGCGGCGGAGGTGGTGGTCACGGGCGAATGCCCCTTCCGGTGGCTGCGGTCGGGGTCGGCCGCCCGGGGCGGGCGGTCGGCCACGAGTGGACGATTACGGGCAAAGGGCCACCCAGGTTACGCGTGTCCCGGCCACATCGGGTGACCGGGACACGGCGAAGGCGTTGCCCGTAGGTCAACAACCCGGCATCCGGCTCAACGCGCGTTGAAGTACTTGGCCTCCGGGTGGTGGATCACGATGGCGTCGGTGGACTGCTCGGGGTGCAGCTGGAACTCCTCGGAGAGCTCCACCCCGATCCGCTCCGGCCGCAGCAGGTCCGCGATCTTGGCGCGGTCCTCCAGCTCCGGGCAGGCCCCGTAGCCCAGCGAGAAGCGCGCGCCCCGGTACTTCAGCGCGAACATGTCCTGCACGTCGTCCGGGTCCTCCCCGGCGAAGCCGAGCTCCGAGCGGACCCTGGCGTGCCAGTACTCCGCCAGTGCCTCGGCCAGCTGCACGGACAGACCGTGCAGCTCCAGGTAGTCGCGGTAGGAGTCGGAGGCGAAGAGCTCATTGGCCGCCCTGGAGATCCGGCTGCCCATGGTGACCACCTGGAAGCCGACGACATCCCGCTCCCCGGACTCCTCCGGGCGGAAGAAGTCCGCCAGGCAGAGCCGCCGGCCCCGCCGCTGGCGGGGGAAGGTGAAACGGGTCCGCTCGGTGCCGTCCTCGCGGAGGACCACCAGGTCGTCGCCCTTGGAGACGGCCGGGTAGTAGCCGTAGACCACCGCGGCCTCCAGCAGGCCGTCGGTCTGCAGCCGGTCCAGCCACATCCGCAGCCGGGGGCGGCCCTCGGTCTCCACCAGTTCCTCGTAGCCCGGTCCGTCCCCGGTACGGGACGCCTTCAGGCCCCACTGGCCCTTGAACAGGGCGTCCTCGTCCAGCCAGGAGGCGTAGTCGGCGAGCGGGATCCCCTTGACGATCCGGTCGCCCCAGAAGGGCGGGGTCGGGACGGGGTTGTCGGTCGCCACATCGGAGCGCACCGAACCCAGGTTCTCCTCCGGCTCCTCGATCTGCGGGCGGACCGGCACCCGCCGCTGCCGAAGCTCCGGAAGGACCGCGCCGGGCACCCCGCGCTTCACTCCGATCAGGGCGTCCATCAGCCGCAGGCCCTCGAAGGCGTCGCGGGCGTAGCGCACCTCGCCCTCGTAGATCTCGTGCAGATCCTGCTCCACATAGGCGCGGGTGAGCGCGGCGCCGCCGAGGATGACCGGCCAGCGGGCGGCCAGACCACGCTGGTTGAGCTCCTGGAGGTTCTCCTTCATCACCACCGTGGACTTCACCAGCAGGCCCGACATTCCGATCACATCGGCGTCGTGCTCGCCGGCGGCCTCCAGAATGGCCGAGACGGGCTGCTTGATGCCCAGGTTGACCACGTTGTAGCCGTTGTTGGAGAGGATGATGTCGACCAGGTTCTTGCCGATGTCATGGACGTCGCCCTTGACGGTGGCCAGCACGATGGTGCCCTTGCCCTGGCTGTCGGTCTTCTCCATGTGCGGTTCCAGGTAGGCGACCGCGTTCTTCATCACCTCGGCGGACTGCAGCACGAACGGCAGCTGCATCTGGCCGGAGCCGAAGAGCTCACCGACCGTCTTCATGCCCTCCAGCAGCGTCTCATTGATGATCTCCAGTGCCGGGCGGAGGGACAGCGCCTCCTCCAGGTCGGCCTCCAGGCCGTTGCGCTCACCGTCCACGATCCGCGCCTGGAGCCGCTCGTCCAGCGGCAGTGCCGCCAGCTCCTCGGCCTTGCCGGCCTTCACGGACCTGGTGTCCACGCCCTCGAAGAGCTCCAGGAAGCGCTGCAGCGGGTCATAGCCCTCCCGGCGGCGGTCGTAGACCATGTCCAGGGCGACCTCGCGCTGCTCCTCGGGGATCCTGGCCATCGGCAGGATCTTGGAGGCGTGCACGATCGCCGAGTCCAGGCCCGCCTCCACGCACTCGTGCAGAAAGACCGAGTTGAGGACCATCCGGGCGGCCGGGTTGAGGCCGAAGGAGATGTTGGACAGGCCGAGGGTGGTCTGCACGGCCGGGTGGCGGCGCTTGAGCTCGCGGATCGCCTCGATGGTCTCCACCGCGTCCCGCCGGGACTCCTCCTGGCCGGTGGCGATGGTGAAGGTGAGGCAGTCGACGATGATGTCCGACTCGGCGATGCCGTAGTCCGCCGTCAGCTCGGCGATCAGCCGCTCGGCCACCGCCACCTTGTGGTCGGCGGTACGGGCCTGGCCCTCCTCGTCGATGGTCAGCGCCACCACCGCGGCGCCGTGCTCGCGGGCGAGGCCGGAGACCCGGGCGAAGCGGGAGTCGGGGGCGTCTCCGTCCTCGTAGTTCACCGAGTTGAGCACCGCCCGGCCGCCCAGCATCTCCAGACCCGCCCGGAGCACCTCCACCTCGGTGGAGTCCAGCACGATGGGCAGTGTGGAGGCGGTCGCCAGCCGGCCGGCGATCTCCCGCATGTCGGCGACGCCGTCGCGGCCGACGTAGTCCACGCACAGGTCCAGCAGGTGCGAGCCGTCACGGATCTGCTCGCGGGCGATCTCCACACAAGCCTGCCAGTCCTCCGCCAGCATGGCCTCGCGGAACTTCTTGGACCCGTTGGCGTTGGTCCGCTCGCCGATCGCGAGATAGGAGGTGTCCTGCCGGAACGGCACGGACTGGTAGAGCGAGGCGGCCGCAGGCTCCGGACGCGGGTCGCGCGGGGCCACCTCCCGGCCGCGCACCCGCTCGACCAGCTGCCGCAGGTGCTCGGGCGTGGTGCCGCAGCAGCCGCCGACCAGGGAGAGCCCGAACTCCCGGGTGAAGACCTCCTGGGCGTCGGCCAGACCCTTGGGGTCGAGCGGGAAGTGCGCGCCGTCCTTGCCCAGCACCGGCAGGCCCGCGTTGGGCATGCAGGACAGGCCGATCCGGGCATTCTTGGCCAGATAACGCAGATGCTCGCTCATCTCGGCCGGACCGGTGGAGCAGTTCAGGCCGATGAGGTCGATGCCCAGCGGCTCCAGGGCCGTCAGCGCGGCGCCGATCTCGGAGCCCAGCAGCATGGTGCCCGTGGTCTCCACCGCCACCTGCGCGAAGACCGGCAGGTCGAGACCGGCCTCGGCCATCGCCTGCTTGGCGCCGAGCACCGCCGCCTTGACCTGGAGCAGGTCCTGGGAGGTCTCCACCAGGAGCGCGTCGGCCCCGCCCGCGATCAGGCCCGCGGCGTTCTCCCGGAACCCGTCACGCAGCGCGGCGTATCCGATGTGGCCCAGCGTCGGCAGCTTGGTGCCCGGACCGATGGAGCCCAGCACCCAGCGCGGCCGGTCGGGGGTGGAGTGGCGGTCGGCGGCCTCCCGGGCCATCCGGGCGCCCGCCTCGGAGAGCTCGAAGATGCGGTCGGCGATCTCGTACTCCCCCAGCGCGCTGAGGTTGGCGCCGAAGGTGTTGGTCTCGACGCAGTCCACGCCGACCTCGAGGTAGGCCTCGTGCACGGAGCGCACGATGTCGGGGCGCGAGACATTGAGGACCTCGTTGCAGCCCTCGTGGCCCTGGAAGTCGTCCAGCGTCGGGTCGTGCGACTGGAGCATCGTGCCCATCGCCCCGTCGGCCACCACGACTCGGGTGGCGAGGGCCTCGCGCAGAGCGTCGGCCCTGCTCTGGTGGGCTGCGGACGGGACGGCAGTGACCATGTCGGTGCTCCCTGGGTGCGACGGCTGTCGGCTATGCGGGGCCCGTCTGCTCCGGGCCGCACCCGGCCAGGGTATCCGGCGCACGGCGGGCCGACCGAGGCGTTCCGTATCGTGGGCGGCTTCGGGCCACCCGCCTCGGGCCGCCCGAAGGGGTGGAGCGGGAGGGGAGCGGACGGATGGGGATGGTGCGAACGGGTGTCAGGGGCGCGCTGGGAGCCCCCCGGCGGGCCTGGCGGTGGTGGTGGCGGCTGCCCCGGCTGCGGCGGGCAGCGGTGGCCGTGCTGACGGTGCTGTGCCTGCTGCTGACCCCGGTCGCCGCGGCGGCGGTGGCGTTGCGGCTGGCGGACGCCGGGCAGCCGCGGGACGACGCCAGGACCCGCGGCCGGGACGCCCTGTGGCTCGGCCACGCCTGGGTGGACGGCCGCAAGGGGCCCTCCGACGTGGCGGCCCTGGCCGCCTCGCTGCGCACCACCGGCATCCGCGACCTCTATGTGCACACGGGGCCGCTGGAGAGCGACGGCACCCTGCACAGCGACCTCTATCCGCGGGCGGCCTGGCTGGTGGCCGCGCTGCACTCGGCGGCGCCCGCGGTACGGGTACAGGCCTGGCTGGGCAATGTGGTGGCTCCCGAGCACCCGGAGGGGCTGCATCTGGACCGGCCCGCGGTGCGGGCGGCGATCGCCGCCTCCGCGCAGCAGGTGCTGGCGGCGGGCTTCGCCGGGGTGCACTTCGACCTGGAGCCCGTACAGTCCGGCGACGCGGGGTTCCTGGACGTGCTGGACCGCACCAGGGCGGCGCTCTCCGCGCACGGGGCGCTGCTGTCGGTGTCCGCGCCGCAGCTGGATCCGCTGCCGTCGCTGCACTCGGTGGGCCGGGCCCTGGCGGGGCATCCCAAGTGGTGGTCCCAGGCGTACTTCGGGCAGGTCGCCCGGCGGGTCGACCAGGTCGCGGTGATGTCCTACGACACCGGCACCCCGCTGCCCTCGCTCTACGGCGGCTATGTGGCGCAGCAGACGTCGCTGGCGCTGGAGGTGGTGCCGGACGGCGTCGATCTGCTGATGGGGCTGCCGGCCTACTACGAGAACGACCACACCCACTGGGGCAGCGCCGAGACGGTCGCGGCGGCGGTGCGCGGGGTGCGGCTGGGGCTGGGGCGTACCCAGCCGGGCCGGGAGCGCTTCGGGGTGGCCCTCTATGTCGACTATGCCGCGACGCCGAAGGACTGGGCCGACTACCGCGAGGGGTGGGTCCGGCCGCAGCGGGCAAGGTGAGGGAGGCGGCTGCATCTTTGCCCGTAGGCTGGGCAAGTACGGTCCGTGGAGCGAGACGTTCCACGGATGTCCACAGTCGGCAGCCGGTCCGGGGAGACCGCCGGCCGGCCCCCTGGGGGCCGGGCGGGTCCCCGCGGAGCGGCCGGAGGGAGGCGCTGGGTGATCGAGCTCGAGGATGTGCCCGAGCTCATCGACCCGGTCATGGTGGCCGCGTTCGAGGGCTGGAACGACGCCGGGGACGCCGCTTCCGCGGCGGTGGAGCACCTGGACCAGGCGTGGGGCGGCAAGGTGTTCGCCGCTCTGGACGCCGAGGACTACTACGACTTCCAGGTCAACCGTCCGACGGTGTGGATGGACGGCTCGGTGCGGCGCATCACCTGGCCGACGACCCGGCTGTCGGTGGTCCGGGTGACCGAGCCCAGGCCGCGGGACCTGGTGCTGGTGCGGGGTATCGAGCCGAGCATGCGCTGGCGGTCGTTCTGCAATGAGCTGCTGGGCTTCGCCCATGAGCTGGGTGTGGAGATGGTGGTGGTGCTGGGGGCGCTCCTCGGGGACACCCCGCACACCCGCCCGGTCCCGGTCAGCGGTGTGACCTCCGACCCGGACCTGGCCCGCAGGCTGGACCTGGAGGAGAGCCGCTACGAGGGCCCCACGGGCATCGTGGGCGTGCTCCAGGAGGCGTGTGCGCACGCCGGGGTGCCGGCGGTGACCTTCTGGGCCGCGGTGCCGCACTATGTGGCGCAGCCGCCGAACCCCAAGGCCACCCTGGCGCTGCTGAACAAGGTCGAGGACCTGCTGGACCTGCGGATCCCGCTGGGCGATCTGCCGGAGGACTCCAGGGCCTGGCAGATCGGGGTGGACCAGCTGGCCGCCGAGGACAGCGAGGTCGCGGAGTACGTGCAGCAGCTGGAGGAGGCCCGGGACACCGCGGAGCTGCCGGAGGCGTCCGGTGACGCCATCGCCCGCGAGTTCGAGCGCTATCTGCGGCGCCGGGACAAGGGGTCCGCGGAGCCCGGGGAGGGGCATGACGTGGGCCGGCCGGGCCAGTTCCGGCGGGAGGAGTCCAAGGCGTCGGAGCGGCCCTCGGCCTTCGAGCGGCCCGGGGGTGACCGGCCGGCGCCGGAGGAGCCCGGGGAGCCGGGTGCGCCCGGCGGCGAGCCGCAGGACGGGCAGGACAAGCAGGACGGGGACGACGGCGGGGACGCCTCGGGGCCGCGTCCCTCCGGCCCTGCCGACCGGGGTGACCGGGGCGGCGACGGGCGGTAGCCGCTGCGGTGCCCACGACAGCACGATGGCCGGGATCCTCAACGGATCCCGGCCATCGCCGTTCGACCGATCGATGACCGGCGTCGGGCAGCCGCCGGCCATCGATCACCACCAGTGGACTAGACCAAGCATGGTCCTGTCAAGGTCTAGACCAACTCGGCATCCGACGTCACAGCGCCACTGACGGACCGTCAGCGCCTCACAGCGCCACGCCCAGCAGTGCATCGACGGTACGGGAGACCAGTCCCGGGGCGCCGGTGTCCTCGCCGCCCTCGGCCTCCTGGCGCTCGGCCCAGCGGTCGACCGCCGCCAGCGCCCGGGGTGCGTCCAGATCGTCGCTGATCGCCTCGCGGACCTCCGCCAGCAGCACCTGCGCGTCCGGTCCGTCCGGCCGGGAGACCGCGGCACGCCAGCGGCCGAGGCGCGCCACGGCCTCGTCCAGCACCGAGTCGGTCCACTCCCAGTCGGAGCGGTAGTGGTGGGCGAGCAGGGCCAGCCGGATCGCCGCCGGGTCCACCCCGTCGCGGCGCAGCCGGGAGACAAAGACCAGGTTGCCCTTGGACTTGGACATCTTCTCGCCGTCCAGCGCCACCATGCCGGCGTGCACATAGGCCTCGGCGTAGGGGTGGCTGCCGGTCACGACCTGGGCGTGCGAGGCGCCCATCTCATGGTGCGGGAAGGCCAGGTCGCTGCCGCCGCCCTGGATGTCGAACGACATCCCCAGGTACTCCAGCGCGATGGCCACACACTCGATGTGCCACCCGGGACGTCCCTGCCCCAGGGCGGTCTCCCAGGAGGGCTCGCCCGGACGGGCCGCCATCCACAGCAGCGCGTCCAGCCGGTGCTTCTTCCCCGGGCGGTCGGGGTCGCCGCCGCGCTCGCCGAAGACCGGCAGCATCTCGTCCTGGGAGAGGTGCGAGACCTCACCGAAGCGCGGGTCGGACTCCACCGAGAAGTAGATGTCCCCGTCGAGCTCATAGGCGGCGCCGCTCTCCAGCAGGCGCTGCACCAGCGGGACTATCCACGGGATGGACTCCACCGCCCCGACGTAGTGCGCGGGCGGCAGCATCCGCAGCGCCGACATGTCCTCGCGGAACAGGGCGGTCTCCCGCTCGGCGAGTTCGGTCCAGTCGACGCCGGTCTCCTGGGCGCGCACCAGCAGCGGGTCGTCCACGTCGGTGACGTTCTGGACGTAGAGCACATCGTGCCCGGCGTCCCGCCACACCCGCTGGACCAGGTCGAAGGCGTTGTAGGTGGCCGCATGGCCCATATGGGTGGCGTCGTAGGGGGTGATGCCGCACACATAGAGGCGGGCCGTGGGGCCCGCGGGGGTGATCTCCCGGGTGCGGCCTGCGGCGGTGTCGTGGATGCGCAGGGGGTTCCCCTGACCGGGGAGCGCGGGGACGTCTGAGGCGGGCCAAGCATGCATGCTCAAAACTTTAACCGGACAATCATTTCAACGGCTAACGGGCTTCCGGCCAGACCCGGGACCGCACACGGACAAGCCCTAGATCGGCGGCCAGGGCACGGCCGGCCAGTCGCCGCCCGGCTCCGGGTGCCTGCCTCCGTCCAGCAGCGCCGCCACCCGCTGCCGGGTCGCGGCGATCTCTGCGGCGGTCAGCAGCGGCCGCAGCCGCTCCCCGAGCGCGCCTGCCAGGTCCGCGCCGAGCTTGCGCAGCACCTCCAGCGCCTCCTCCGGCAGCGGCTCCCCCGCCCAGCCCCAGAGCAGGGTGCGCAGCTTGCCGGGGACGGCGAAGGTCACCCCGTGGTCGATGCCGTAGAGCCGGCCGTCGACGGCGGGCAGCAGATGGCCGCCCTTGCGGTCCGCGTTGTTGAGGACGGCGTCCAGCACGGCCAGCCGCCGCAGCCGGGGGTCGTCGGCGTGCACCAGCAGCGCGGTCCGGCCGCCACCGACGTCCGCGCGGCCGATGGGCAGCCAGCCGGGCTCGGCGTCCTCCGCGTCCTGCAGGGCCAGCAGCTGCACCTGGGGGTCGGGCTCCACCCACAGCTGCACCATGCCCTCACCGACGGGACCGTCGCGCAGCACCGTCGGCGGGATCAGCCCCCAGCCGGCCGCTGCGGCGACCTCGTAGGCGGCCACCTCACGGCCCGCCAGGGTGCCGTCGGGGAAGTCCCACAGCGGACGCTCACCGTCCACCGGCTTGTACACGCACACGGCCTCCAGGCCGTCCAGCGCCGCGGTGCAGTACAGCACCGTGTTGGAGGCGTCGCCGAGCCGGCCGTGCACCGTGAGATCCCCGGCCCGCAGCAGGGCCAGGGCGGTCTGCGGGTCGGCGGCCAGGGCCGCCGAGGCGCCGGGGTCGGCCTCCGGCGGCGCGGCCTCGGACCGCTGCGGCGCGGCCTCGGACCGCTGCGGCGCGGCCTCGGACTGCTGCGGGTCGGTCGGTTCGGGAGTCGGGTCGGAGGCGTTCAGCGCCGGTATCCGTTCGCGCGGGGGCAGATGTGCCCCTCCGGGTCGAGCGGCAGGCTGCAGAACGGGCACGGCGGACGGCCCGCGGCCACCAGGTCCAGCGCGCGCTTGGCGAAGACCCGGGCCATGGCCCCGGAGATCCGTACCCGCAGCAGCGGCGGGCCGTTCTCCTCGTCGTCGATCAGCTCGTCGTCCGCGTCCGCGTCCGCCTCGTCGTCCTCGGGGTCCGACTCCACCAGCGCCTGCGCCTCGACGACCACGCACTCCTCGCTGCCGTCCCAGGCCAGGGCCATGGTGCCGACCCGGAACTCCTCCACCAGCGGGAGGTCCAGCGGTGCCACATCGATCAGGTCGGAGGGCGCCACCGCGGGCACCGGAGCGGAACCGCCGCTGCGCCGCAGCACCTCGTCCAGCAACTCGTCGACCCGCTCGGCCAGCGCCGCCACCTGCGTCTTCTCCAGCAACACGCTGGTGGTCCGGCCGCCGCCGGTGGCCTGCAGGAAGAAGGCGCGGTCGCCCGGCTCGCCGACCGTACCGGCCACGAACCGCTCTGGTTGGTCGTAGAAGAACACCTGACGGGGCACGCGCTGCTCCGATACTTCGCCTCTGCTGACGTCGTGGTCCGCCTCTCACCCTACCCAGGTGCGCAGGGGCGGGCGCAGCGGAGGGCCGTCCTTGATCGCCGGCCGCGGGTCAGGCGCCGGTGGCGCCGCCGACCACCGCGTCCGACTGCTGCCGGGCGTCGTCGTCGGACGGCGTGGGCCGCGGGGCGAGCGAGGAGAGGTCCCCGGTGTCGCCCAGCCGCAGCAGGAAGGGCCGCAGCGGGGTGTAGCGGATGGCGGTGACCGAGGCGGGGTCGGCGGAGATCCGCTGGAAGAGGTCCAGATGCAGGCCGAGCGCATCGGCCACCACGGCCTTGATGATGTCGCCGTGCGCGCACGCCAGCCAGACCGCGTCGGGGCCGTGCTCCTCGGCCACCCGTGCGTCCCACTCGCGTACGGCCTCCACCGCCCGGCGGCTCATCTCGGCCAGCGCCTCGCCCTCCGGGCCGGGGAAGACCGCCGCGGAGGGATGGTCCTGCACGGTGCGCCACAGCGGCTCCTTGGCCAGCTCGGCCAGCGGACGGCCGGTCCAGTCGCCGTAGCGGCACTCCCCAATGCGCTCGTCCAGATCGAGGCCGCCCAGCTCTGGCCGGGTGGCCAGCAGCGGCTGGACGGTCTGCCGGCAGCGGTCCAGCGGGCTGCTGACCACCCGGACGAGCGGCACTACGGCCAGCCGTGCCGCCAGCGCGGCGGCCTGCTCACGGCCCTCGTCGTCGAGATCGACACCCGGGCTCCAGCCGGCCAGGACACCGGAGGAGTTGGCAGTCGAGCGGCCGTGGCGGACGAGCAGCAGGGTCGGCATACGGCCAGCCTAGACGGGCCCCGGACGCACCGGGCCGCCCCGGTGTCGTTTGGCGTAGCCCTCGGCGGCGAGAATCCTCACGTGATCGTGGACTGCGCCATCTACCGCAACGGCATCCGGACCGCCGGCCCCGAGGACTTCTCGGACGCGCTCGACGAGGCCAGGAAGGCGGAGAACGCCTTTGTCTGGATCGGCCTGCACGAGCCGACCGAGCGGGAATTCGCCCTGGTCACCGAGGAGTTCGGGCTGCATCCGCTGGCCGTCGAGGACGCCGTCAGCGCCCATCAGCGGCCCAAGCTGGAGGCCTATGACGACTCGCTCTTCGTGGTGCTGAAGACGGTCACCTACAACGACGACCAGGACACCGTGCACACCGGTGAGCTGATGCTCTTCCTCGGCGACGCCTTTGTGGTGACGGTGCGCCACGGGGAGGGCATCCCGCTGGCCAAGGTGCGCAAACGGCTGGAGCAGCAGCCCGACGTGCTGCGGCACGGTCCCAGCTCGGTGCTGTACGCGCTCTGCGACGAGGTGGTGGACGCCTACATCGACATCGCCGCCGAGCTCCAGGCGGACCTGGAGGAGCTGGAGGCCGCGGTCTTCTCGCCGCAGTCCACCCGCTCGGCCCAGGGCACCGGATCCTTCGCGGAGCGGATCTACGGCTTCAAGCGGCAGGTCATGGAGTTCCGCCGGGCCACCGCACCGCTCCAGGAGCCGATGGAGCGACTGTCCGGCGGCGGGGTCCCGTTCGTCGCGGCCGAGAGCCGGCCGTTCTTCCGGGACGTCAGCGACCATGTGATCCGCGCCAACGAGCAGGTGGACTCGCTGGACCGGCTGCTCTCCGACATCCTCAACGCCAATCTGGCGCAGGTGAGCGTGCAGCAGAACAACGACATGCGGAAGATCTCGGCCTGGGCGGCGCTGGCCGCCGTCCCCACCATGATCGCCGGGATCTACGGCATGAACTTCACCCATATGCCGGAGCTGCGGCAGATCTGGGGATACCCGGCCGCACTGCTGCTGATGACCGCTGTGTGCGTGGTTCTCTACCGGGTCTTCAAACGCAGCGGCTGGCTCTGAATCCCGACCGCGACGGGACCGCGTGCCGAATGTGAAGATCGCTGGGTGGTTGGGTAGGTAGCTGCCGACCAGACGGTGATCCCGGCGGGACCGGGCGACGAGGCGGGTGCGCATGTTCCGAAGCGGCGGTGCCGGGCGGGCGGTGGGGCCGGGTCCTGCGGGCCCGCCGCCACCCGGGCCCGCGGGAGGCGACTGGTCACCGTACGAGCGGTTCCAGGACGCGGCCCGCTCCTACTTCATCCACGCCGATGTGGCACTGGACGCGGTCGCGGGGGTGCTCGGGCGGCGCCGGGTGCGCGGCTTCACCCTGGAACGGGTGGTGGACCTCACCGAGAGCGGGGCCTCGGTGTGGCAGGAGGCCGCGGTCTGCGACGGCAGACGGCTGATCCTCTGGCACAGCGAGGAGGTGACGGACCATGAGGCACCGGGCGGCACGGTGCTCGACTCCTCCGTCCAGGTCCTCCCGCTCGGGGCGATCGGCCATGTGGGCATGCGCACCATGGTCGGCCGCAACGAGCGCGGCGACCGGATGAACCGCGGGGTCTACCTGGTGGTCGCCACCGGCACGGTGCAGGAGCTCAGCGCCGTGCCCGGCGACGACGCCGGCTCGGCGACCGCACGCTTCCGGCCCGAGGCCTTCCGTTTCTCCAAGTCGCTCGACGACGGCGGGCCCGGCCAGATCGCCCGGCTGATCGACTTCGGCCGGCTGCTGGGCCAACTGGTCCCGGAGGGCCGCCGCTGAGCTGCGGGCACGGGGAACCGCGCGGCCCGCCCGGCGCCTTCACGGCGGGGGCGGGCGCACGGTTCCCCGGCACGCCGGGCGGGGGTCCGGTCAGGCGAGGCCGGCCAGCTCCATGGCCACCACCGCGGTCCGCAGGGTGGCGATCCGCTCCTCGAGCGTGAAACCGCCCGGGGTGAGGTTGAGCGTGGTGACACCGGCGTCCGCGAAGGCCTGCATCCGGTCGGCGATCCGCTCCCTGGGGCCGATCAGGGCCGTGGAGTCGATCAGCTCGTGCGGGACGGCGGCTGCGGCACCGGCGTAGTCCTTGGCGAGGTACCGCTCCTGGATCTCGTCGGCGGCCTGCTCGTAGCCCATCCGCCGGGCCAGCTTGTTGTAGAAGTTCTGCTCCTTGCTCCCCATGCCGCCCACATACAGGGCGGTGTACGGGCGGAAGGCGTCGGCGGCCGCCTTGACGTCGTCGGAGACCGCGATCGGCAGCGAGGGGGCCAGGTCGAAGCCCTCCAGGGTCTTGCCCGCCTTGGCGCGGCCGGCCCGCAGCGGCTCCAGGGAGACCTCGGCCTGCTCGGGCGAGAAGAAGATGCCGAGCCAGCCGTCCGCGATCTCGCCGGTCTGCTCCAGGTTCTTGGGCCCGATCGCCGCGATGTAGAGCGGGATGTGCTCGCGGACCGGGTGCACGGTGAGCTTCAGCGCCTTGCCCGGACCGCCCGGCAGCGGCAGCGTCCAGTTGGCGCCCTCGTGGACGACCCGCTCCCGCAGCATCGCCTTGCGGATGATCTCCACATACTCACGGGTGCGGGCCAGCGGCTTGTCGAACTTGACGCCGTACCAGCCCTCGGAGACCTGCGGACCGGACACCCCGAGGCCGAGCCGGAAGCGGCCGCCGGAGAGGGTGTCCAGGGTGGCCGCGGTCATCGCGGTCATGGTGGGCGTACGAGCCGGGATCTGGAAGATCGCCGAACCCACGTCGATCCGCTCGGTCTTCGCGGCGACATACGCCAGCACGGTGGCGGCGTCGGAGCCGTAGGCCTCGGCGGCCCAGCACACCGCATAGCCGAGGCGGTCCGCCTCCTGGGCGACGGCGATGTTGTCGGCGTCGTTGCCGAGGCCCCAGTAACCGAGGTTGATGCCGAGTCGCATGAGGTGCAGCCTCCGTGGTGTGGCGGGTGCGCGTGCCGGGATGCGTACGCACCGGCGGGCCGGGCGGCCCCGCCGCCTGCGAGCGTAGCCGGGCCCCGCAGGCGATGCTACCGGCGGGTAGCTGTGCACTGCGTCACTCACCGCACCCGGGCGTGGCCCGGCCCGACCACACCCTCACCTGCGGGTCTCCACTACCCGCGGCGGGTCGGCCACTACGCTTCGCGAACATGGAACAGCGACACCTCGGTCGTACCGGGCTGCGGGTCTCCCGGCTCGGCCTCGGCACCATGACGTGGGGCCGTGACACCGATGAGCACGAGGCCGCCGAGCAGCTCAAGGAGTTTCTGGACGCCGGCGGCAACCTGGTCGACACCGCGGATGTGTACGCCGACGGCGGCGCGGAGTACCTGCTCTCCCGGCTCATCGAGGACCTGGTGCCCCGCTCGGAACTGGTGATCGCCACCAAGGCGGGCAGCGTGCCCGACGCCGACCGGCGGTTCGACGCCTCCCGCGGTCATCTGCTGGCCGCACTGGACGCCTCGCTGCAGCGGCTGGGCACCGACCATGTGGACCTGTGGCAGGTCCACGCGTACGACCCGGCGACTCCGACCGAGGAGACCCTGCACGCGCTGGACCTGGCCGTCTCCTCCGGCCGCGCCCGCTATGTGGGGGTGTCCAACTTCTGCGGATGGCAGCTGGCCAAGGCCGCCACCTGGCAGCGGGCGGTGCCCGGCCGCACCCCGCTGGCCGCCGCGCAGATGGAGTACTCGCTGCTGCAGCGCAACATAGAGCGTGAGGTGCTGCCCGCCGCCCGCGACCTCGGGGTGGGGATACTCGCCTCCTCACCGCTGGGGCGCGGAGTGCTCACCGGCAAGTACCGGCACGGTGTCCCCCAGGACTCCCGGGGCGCCTCCCCGTACCTCTCCGGATTCGTCCAGCCCTATCTCGACGAGCGCGGGCGGCGGATCGTGGACGCGGTCGCCACCGCGGCCGACGGGCTGGCCAGCAGCCCGCTGAAGGTGGCGCTGGCCTGGGTGCGCGACCGGCCAGGAGTGGCCTCGGCGCTGGTCGGCGCCCGCACCGCGGCCCAGCTCAAATCGGCGCTGTCGGTGGAGGCCCTTAGTCTTCCGGAGGAGATCCGCGGTGCGCTCGACGACATCTCGGCGCCGGTCCACCGCTATCCCGACCAGGACTGGAGCGAGTTGTAGGCCGCGCGGCAGGCAACTCCTCCGCTAATCGAGGACCACGACGGGAGCGTGAGCTGTGAGCGACGAGGACACCTCCGCTCCGCAGGGACACCCCGGGCCCACCGGGCCCCGGGGCGACGGGCCGGCGGACACCGCCGGGGCGCCGGCCGCGGTCGCCGAGCGGCCGGACACCGCGCGGCTGGCCGAGGCGATCCGGGCCATGGGCCGCGGCGCCGCCGCCCCTGGCGGTGACTCCGGCGGCGACTCCGGCACTGCGGGCGGCAGCGCGGCAGCGGCGGACGACCCCGCACCCCAGGGCGACGCCCAGCGGGCGGATGCGCTGCGGGCCACCGCCGAGGTGCTGTCCGAGGGCGGCGCCCCGGCGGAACTGGCGACCGCGGCGGTGGCGTCCCTGGGCGACGGCGCCGCTGCGGCACTGCGGGAGGACCCCTGGGCGGTGCTGGCGCTGCCGAGTGTCCGTCCGGAGCAGGCCGACGGCTTCGCCCGGGGCCTGCTGGGCCAGGCCGCAGGGCCGGGCGACTCCCGGCGGGCCCAGGCGCTGGCACTCTGGCTGCTGGAGCGGGCCGCACTGCAAGGGCACACCGCGCTGGAGGTGTCCGAGGTACGAGCCGGGCTGGAGCAGCACGGCGTGCCGGATCCCGCCGAGGCGCTCGGCGGGATCGTCACCGACGGCCGGGTGATGGCGTTCCAGGAGGAGGTGACGGCCCCGGGTGCCGCCGCGGCCGACGAGGACGAGGAGCCACCCGTCAGACTGCTGCTCGCCCTGGACCGCCTCGCCCTGGCCGAGGAGAGCCTGGCCGACGGGCTGGTGCGGCTGATGTCCACCCTGGAGCCGGGCGAGGACACGCCGGAGGCGGACGGGGCGGACGCACCGCAGACGGACGCACCGCAGACGGACGCACAGCGGACCGACGACGCGGACGCACCGCAGCCGGACGGCGAGGGTGACGAGCCGACGCCCGCCGGACACCACCCCGGCCCCGCCGCCTGGGAGGCCGCCGCAACCGCGGCGCCCTCCCCGTCCGCGACCGCCCTGGTCCGGGCGGCCCGGGACGCCGGCCTGCTGCTGCACACCGGCGGTGAGGCGGCCCGTGCCGAACCCGCCGCACTGGTCGCCGCCGCCCGGTCGATGGGGCTGCGGGCCTGGGCTGCGGCCTGGACGGCCGAGGGCGCCCGGGCGCTGGACACCCTGGCCGCGGCCGGGCAGCCGACGGACGCCCCCGCGGCGGCCGAGGAGAGCGGGGAGAGCGCCCGAGCGTCCCGTCCGGGTGCCGCGGTGACCCTGGCCGGCCTGCTCTCCGGAGCCGAGGGCCCCGGGCGGGAGGGCGACGGCTCGCTGGCACTGGATCTGCTGGTGGTCTGCGACGCCCCGCTGCTGGACGTGGAGACCGCCGCGACCCTGGTGGAGTCGCTCGCCGACGGCACCCGGCTGGTCCTCAGCGGCGACCCCGCGCAGCTGTGGTCGGCCGGCCCTGGCCGGGTCTTCGCCGATCTGCTGGCCGCCCGGGCCTGCCCCGCGGTGGCGTCCCGCACTCCGGACTTCGGGCCGATCGGCGAGCTGGTCTCCGGTATCTCCGTCGGTGAGCTCCAGCAGGTGGAGGCGCCCGAGCGGGAGGTGGTGATCGTCCCCGCCAAGGACGGCGGAGAGGCCGCACACCGGGCGGTGCAGCTGATGTTGGACTCCATCCCGAGGGCGCTGGGCATCCCCGCCGACCAGGTGGTGGTGCTGACCCCCGGCCACGGTGGCAGCGCAGGCACCCGGGCACTGAACGCCGCCCTCAAGGCGCAGCTCAATCCCGGGCCCGGCCGCTTCGGCGGCTTCGACCCCGGTGACCGGGTGGTCCACTCCCCCACGCCCGGCAGCTGTCTGCCCGGCACCGTGGTCTCCGCGGACGCATCCGGGCTCCGGCTCGATCTGGACGGGCAGCCGCTGACTGTGCCCCGCGAGCAGGCGCAGCAGGTCAGGCACGGCTGGGCGCTCACCGTGCACCAGGCGGTGGGGCGGCACTGGCCGGGTGTGGTGGCAGTGCTGCCGGACGACGCCGCCGGGGCGCTCACCCGCCAGCTGGTCTACACCGCCTTCGGCCGGGCCGAGCGGCATCTCTCGGTGGTGCACGCCGCCGGGCAGGCACTGGCCCAGTCGGTCGCCGCCGTACCGGCGCGGCCGCGGACCACCCGGCTGCGCGGCATCCTGGCAGAGCAGTCCCCTCAGCCGTGAGACACCGCCGGGGTGGCCGCTCCCTGTTCCAGGGAGCGGCCACCCCGGCCGATGAGAAGGTGTCGCGGTGCCCGGCTCAGCGCTCGGGGTCGAGCACCTCCAGCTCGTCGTCATAGACCTCGCTGACGTCGAACCGGCAGATCAGCAGTTGCGGATCCGCCTCGTCGAACGGCTCGGGCAGCCACTCCCCCGGCTCGCCGGGCTCGGCCGCGGCCACCCAGAGCGTCGAGTCGCCCTCCTCAAGGCCGAACTCCTCGCACCGGGAGGCGATCTCATCCGGCTCGTACTCGCCGAAGACCACCCCGATCGCGGCGTTGAGGGTACCGCCGGCCGGCCGGGAGGCACCCGGGGCCACGGGGGCCGCGAGGGTGCTGTCGAGCCGGGTGGCCTGGCTGCGCAGCCGCTCCGGGTCGGAGATCAGATAGTCACGGCGGATCAGCACACTGATCGCCTCGGGCTCGTCGGGGCCCAGATAGGCGGCGGCGCTCTCGTCGCCGGGGACCTCGAAGGGCGTCACCTCGTCATAGGCGTCGTACAGGATCTCGTCGTAGGCGTCGGCCGCTGCAGCCAGCGCTTCATAGGCGGCGAAGACCGCCGGGTCGTTCTCCCCCGAGCGGCCCTCGACCGCGGCCAGGTGGCGGTCGATTGCTGCCTTGACCGCCTCGGCGGCGGCGCGTACCTCGGCGACAGTGGGCTGCGCTGCATCAGACATGGATCAGACGCTATCCGTACCGGGTACCGGCCTGCACTGCCGTTATCACCTGGAGCCGTGTTTTTCTGCACAACTTCGCGCGAAGCGCGGGCGGCTGTCGGCGTCGGGCCCGCCGTGAGACCCTGGAATCCGACGACTGTCGGTGAGCGTTAGTAGGCTTACCGAAGAGTGTCCAGCGGGAGGATAGCTTTGATCCCATCGAAGACGGTCCGGCAGCCGGAGTACGAGTACCAGTCGTTGCGGCTCCCCCGGGGTACGACCCGCAACGCCGCCCGCCGACTGCTCACCGAGCACGCGGAGTACGGGCACTGGGAGCTCGACCGGCTTCGGCTCTTCCCTGACGGCAGTCGCAGTGTGGTGCTCAAGCGGCGGATCATCCGCCAGGTCCGCCCCTGGTGAGCCGTCCGACAATCGAGAGCGGGAGCCCCCGAGGGGGCTCCCGCTCTGCTGTCTTCACCACTCGCCCTCAGGCGTGGGGAGAGATCCCTCAGTAGCTGCGCACCCGGCCGCGCCGGTAGAGCACCGCGCCACCCAGGATCATGCCCGCCGCGATGGTGCCGGCCAGTGCCGCATCACCGGCACCGGTGGACGCCAGTGCCTCATGGGCGTGCTGGGCCACGGTGGAACCGCCGCCGGGCGCGCTGTGGGCCGGCCCGTGCGAAGGCCGCGGCGCGTGGTGCACCGGCGGCCGGCTGGGGCGGTGGTGCACAGGCGGCAGCGTCGGGTGGTGCACCACGGGCGGCACGACCACCGCGTGCGAGGGCGCCTCGGCGTTCACACAGGTGTTGCCGAGGGCGCCGTTGCCGAGGCCGACGGCGGTGATGGAGTTGCCGCAGACGTTGACCGGCACATGGATCGGCACCTGCACCACATTGCCGCTGAGGACGCCGGGTGAACCCTGGGCGGCCCCCTCTGCATCCGCACCGCCGCCGCTCCGGGTGGCACCGCGGCCGTCACGGTCGTGGCCGTGGCCACCGGAGGCGTTGACGCAGGTGTTGCCGATGGCGGGGTTGAGCAGCCCGACCACGTTGATGGTGTTGCCGCAGAGATTCACCGGGACATCCACCGGGACCTGGACCACGTTCCCGGATCCGACACCCGGCGAGCCGGTGGCAGCGCCGTGTGCATCGGCGGACGCGTAGGCGTAACCGGCGGTCGATGCCAGCACGCTTCCGGTGGCCATGGCCGTGAGGAGAGTCCTCTTGGCTGCTTGTCGCATGGGTTCCCCTGACCTCTTCAATCCGTGTAGTTGATGTTGTGTACGAAATCTTCACCCGCGCACTGGTCAACGAGGGAAAGGCAATCGGGTTGGGCCGTTCGCACCGTTTTCACCCGGCTGGGTGAGTACGCCCCCGGAAATGGACTTCCGGGGGCGCACCGGGGTCATTCTCAGTAGTTCACGCAGGTGTTGCCGAACGCCGGGTTCAGCAGCCCGATCACGTTGATGGTGTTGCCGCAGAGGTTGACCGGCACGTGCACCGGAACCTGGATCACATTGCCGGACAGCACGCCCGGCGAACCCACGGCCGCCCCCTCGGCGACCGCGCCGCCCCCAGTGGCGCACGCCGCACCTGCACCGGCCAGCACCAGACCGCCGGTGGCAGCGACGACAGCGGCAATCTTCTTGGCCTTCATGGGTTTCCCTCCTGATTGTCAGCGCAACCCGGTTCGTGGGCTGCATATGGGTGAACGAGACTGCGGCAAATGGGGTACGCCGCAGTACGGCTATTCACCCCCAGCGGTGAGGATTCGCACCCGTGAGCGAAAACAAAGAAAGCCCGTTCCCCGGTGCTCGCAGGCACCGGGAAACGGGCTTCGCAGGGGCTGCCGCCCCCGTCAGCAGGCGTCTATGAAGCGGTCCAGCACCCGCACTCCGAACTCCAGGCCCTCGACCGGGACCCGCTCGTCGACCCCGTGGAACATCCCGGCGAAGTCCAGCTCCGGGGGGAGCCGCAGCGGGGCGAAGCCGAAGCAGCGGATGCCGAGGTCCTGGAACGACTTGGCGTCCGTACCGCCCGACAGGCAGTACGGCACGGCGCGGGCGATCGGGTCCTCCGCGCTGAGCGCCGACTGCATGGCCTCCACCAGGGCGCCGTCGAAGGTGGTCTCCATCGCCCGGTCCGCGTGCAGGGTCTCCCGCTTGACCCGGGGGCCGAGCACCCGGTCCAGGTCGCTGAGGAACTCGTCCTCGAAGCCCGGCAGGAAGCGGCCGTCGATGTGCGCGGTGGCCTGGCCCGGGATGACGTTCACCTTGTAGCCGGCGCCGAGCATGGTGGGCTGGGCGGTGTTGCGCAGCGTGGTGCCGATCATCTTGGCGATGCCGCCGAGCGTCTTCAGCGTCTCGTCCATGTTCTCCGGGTCGAGCTGGACGCCCAGTGCGTCCGACAGCTCGTCCAGGAAGGCCCGCACCGTCTTGGTGACCCGGACCGGGAAGGTGTGCTGCCCGAGCCGGGCGACGGCCTCGCACAGCTCGATGATGGCGTTGTCCGTGTTGGTCATGGACCCGTGCCCGGCCGTGCCCTCCACGGTCAGCCGCATCCAGTGCATCCCCTTCTCGGCCGTCTCCACCAGGTAGAGCCGCAGCTGCTCGTTGACCGTGAAGGAGAACCCGCCGACCTCGCCGATGCCCTCGGTGACCCCCTCGAAGAGGTCGGGGTGCTTGTCGACGAGGAAACGGGCGCCGTAGGTACCGCCCGCCTCCTCGTCGGCCAGGAACGCCAGCACCAGGTCGCGCGGGGGCTTGCGGCCGGTGCGCAGGCGGTCGCGGACGACCGCGAGGGTCATCGCGTCCATGTCCTTCATGTCGACGGCGCCCCGGCCCCAGACGCAGCCGTCGGCGATCTCGCCGGAGAAGGGGTGGTGGGTCCAGTCGGCGGCGTTGGCCGGCACCACATCGGTGTGACCGTGGATCAGCAGCCCCGGCCGCGAACGGTCCTCGCCCTCGATCCGGACCACCGTGCTGGCGCGGCCCTTGGCCGACTCGAAGATCTGCGGCTCCACCCCGAACTCTGCGAGTTGCTCGGCCACATACTCGGCGGCCGCGCGCTCGCCCGGCCCCGAGTGGTCGCCGTAGTTGCTGGTGTCGATGCGGATGAGATCCCGGCAGATGTCGGTGACCTCGGACTCGGCGGTCACCCGCGCGGGCTTCGACTCACTCACGGTCTCTCCTGCTCTCCCGGAACGACCGGGGTCCGCCCCGGCCGCCCGGGGCCTCTGGGTACAGCGCACACTCCCGACCATCCTGCCTCTCCGCACGCCCCCGCCCAAGGCCTCCCCCCTGCCCGATCGCCCCAGGTCGGACGGGTGAGCGCGGTCGGCACGGGCTTTTGGGCGGCCCAGCCGATCTTTGCTATGGTTGCTCATGTCGCGCGGGACACCGGTTCGGTAGCCCTCGGTACACACCCTGTCCGGGTGGCGGAATGGCAGACGCGCTAGCTTGAGGTGCTAGTGCCCTTTATCGGGCGTGGGGGTTCAAGTCCCCCCTCGGACACTCACACTCTCTCCCCTGGGGAGACGACATCAGGTCCGGTTCGGGGTTCGCCCCGGTCCGGACCTTCGCCTTTTGCCGATCGTACGCCCCATGCGCCTCCCTCGCCGGAGGTCCGGCCCCGCTCCTTCACGGGGCGGCCGCGAGTGTCCCCACAATGGCGCCCGAGCCGGGCCGCGGTACGTCCCCCGGGAGGCGGGCCTCGCACACCGGCGCGCGCCGATGGTCCGGGCTCGCCGAGGGTGCCGCCACCGCCCCTCCCGGCGCACCGGACCGATGCCGGGGAAGGCCCGGCCGGCCGGACTCTCCCCCGACCCTGCCCCATGAGGCCGGGTCGGCCTGTCGCCGCCACCCGCCGCACGGAGGCCACGGGTGCCTCCGGCAGGATATATGAGGGTCCGTCAGGTGGAGTCGCGTACCACCGGTCGGCAGGGGATCCGGTGCATTCCGGCGGCGGGCCGGCCGTCGAGGGCGTCCAGCAGTCACAGCGCGGCGACCCTGCCCAGTTCGGCCGGATCCATGTCGACGGTGGTGCGCGGCGGCCGGGCCTCTGGTGCCGGTTCGGACGCGGGAAGGCCCCCGGGGTGTCCCGGGGGCCTTGCCGTCTGCTGTGGTGCTGGGGTGCGGCTCAGTACCAGTGGTGGGTCTGCCAGAACGCCCAGGCGGCGTTCGGGCTGCCGTAGCGGTCGTTCATGTAGTTCAGCGTCCACTGCACCTGGGTGGCCGGGTTGCTCTTCCAGTCCCCGCCCACCGAGGCCATCTTGGCCCCCGGCAGCGCCTGACCCAGCCCATACGCACCCGACGACGCATTCACCGCGTGCGGGTTCCAACCGCTCTCATGGCTGACGATCGCATCGAACGCGGCCCACTGCCCCGCCGGAACCATCGACTGCGCCATCCCCCGCACCCCACCAGCCGTCACCGGCGACGCCACCGCAGCCAACGCCGCCCGACCCCCACGACCATGACCATGACCAGCGTGCGCAGCGTGACCGACATGACCCGCGTGCGCGGCATGACCGGCGTGCGCATGACCGGCGTGCGCATGACCGGCGTGCGCGTGAGTGGCCCGCCCGACGTGGGTGGCACGACCCACATGCGCGGCATGCGCGGCATGAGCGGTGTGGGCGGTGTGGGCGGTGCCGGTGCGGCCCAGGTGGTTCAGGTGGTGCAGGTGCAGCTGGTGCGCGCTCATCCGAGCCGACGTGTGCGTCGCCGCCGACGCGGCCGGAGCAGCCACCGCGGCCAACGACGCCGTACCGGCAGCCGCAGCCAGCACAGCAGTGACAGAACGCAGACGGGGCATGGCAATGCGCTTCAAGAAGTGACCTCAATCGGTTGACTGGACGACCCACCCGCACCACGGCGAGAACCGGCCGCCCGGGGCACCCGTTATCGGTTGGTGCCGCAGGAGACGTCCCGGACCCCGCACTGCGGAACCCACCAACGCCGTCGGACTCGTCCCACCATGAACCACCCACCCAAAGCCCCGCAAACACCCCACCTACTACCCACCCCCGTACCCCACACCACCCCCAACCCCCACCCCCACCACCCCCAACCCCCACCCCCACCACCCCCCACCAGCACCCACCAGCACCCACACCACCACCCCCACCCGAACCCCCACACCCCTCCCCACCAGCACCCCAACCCCCACACCCACTAAACACCCAAATGCCCGAAATCGGATGTTTAGCCCCCACCCCACACCCCTACTACCCCACCCCGTACACCACCCCACCCCTGTGACCCTCTTCACGTCGAAGCGGGCTTCTTTGGCTCTTCAGGCATGAATCGGGCAATCTTTCGCACGTCGACACCGCCCACCCAGGAGGAGAGCCATGACCCACGGCATGGACCGCTCCGGCCCACGGCACGCACGCCCTTCGTCCGGCGCACGGCTGCTCACCCGCGCCCCCGGCCGTCGCGGTATACGGATCAACCCCGGCATCGCCGCAGTGTGCGTCCTGGCCGCCGGCGCACTGGTGGCCGGGGCACTCGCGGTGGGGAACGCAGCCGTGCCCACGGAGGGCGTGGCCGCTCCGGCGGCACCGCTCCCGACGGCTGCGGAGACCCGGATGCTCGATGCACGGGCCACACCGACGCAGGGTCTCGGCGCCGCCTTCTCCACGCCCTCGGCCCACCACGCGGCCCCCTCGCCGCTCGCCACCACCGGCTCGGCCGCGGCGCCGTCCCTCTTCTCCGCCACGTCCCGGCCGTCGGTCGCCATGTCCGCCGCCCCCGCGGGCACCGGCGTGCCCTCGCAGCCCCGGACGGCCGCAGCCCCGGCCGCACCCACCGCGAACGCCCCCACCCGGGGGAGCGCGGCCCCGACCCGGACGGCTCCCGCGCCGGGACAGACCACCCCCGCGGACAGCACTCCCACCAAGAGCCCGTCCGGCCCCGGATCGCCGTCCGCCACCCCGGCGCCGTCCACGGCCCCCGCCTCGCCGTCCGAGGTCCCCACGTCGCCGTCCACCGCTCCCACCGCCACGGCGTCGGAGACCGCTGTCCCCACGGGCAGCAGCACCCCTGACCCGTCCGCCTCCGCCACGCCCGACGACGACAGCACCCCGGCCGGCTGAGCGGACGCCCGGGATCCGCCGCCCCGGCGGGCTCACACCCCGGCGAGCATGCCGCTGCGCAGCGTCGCGCAGGACCGTGCGATCAGCCGGGAGACATGCATCTGGGAGACGCCGACGGCGTCCGCTATCTGGTGCTGGGTCATGCTGCGGAAGAAGCGCAGGAAGAGGATGCGCCTTTCCCGCTCGGGAAGCCCCTCCAGCAGCGGCCGCAGCGAGATGCGGTCCACCACCAGGTCCAGGAAGCGGTCCTCGGTGCCCATCGTGTCGGCCAGAGAACCCGCCTCCAGGCCGGGCACGGGGGCGTCAAGGGAGACCGCCGAGTAGGCCTGGTAGGCCTCCAGCCCGAGGATCACATCCTCCTCGGGCAGCCCGGTGTAGTCGGCCACCTCGGCAACCGTGGGGCTGCGGCCGCCCAGCGGCTGCAGCAGTTCCTGCTGGGCCCGCCGGACCAGGTTGCGGGCCTCCTGCACCCGGCGTGGCACATGCAGGTCCCAGGCGTGGTCACGGAAGTGCCGCTTGAGCTCGCCGATGATGGTCGGCACGGCGAAGGACTCGAAGGCGTGGCCCTGCTCCGGGTCGTACCGGTCCACGGCCTTGACCAGGCCCACCGAGGCGACCTGCAGCAGGTCGTCGTCGCTCTCCCCCCGGTTGCGGAAGCGGCGGGCCATCCGGCGGGCCATCGGCATCAGCGACGAGATGACCTCTTCACGCAGCCGGTCGCGCTCCGGCCCCGGCGGCAGACCGGCCAGGAGGGCCAGGCGGGCCTGCAGGTCCTCCGGGGCGCGGTCCTCCGGGGACCTGGGCGACCGGCCGTCGGAGGCTCGGGTGGGATGTGCGGAACCGGGCCCGGGACGGGGCATGGCAGCCTGCTCTCTGTGCACCGCGCACAGCGGTGCGCATCCATGACAGACGGAGACGGAAGGAAGACGGCCCCCGGGGCGGGCTCCCACAGGATCCGCAACCCGGAAGGGGCGGGCCGGCGGCCGGTCGAGCGACCGGTCCAGCCCCTCATGTGCCTTGTGTCCGCGGCACTGGCTCGCGCCTGCCCGAGCCGCATTCCGGCAAACACCGTCCGTTCCGAAGCACCCGCTCCCGCACCGGTCCGCAGGTACGCGCCGACCGGTGCGGCGGCCTGCTTCGCAGCTCAGGGGGATGGCGTGGAGCCGGGGCGGGCTGCCCGCCACCGCAGCCGCAGCTGCGCTGCCACAGGGCCGAAGGGGTGAGGAGGCGCTCGGCCCGGCAGATCGACGGCCCTGGCGCTCGACGGCGGACGACGGCTGCCGCGCCGCTTCCAGGGCCTCCCCGCCGCAGGGGCTCGGGCCCGGCCGGTGGCCGCCGCCGGTGATGCCGCCGCTGGTGATGCCGCTGCCGGTGATGCCACGGACGGGGTGCCTCCGCCCGGTCCGGACCGCCGGCGGAGCGCCGGCACCGCGGACGCGGCCGCCTCCGCCGAGCGTCTGGTGCAGGGGGCGGAGCCGGGGGACCCGGCTCCTGCGGGACTGGCCACCCCCGCCCCGCCGGGCGGCGGGGCGGGGGCAGGCGGTCAGGCGTGCTTGAACAGGGCCTTGCTGACCTCGGCGGGGCTCTGGAACATCGTCTGGTCGAGCCGGGAGATGCGATCGATCAGGCCGCTGTCCGCGCGGTTGGCACGGGCCTGCTGGGCCAGCTGATCACGGTCGGCGGGGTAGTCGACGCCGGCCAGGGCCTTCTGCAGGTCGATCGGGCTGAGCTGGGACATGGGTTCCTCCAAAGGGTGGAGTCGGGTACCGGCCGCTCGTTCCGGCGGCGGTAGCCCGGGGCGGTACCCGGGGCTCAGGGGTTCATGCGGCGGGATCCGGCGGGGCACCCGTACGGCGCATGCCCGGACCGCGACGGACCCGCTGCCCATCGAGGGCGGCGCCGCGGACGACGGACCGCACCACGGCATCCACGCCACCGGGCCGCCGCCGGCCCCGGCCGCCGGGGAGGAGACGCCCCGGGACGCTCGGCGCGGCACCGCCCTCACCGGCCGATCGCCGTCGCACCCGCGCCCGTGCCCGTATGAACCCCCGTCGCCCCCGTGCCCCGCCGCCCCCGTGCCCGCTGTCAGACCCCCGCCGCCCCATCCCCCCGCCGCCCCATCCCCCCGCCGCGCCCATGCCCGCCGTGACCCGTGGCACCGCCCGGCCCCGGAGCCCCCGGCTTCGGGGGCGGTGCCCGGGGCCGGGCGGCGCGGGGATCGGCTCAGGACAGGCCGCGGAGCGCCTCCAGGTCCATTCCCTCGGCATGGGTGCGGGCGCGCGCTCCCAGACGCGTACGGCCGGCGGTGACCTGGCGCTGCGGGTGGCGGCGCAGATACTCCTCCTCCAGCTCCGCCATCCGGGTGGTGTGCCGGTCGAGCGCCTCCGGGGAGCCGTGCAGCAGGGCGTCATGGCGGGTGCGGTGGATCTGCTCCAGTTCGTGCATCAGCAGGCTCTCGTCGAGCTGCCCGGCGTCGATGCCGACGGTGACGGCTTCGTCCATCTGCTCTCTCCTCAAACGGTGCGGTGTGCTCACAGCTCCCGCAGCGCGGGGAGCAGCGACTTCTCGGCCCAGTCCAGGAAGGGGTACTGGGCGTCGCCGCCCACCTGCACCAGGGCGACCTCGGTGAATCCGGCCTCGACGAAGGGCCGTACGGCGTCCACGAAGAGCTGCGGGTCGGAGCCGCAGGGGAGGGCCGCGGCCACGTCCTCGGGGCGGACGTACTGCGAGGCGGCGTCGAATCCCGCTGTACCGGGCAGCTCCGAGTTGACCTTCCAGCCTCCGGCGAACCAGCGGAACTGTTCGTGGGCGCGCGCCACAGCGGTGTCCGGGTCGGGGTCGTAGCTGATCGGCAGCTGCCCCACCCGGGGTTTGCCCGTCCCGCCGTGCCGGGCGAAGGAGTCCAGCAGCGCGGCGTCCGGTGCGGTGGCGATGACCAGGTCGGCCAGCCGTCCCGCGAGGGCGCAGGACTGGTCGCCGGAGACCGCGACGCCGATCGGGGGCGGCGGGTCCGGCAGGTCCCACAGCCTGGCGGACTCCACGTCGAAGTGCGTCCCGTGGTGGTTCACATAGCCGCCGGCGAAGAGAGCCCGGATGACCTCCAGGGCCTCCTCCAGCATCTCGTGGCGTACGTCCACGGGCGGCCAGCCGCCGCCGACCACATGCTCGTTGAGGTTCTCCCCCGAGCCGAGCCCCAGCCGGAAGCGGCCCCGGGAGAGCAGTTGCACGGTGGCGGCCTTCTGCGCCACCACCGCCGGGTGGTAGCGCATGGTCGGGCAGGTCACATAGCTCATCAGCGGGATCCGGCTGGTGGCCCACGCAGCGGCCCCGAGCACTCCCCAGGCGTAGGGTGCGTGTCCCTGGACGTCCAGCCACGGGAAGTAGTGGTCGGAGATCACGGAGAAGTCGAAGCCGACCTGCTCGGCCCGGACCACATGGTCCACCAGGTCGCGGGGGCCGGCCTGCTCGGTCAGCATTGTGTATCCGAACTGCACCATAAGGCCCGGATTCCCCCACTGGCGGGCCGAAAACTGCCCCACCGGCTGATCGTCGTGGGAGAGAATCGCCCACATGTTCTTCGGGATCCTGGGCCCCACGGAGGTGCGCCGTTCGGACGGCACCGCGGTGGCGGTGGGCGGGCCCCGGGTGCGTGCGCTGCTCGCCCAGCTGCTGCTGGCCCCGGGCCGGCTGGTCACCTCGGAGGCACTGATCGACGGCCTGTACGGGGAGGATCCCCCCGGCGGCGCCGCCAATGCGCTGCAGTCGCAGGTCTCCCGGCTGCGACGCGGACTGCGTGCCGCGGACGGCGCCGACACCCTGGTCGAGTCGCATCCGGCCGGTTACCGGCTGGCGGTCGACCCCGAGGATGTCGACACCCACCGCTTCGAGCGGCTGGTCCGCGAAGGCCAGGAGGCCCTCACCGCGGGACACCACGCCGGGGCCGCCGCGCTGCTGCGCTCGGCGCTGGAGCTGTGGCGGGGCCCGGCGCTGGCGGACCTGCGGGACTCCCCCTTCGCCGGCGCCCCGGCCGCAGGCCTGGAGGAGCTGCGGGTGGCCGCGCTCGCCGACCGGATCGAGGCCGAGCTCAGGCTGGGCGAGCACCACTCCCTGATCCCCGAGCTCCAGCAGCTGGTCACCGCCCACCCGCTGCGGGAACGGCTGCGGGGCCAGCTGATGCGGGCGCTGTACGGCTGCGGCCGGCAGGCCGAGGCGCTGACGGTCTACGAGGAGGCCCGGCGGATCCTGGCCGACGAGCTGGGCGCGGACCCGTCGGCCGAGCTGACCGCGGTCCATCTGGCGGTGCTGCGCGCCGAGCCCTCGCTCACCCCCGAGCCCCGCTCCGGCACCCGCCAGGGACTGCCCGCACCCCTCACCAGCTTTGTCGGCCGCGAGGAGGAGCTCACCCGGATCGCCGCCCTGCTGGGCGCCGCCCGGCTGGTCACCCTGACCGGCCCCGGCGGTGCGGGCAAGACCCGGCTGGCCCTGGAGGCCTGCGGCCGGGAGCAGGGCGACGTCTGCTTTGTCGAACTGGCCCCGCTGTCCGGAGGGTCGGACGTTCCGCAGGCCGTCGCGGCGGCCCTGGACATCCGGGAGACCGTACTGCCCTCCGCCCCCGAGGCAGGCGGCCGGACGGTGGACCCGACCACCCGGATCGTCGCCGCGCTGAGCGGCCGCCGAACCCTGCTGGTGCTGGACAACTGCGAGCACCTGGTCGGTGCTGTCGCCCGGCTCGCCCACCGGCTGCTGGCGGCCTGCCCCGGGCTGCGGGTGCTCGCCACCAGCCGGGAGGCGCTGGGCATCACCGGGGAGACCCTCTGCCCGGTGCCGCGGCTGGGGCTGCCTGCCGCGAACGCCCCCGCCGACGCGGTCCTGGAGAGTCCGGCCGTGCGGCTCTTCGCCGACCGCGCGGCCGCGGTCAGGCCGGGCTTCCGGCTGGACGAGGGCAACTCGGCCGAGGTCCTGCGCATCTGCACCGCCCTGGACGGGCTGCCGCTGGCCATCGAGCTGGCGGCGGCCCGGCTGCGGGCGCTCACCGTGGCGGAGGTCGCCGCCCGGCTGGACGACCGCTTCCGGCTGCTGTCCCGGGGCGACCGGACCGCCGCCCCCCGCCATCAGACGCTGCGGGCCGTGGTGGAGTGGAGCTGGGAACTGCTCTCGGCGGCCGAGCAGACGCTGGCCCGCCGGCTGACGGTGTTCGCGGGCGGCCTGACGCTGGGGACGGCCGCCGCGGTGTGCGGACTGCCCGCCGGCGAGGTGGAGGAACTGCTCGCCGACCTGGTGGACAAGTCCCTGCTGGAGCAGGCCGGGGGCCGGTTCAGGATGCTGGACACCATCCGGGCCTTCTGCGCGGAGCGGCTGGCCGACGCGGGCGAGGAGGAGGCGCTGCGCCGCGCCCATGCCCGCTGCTTCCTGGAGCTGGCGGTCGCCGCGGAGCCCCGGCTGCGGTGCGGCGAACAGCTGGAGTGGCTGGACCGGCTGGACGCCGAGCACGGCAATCTGCAGGCGGCGCTGGGCTGGTCGGTCCGGGCGGAACCCGGGACGGCGCTGCGGTTGCTGGCCGCGCTGTCCTGGTACTGGTGGCTGCGCGGGCTGCGCCGCGAGGCCGCCGGGCCCGCCGCTGCTCTGCTGGAGTCCGCGGGCCCGGAGGCACCTCCCGGTCTCGAGGAGGAGTACGCGCTCTGTGTGCTGGCCGCCGCCGGACTCGACGAGGCCCCTCGCCCGGCACTGGACCAGGTGGCGACGCTGCTGCTGGAGCGGCTGGACGGTCCGCCCCGGCGGCCCAGCACCGTGGTCATCTGGGCGCTCTCCACCGGACCCGCCGACGCCAAGGGCCGGTCCGTGGAGCACTTCTTCGACCTCGCCGACCCCTGGAGCCGTGCGCTGGCCGGGATCGGTACCGGATTCCCGCTGCTCTTCAACGGGGACACCGAGGCTGCCGAGCCGCTCTTCCGGCAGGCACTGGCGGACTTCCGCTCGGTCGGCGACCGCTGGGGAGTCATCAATGTCCTGGACCAGCTCGCGATGCTCACCGGCTGGCGGGGCGAGTGGGCCGCCTCGCTGGCCCTGATGGACGAGGCGGTGGAACTGGCCCGGCAGCTGCGTGCCCCCGAGGACCACGCCGACATGCTCTGCCGCCGGGCCGAGGCCCTGCTGCGCAGCGGCGACCACGAGACGGCCCGTGCGGAGTTCGAGCGGGCCGCGGAGGCGGCGCGGCGGGTCGGCTCCGCCTCCCGCCAGGCGGACGCGCGGCGCGGGCTGGGCGAGGTGGCCCGGCTGGGCGGCGATCCGCAGGGGGCACGGCGGCTGCTGGAGCCGGCGCTGGCCGCCTGTTCCCGGCCCGGCTTCGACACCTCCTTCACCCGGGCCCAGCTGCAGGTCTCCCTGGGCCGGGTCGCGGAGGCCGAGGGGGACGCCGCACAGGCCCGCGCCCGGCATGCGGCCGCGCTGGCCGCAGCGCTGGAGCACCGCAATCTCACCCTGGCGGCGGTGGCCCTGGAGGGCATGGCCGGGGTCGCACTGCTGGAGCGGGACGGCGAGCGGGCCGCGGTACTGCTGGGAGCGGCGACCGTGCTGCGGGGCACGGTCGTCGCCGGTGACCCGGACGTCGCCCGGATCTCGGCCGGTGCCGAGCGGCTGCTGGGGGCGGAGGGCTTCGCCACCGCCTACTCCGGCGGCGCCGCCCTGGACCGCACCGCGGCGCTCGCTCTCGCCGGCCCTCGCTGACCGACGCCCCCCGCGCGGGGGCGGGCCGCTGCCCGCACCCGCGACGGCCGCGGGCGGCTAGGATCTGCGGTCTGATGACTGCCACTCTCGTCGCCAAGGAACTCGCCGCCGGGCACGGCGACCGACCGCTGTTCTCCGGACTGGACCTGGTCGTCGCCCCCGGCGACGTGGTGGGTCTGGTCGGTGCCAACGGCGCCGGGAAATCGACGCTGCTGCGTATGCTCGCCGGGCTGGACAAGCCCGAGCAGGGCACCTTGCGGCTGAGTCCGGCCACGGCCACCGTCGGCCATCTTCCGCAGGAGCCCGAGCGGCGCCCCGGTGAGTCGGTACGGGAGTTCCTGGCCCGGCGCACCGGGGTGGCGGCGGCGCAACTGGCCCTGGACGAGGCCACCCAGGCGCTGGTGGACGCGGCGCCGGGGGCGGACGACGCCTATGCGGTGGGTCTGGAGCGGTGGCTCGACCTGGGCGGCGCGGACCTGGAGGAGCGCGCCGAGGAGGTCGCGGACTCGCTCGGTCTGAAGATCGGCCTGGAGCAGCCGATGACTTCGCTGTCCGGCGGCCAGGCGGCCCGGGCCGGCCTGGCGTCGCTGCTGCTCAGCCGGTACGACGTCTTCCTGCTGGACGAGCCCACCAACGATCTGGACCTGGACGGGCTGCACCGGCTGGAGGCGTTTGTCACCGGACTGCGGGCCGGTGTCGTGGTGGTGAGCCATGACCGTGAGTTCCTGGCCCGTACGGTCGACCGGGTGGTGGAGCTGGACCTCGCCCAGCAGCAGGTCCGCAGTTACGGCGGCGGCTATGCGGCGTACCTGGAGGAGCGGGAGGTGGCCCGCCGCCATGCCCGCGAGGAGTACGAGGAGTACGCGGACACCCGGGCGGGTCTTGAGGCCCGGGCCCGCACCCAGCGGTCCTGGATGGAGAAGGGCGTCAAGAACGCCCGCCGCAAGGCCTCCGACAGCGACAAGATGGGGCGCAAGTTCCGCACCGAGTCCACCGAGAAGCAGGCCGCCAAGGCCCGCCAGACCGAGCGGCTGATCGAGCGGCTTGAGGTGGTGGAGGAGCCCCGCAAGGAGTGGGAGCTGCGGATGGAGATCGCCGTGGCGCCCAGGGCCGGCGCGGTGGTGGCCACGCTGCGCGGGGCCGAGGTGCGGCGGGGCTCGTTCACGCTCGGTCCGGTGGATCTGCAGATCGACTGGGCGGACCGGGTGGCGATCACCGGTGCCAATGGCTCGGGCAAGTCCACGCTGCTGGCGGCGCTGCTGGGACGGCTGCCGCTGGACGCGGGCCAGGCGTCGCTGGGCCCCGGTGTGGTGGTGGGCGAGGTGGACCAGGCCCGGGGCCTGTTCCTGGGCGCCGAGGCGCTGCTGGACGCGTTCGGTGCGGCGGTGCCGGACACGACGCCCGCCGAGGTGCGGACCCTGCTCGCCAAGTTCGGCCTGAAGGCCCATCATGTGCTGCGCTCCGCCGCCACCCTCTCCCCCGGCGAGCGGACCCGGGCGGCGCTGGCGCTGCTTCAGGCACGCGGGGTCAATCTGCTGGTGCTGGACGAGCCGACCAACCATCTCGACCTGCCCGCGATCGAGCAGTTGGAGTCGGCGCTGGCGTCCTTCCCCGGCACGCTGCTGCTGGTGACCCATGACCGGCGGATGCTGGACGCGGTGCACACCACCCGCCGGATCGAGGTCGCGGACGGGATCGTCGCCGAGCGCTGACGGTCCCTCAATCTCCTTGCGGCGACGGGGCCCGCCCCGCCTCCGGGCAGCGGGCCCCGGTCTCGTCAGGCGGTGCCGTCAGGCGGTGGCGGCGGCCGCGGCCCGCCCTGCGGCACGTCCGGAGAAGAGGCAGCCGCCGAGGAACGTCCCCTCCAGGGAGCGGTACCCGTGCATTCCGCCGCCGCCGAAGCCCGCCGCCTCCCCCGCGGCCCACAGTCCTGGCAGCACCTGGCCGTCGGGGCGCAGCACCCGGCCGTCCAGGTCGGTCTCCAGGCCGCCGAGGGACTTGCGGGTGAGGATGCCGAGGCGCACGGCGATCAGCGGGCCGGCCTTGGGGTCCAGCAGCCGGTGCGGGGCGGCGACCCGGATGAGCTTGTCGCCGAGGTAGTGGCGGGCCCCGCGGACGGCGGTGAGCTGCATGTCCTTGGTGAAGGTGTTGTCCAGCGCGTGGTCGCGGGCGGCGATCTCCCGGCGCAGCCCGGCCTCGTCGATCAGGTCCTGGCCGGTGACCCGGTTCATGCCGCGGACCAGTTCGGCGACGTCCTGGGCGACCACGAAGTCGGCGCCGTGCTGCTTGAAGGCCTCCACGGGTCCCGGGGCGCCGGGCAGGGCGCGGCGCAGGACCTCGCGTATGGAACGACCGGTGAGGTCGGGGTTCTGCTCGGAGCCGGAGAGGGCGAACTCCTTCTCGATGATCTTCTGGGTGAGGACGAACCAGGTGTGGTCGTACCCCGTGGTCATGATGTGCTCAAGGGTGCCCAGGGTGTCGAAGCCCGGGAAGAGTGGCGAGGGCAGCCGCCGGCCCCGGGCGTCCAGCCAGAGCGAGGAGGGGCCGGGCAGGATGCGGATGCCGTGCCGGTACCAGATGGAGTCCCAGTTCTCGATGCCCTCGGTGTAGTGCCACATCCGGTCGCGGTTGATGTGGTTCGCCCCGGCCTGCTCGGCGATCCCCAGCATCAGGCCGTCGACATGGGCGGGCACCCCGGAGAGCATCCGGGCGGGCGGGGTGCCCAGCCGCTCGGGCCACTGGGCACGCACCAGGTCGTGGTTGCCGCCGATGCCCCCCGAGGTGACCACCACGGCCTGGGCACGCAGCTGGAAGTCCCCGACGACCTCCCGTGAGCTGGCCGTGCCGCGCTCAGCGCCGCTCGGTGCGAGCACCTCGCCGCGGACGCCGTCGACCATGCCCCGGGTGCGGGTGAGTCCGGTGACCCGGTGCCGGAAGCGCAGCTGCACCGTGCCGCGCGCGGCGGCCTCCCGCACCCGGCGGGCGAAGGGCTCGACGACGCCGGGGCCGGTGCCCCAGACGATGTGGAAGCGCGGTACGGAGTTGCCGTGGCCGGTGCCGGTGTAGCCGCCGCGCTCCGCCCAGCCGACGACGGGGAAGAACCGCACGCCGAGGGCGCGCAGCCAGGCGCGCTTCTCCCCGGCGGCGAAGTCCACATAGGCCTCCGCCCAGCGGCGGGGCCAGTGGTCCTCGTCGCGGTCGAAGCCGGCGCTGCCCGCCCAGTCCTGCCAGGCGAGTTCATGCGAGTCGCGGATCCGCATCCGGCGCTGCTCGGGCGAGTCCACCAGGAAGAGGCCGCCGAAGGACCAGTGGGCCTGGCCTCCGAGGGAGGCGGCCGGCTCCTGGTCGAGCACCACCACCCGGCGGCCGGCGGCGGCCAGTTCCGCGGTGGCGACCAGACCCGACAGGCCCGCTCCGATGACGATGACGTCGGCGTCCAGTTCCATGCGCTCGATTCCTCGGGGACCGGGGTGTGCGGCGCGGGCGCCGCGGTCTGCACCGCATCTTGGGCCCTGATGATCGCCGGGTCAATCCGGCCGGGCACCGGCCCACCGGGTGCGTGGCCGAGGCGGGGGGCGGGCCGGTGCGTCCGGCGGGCGGACCGGCCCGGGGTCGGGCCGGCGGACGGCGGGCCCCCTCGTGATGTACGGCAATGGGGTGGTTACCCAGCGGAGCCGGCCGGGTCAGGCGCAATCCGTTGGGGGCGGTGCTACGTATGGGGGGTATGCACAGAATGGGGCTGCCACTGGAGCGCCTGCCGGACGATGCACTGCTGGCAGGGCTGATGGCCGGCGACCCGGAGGTGGCGGTGGCGTTCGTCAGGCGGTTCCAGCGTCGGGTCTTCGGGGTGGCCGTCGCCGTGGTGGGCGATGTGCAGCTGGCTGAGGACGTGGCGCAGCAGACCTTCGAGCGGGCCTGCCGGCACGCTCAGGTCTATGACTCACGCCGCGGATCGGTACCCACCTGGCTGGCGGCGATCGCCCACAATCTGGCGATCGACATGGTGCGCGCCCGCCACTCCACCCCGGTCGACCCGGAGGATCTGATCGCCCTGCTGGACGCGGTCACCGACACCCCCGAGCGGCATGCGATCGCCGACGAGGAGTCGGCTGAGCTCCGGTCGGCTGTGGCGGAGCTGCCGAGGGAGCAGGCCAGGGCGCTGGTGATGGCCGGGATATACGGGATGACGGCACGTCAGGTGGCGGAGACCGAGGGGGTGCCGCTGGGCACCGCGAAGACCCGGATCAGGACGGCGATGGGCAAGCTGCGGACCGCACTGGCCCCGGGGCGGGAGGTCGGCCATGGGTGAGTGCTGCGGAATGACCTGCTTCCAGCTCCATGAGCTGGGCGCGGAGCTGTCGCTGGGGGTGCTCCCCGCCCGCGAGCGGGCGGCGGCCGTGGCCCATCTGGACCGCTGCGCCCGTTGCCGGGCGGAGGTGCACCGGCTGACCCTGGCCGGGGACGCGCTGCTCTCCCTGGTCCCCGGCGCCGAGCCGCCGGTGGGCTTTGAGGACCGGGTGATGGCGCGGCTGGGTCCCTCCCTGCGACCCGTCCAGCAGCTGCGCCGCAGGCGGCGCATGGTGCTGGCGGCCGCGGCAGCGGTGGTGGCGCTGGCGATCGGCGCGGGCGGCTGGGCGCTGGGCAGCTCCGCCGGGGAGACCGCGCGCAGCGTCGTCCCGGCGGCGGCGCAGAGCCAGCTGCGCTCCGCGCAGCTGATGGCGGACGGGCGGGTGCTGGGCCAGGTCTTCGTGCACGGCGGTTCCTCGCCGTGGCTGTTCATGTCGGTGGACGCGGACGGCGTCCCGGGTCCGGTCAGCTGCACCGTGCAGCGCAGCGACGGCTCCACCGTGTCACTGGGGACGTTCCCGCTGCGGGACGGCTACGGCTCCTGGGGCGCCGGCTATCCTGCGGGCCCGGATGCCACGTCGATAAGGCTGCTCTCCTCCGGCGGCACCGTCCTGGCCACCGCCCACCTCCCCGGGGCGAGTGGCTGACGCTGCTCCGGCAGGCCGCCCACGGGTGGCAGATCTTGCCGTCCCGGTGAGGGGACAGCAGGTCAGGAGGGGCGCCCCGGTGGCGTCCTGTGGCGCAACACGGCTGCAACGCACCTGGGGCGCGACCCTCGGTACGGTCCTGCGCAGGCGGCCCTCCCCCGGGGGCGCGGCAGGACACGGACGCCGATGTGCGGGTCTGTGCGCGGCGGGGCCTGGGATGAGCGGCCGTCGGTGGCGGTCGCCTCCCCGGCGGCTCAGCCCTCGACGATCCGGCTGCCCTCGAAGACGCCCAGCCGCTCGTGGAAGAGTTCGACGTTGACGCCGTTGGGGTCGCGCAGATACAGGCTGTCGTCGACGCCGCGGTCGGGGCCGAGCACGGCCACTCCGGCGGCCTCCAGCCGGCTTCGGGCCGACGCGAACTGCTCGCCGTCCACCGAGATCGCCAGGTGCTGCAGGCCGCCCAGGGTCTCCGTGAACTCCGGGTGGTCATGGCCGGGGAAGTCGAAGAAGCCCAGCAGATTGCCGTGCCCCAGGTCGAAGAAGAAGTGGCTGGAGCCGCGGTAGTCGCGGTTCTCCACCAGCTCCACCAGCGGGAAGCCCAGGACGTCCTGGTAGAAGCGGATGGTCTCCTCGACGTCGCGGCAGATGAAGGCCACATGGTGCACCCCGCGCGCGGTGGTCGCCGGCCGCTCCGCCGGCGGCTTCAGATAGCGCGCACGCAGATCGTCGCGGCGGGCGCGCACGGCCGCCAGGGCGTCACCCTCGGGCTCGGGCATCGGCTGCACACTCCTCGGTTGCGGAAGCGGAACCCTCGGCACTGACCTTTCCCCGCCCGGGCCTGCCCCAAGCCGCCCGGACGGGGCACCCGGCTCAGCCCGTGCACCACCACAGGATGTGCGACTTGCAGGTGGGCGACGGGTCGGGCGTCGGCGTGGGGGTGGGGCTGGGCGGTGCCTGGGTGGTGGGGTCGGCCGTGGGGGTCCTGGTCGGCCGCTGGTGGGTGGCGGTGGGGGCCGGTGCGGCGGTGCTGCCCGCCGAGGCCGAGGCGCTGCTCGACGCGGAGGCGCTGGACGAGGCCGACGCACTCGGCGACGCGGAGCCGGAGGCACTGGCCGACGGCTGCCCGCTGTGCCCCGCCCCGGGCCGGACCGCCGGCGCGTGCGGGGCACCGCTCGCCGCGCCCTTGGAGGCACCGGCCCCGGACGCGTCCGGGTCGGGGCTGTGGTCGGGGGCACCGGTGCTGTCCGGCGCTCCCGAACCTGCCTGGGTGACCAGGTCGTTGAGGGTGCCGGAGGAGAGTACGGCGGCGGTGAGCCCGGTCACCACCAGTCCGGCGGCGGCCGCGACGACCGCGCTGCGCCGTCTGCGTCTGCGCTGCCTGCGCTGGCGGCCCTTGGCGCGTCCTGCCGAACGGGCCTCGACGCGGGATCCGTGCGGTCCCGCGGACCCGGCGAGGGCCGCCGGGCCGGAGACCGGCGGCGCGGCGACGTCCTCCTCGGGGACCGCGGGCAGCGGGGCCGTGAGCAGCCGGGGGGCGGTGGGGGCGAGCTCGGTGCTGCCGCACCCCGGGCAGCTGAACGCCCCGTTGACGTGCCGCCGGCATGACGAGCAGTAGTCCATCCGTCTTTTCCGTAGGTCTTGCACCGCCGGGATTGCCGGAGGTCCGCGGTCATTGGCGTGTTCACGGAGCCTAAACGCTTCTCCGGCGGAGAAAACAGATGATGCTTGTGAGACTTCTGGAAAGATCGGACAGACAACCGTGACCTGCCCGTATGTGGATGTACGCACCCGGGCAGGCCACGGCGGGGGCAGTCGTCAGCGGCCGCGGCGCTCCGGACCGGCAAGGCCGGCCCGGCGCAGGGCGTCGGCCATGGCCCCGCCGCCCGACGCGGGCGCGCCGCCCGAGCCGCCCGAGCCGCCGCGCTGCTGGCGCGGCGGCCGGGGGCCTCGGCGGCCCTCGTCGCGAGCGGGTCCCCGGCCACCGCCGCCGCCCTGCTGCTGGGGCGCCGCCTCGTCCTCCAGCCGGAGGGTGAGCGAGATGCGCTTGCGCGGGACATCGACGTCCAGCACCTTGACCCGGACCACGTCGCCGGGCTTCACCACATCGCGCGGGTCCTTGACGAAGTTCTTGGACATCGCGGAGACATGGACCAGCCCGTCCTGGTGGACGCCCACGTCGACAAAGGCGCCGAAGGCCGCGACATTGGTCACCACGCCCTCCAGCAGCATGCCCGGGAGCAGGTCGGACAGCTTGTCGACGCCCTCCTTGAAGGTGGCGGTGCGGAAGGCCGGACGCGGGTCCCGGCCGGGCTTCTCCAGCTCCCGCAGGATGTCGGTGACGGTCGGCACCCCGAAGGTGTCGTCGGCGAACTCGGTGGGCTTCAGGGTGCGCAGCACCGATCCGTTGCCGATCAGCGCCTTGAGGTCGCCGCCGGTGGAGCTGAGGATGCGGCGCACCACGGGGTAGGCCTCGGGGTGGACGCTGGAGGCGTCCAGCGGGTCGTCGCCGCCGGGGATCCGCAGAAAGCCCGCGCACTGCTCGAAGGCCTTGGGGCCCAGCCTGGCCACGTCCTTGAGGCCCTTGCGGGTCCGGAAGGGGCCGTTGGCGTCGCGGTGCAGCACGATGTTCTCGGCGAGGCCCGCACTGATCCCCGACACCCGGGTGAGCAACGGCGCGGAGGCGGTGTTGACGTCGACGCCGACCGCGTTGACGCAGTCCTCGACCACGGCGTCCAGGGAGCGGGAGAGCTTCACCTCGGAGAGGTCGTGCTGGTACTGGCCGACGCCGATGGACTTGGGATCGATCTTCACCAGTTCGGCCAGCGGGTCCTGCAGACGGCGGGCGATGGAGACCGCGCCGCGCAGCGAGACATTGAGCTCCGGCAGCTCCTGGGAGGCGTACGCGGAGGCGGAGTACACCGAGGCACCGGCCTCGGAGACCATCACCTTGGTCAGGCCCAGGTCGGGGTGGAGCCCGATCAGGTCCGCGGCGAGCTTGTCCGTCTCCCGGGAGGCGGTGCCGTTGCCGATGGCGACCAGGTCGACCTTGTGGACGCGGGCGAGCCGGGCCAGGGTGGCGATGGACCCGTCCCAGCGGCGCTGCGGCTCATGGGGGTGGATGGTCTCGGTGGCCACCACCTTGCCGGTGTCGTCGACCACGGCGACCTTGACCCCGGTGCGGAAGCCCGGGTCCAGGCCCATGGTGGCGCGGGTGCCCGCGGGCGCGGCCAGCAGCAGGTCGCGCAGGTTGGCGGCGAAGACCCGGACGGCCTCCTCCTCGGCCTCCTGGCGCAGCCGGGTGCGCTGGTCGATGCCGAGGCGCACCAGGATGCGGGTACGCCACGCCCAGCGGACGGTGTCCTGCAGCCAGCGGTCGGCCGGGCGGCCCCGGTCGGCGACGCCGAACCGCTGGGCGATCCGCTGCTCGTAGCCGCTCGGCCCGGTCTGCCCGGCGGCGGGCTCCTCCTCGGGCTCCAGGACGAGGTCGAGGACCTCCTCCTTCTCGCCGCGGAACATCGCCAGGATGCGGTGCGAGGGCAGCTTGGTGAAGGGCTCGGCGAAGTCGAAGTAGTCGGCGAACTTGGCGCCGTCCTGCTCCTTGCCGTCCCGGACCCTGGCCACCAGCCGGCCGCGGCTCCACATCCGCTCGCGCAGTTCGCCGATCAGGTCGGCGTCCTCGGCGAACCGCTCCACCAGGATCGCCCTGGCGCCCTCCAGCGCGGCGGCGGTGTCGGCGACGTCCCGGGACGGGTCGGCGTAGGCCGCCGCGGCGGTCTGCGGGTCCTGTCCGGGATCGCCGAGCAGCAGCTCCGCCAGCGGCTCCAGGCCGGCCTCGCGGGCGATCTGCGCCTTGGTGCGCCGCTTGGGCTTGTACGGGAGGTAGATGTCCTCCAGGCGGGCCTTGGAGTCGGCGGCCATGATCTGCGCCCGCAGCGCATCGTCCAACTTGCCCTGGGAGTCGACGGACTCCAGGATCGCGGCGCGGCGCTCCTCCAGCTCCCGCAGGTAGCGCAGCCGCTCCTCGAGGGTGCGCAGTTGCGCATCGTCGAGCGTGCCGGTGGCTTCCTTGCGGTAGCGGGCGATGAACGGCACGGTGGCGCCGCCGTCCAGCAGTCCGACGGCTGCGGTCACCTGCCCTTCGCGTACACCGAGCTCTTCGGCGATCCTCTGCTCAACAGACATGGTCGTCACGATGGGAAACCACCCTTGGTCGCTGTGCCTCGGGTGCATTGTGGCAGGTCGGGGTGTCAGAGCAGGCCGAGCGACGCCAGCTCCTCGTCGGTGAGCAGCCGGGAGCGGATGAGGAAGCGCAGGCCGGTGGGGGCCTCCAGGGAGAATCCGGAGCCGCGGCCGGGGACCGTGTCGACGGTGAGATGGGTGTGGCGCCAGTAGGCGTACTGGTCGCGGGCCATCCAGAAGGGGACGGGGTCGATGCCGTCCGCCTCCAGGTCGCCGAGGTGGATGTCGCTGTCACCGGTGAGGAACTCCCCTGCGGGGTAGCACATCGGGGCGGAGCCGTCGCAGCAGCCGCCGGACTGGTGGAACATCAGCGGCCCGTACTCGCTCTGCAGGGTGCGCAGCAGGTCGGCGGCGGCCCCGGTGAGGCCGACGCGGGGGGCCTGGCGGGAGGCCTGGGTCATGGCGGCTCCTGGGGTGCCCGGGGCGGGGCCGCCCGGGGAGGGCGGCCCCGCGGTGGCGGTCAGAACAGGCCGAGGGCCTGGTCGGAGTAGCTGACCAGCAGGTTCTTGGTCTGCTGGTAGTGCTCCAGCATCATCCGGTGGTTCTCGCGGCCGATACCGGAGTTCTTGTAGCCGCCGAAGGCGGCGTGCGCCGGGTAGAGGTGGTAGGAGTTGGTCCACACCCGGCCCGCCTGGATGGCGCGGCCCGCCCGGTAGGCGGTGGCACCGTCGCGGGTCCAGACCCCGGCGCCGAGGCCGTAGAGGGTGTCGTTGGCGATCCGGACGGCGTCCTCGAAGTCGTCGAAGCGGGTGACGGAGACCACCGGCCCGAAGATCTCCTCCTGGAAGATCCGCATGCTGTTGTCGCCCTCGAAGACGGTGGGGGCGACGTAGTAGCCGCCGGAGAGTTCGCCGCCGAGGTCGACCCGCTCGCCGCCGGCCAGGATCTTGGCGCCCTCGGCGCGGCCGATGTCCAGATAGGAGAGGATCTTCTCCAGCTGGTCGTTGGAGGCCTGGGCGCCGACCATGGTGTCGGTGTCCAGCGGGTTGCCCTGGCGGATGGTGCCCACCCGCTCCAGCGCGTCCCCCAGGAAGCGGTCGTAGACCGAGGCCTGGATCAGCGCGCGGCTGGGGCAGGTGCAGACCTCGCCCTGGTTGAGGGCGAACAGGGCGAACCCCTCCAGCGCCTTGTCGTAGAAGGCGTCCTGGACGTCGGCGACGTCCTCGAAGAAGACGTTGGGGCTCTTGCCGCCCAGCTCGAGGGTGACGGGGATCAGATTGCCGCTGGCGTACTGCATGATCAGGCGTCCGGTGGTGGTCTCGCCGGTGAAGGCGATCTTGCGGATGCGGCTGCTGGAGGCGAGCGGCTTGCCGGCCTCCACACCGAAGCCGTTGACCACGTTGACCACGCCGGGCGGCAGCAGGTCGGCGATCAGCTCCATCAGCAGCAGGATGGACGCCGGGGTCTGCTCGGCGGGCTTGAGGACCACCGCGTTGCCCGCGGCGAGGGCGGGGGCGAGCTTCCAGACCGCCATCAGCAGCGGGAAGTTCCACGGGATGATCTGGCCGACGACGCCCAGCGGCTCATGGAAGTGGTACGCCACGGTGTCGTGGTCGAGCTGCGAGAGCCCGCCCTCCTGGGCGCGGATCGCACCGGCGAAGTAGCGGAAGTGGTCCACTGCCAGCGGCAGGTCGGCGGCCAGGGTCTCGCGGACCGGCTTGCCGTTCTCCCAGCTCTCGGCGACGGCCAGCATCTCCAGGTTGTCCGCGATGCGGTCGGCGATCCGGTGGAGCACCAGGGCCCGTTCGGCCGGGGAGGTGCGGCCCCAGGCGGGGGCGGCGGCGTGGGCGGCGTCCAGCGCCAGCTCGATGTCCTCGGCGCCGCTGCGCGGGACCTCGCAGAAGGTCCGGCCGGTGACCGGGGTGGGGTTCTCGAAGTAGCGGCCCTGGACCGGCGGGACCCACTGGCCGCCGATCCAGTTGCCGTAGCGCGACTGGTAGGTGGCCGGGCTGCCCGGTCGGCCCGGCGGCTGGTAGACCGTCATGGGTGGCGCCTCCTTGCGCTGGTGGCGCGCCCCCGGCCCGCCCGGGGACGGCGCTGCGACGGCGACGCTAACCGCGGGGAGGTTGCCGCAGGGTTGCGGCGCGAGCACGGGCCACTCCTCCGGCGGCCATTCCCCCGGCGGCCGGCCGCACCCCGAGCGCGGCCAGGTCGGCGGCCAGCAGGGTGCGGCGCGGCGAGCCGGACGGCAGGGCGCGCAGCGCCGCCTCCAGCAGAGCCGGGTCGGAGCGGCCCTCGGGGCGCAGTGCCCATCCGGCGAGCAGTTCGGGGCCGGCGTGGTGGAGCAGTACCGCCCGCAGCTCGCCCGCCAGCGCCTGCCGTTCCTCGATCACCCCGGGGGCCTCGGAGCGCGGCAGTACCGGACCGGGGCAGCGCTGGAGGGCCTGGCGGTGGGCGCCGCGCGCCAGCAGTCCGCGGACCTCGTCGGCGTCGGTGTCCGCCGGCACGGTGAGCCGGTAGGGCCGGGAGGCCAGCAGGGTGTCGCCGACCAGCCGTCGCAGCCGGGCGATCTCGGCCCGTACGGTGACCCGGGCCGACTCCTCCTCGTGCAGCAGCGCGGCGAGGGCGTCGGCGGTGAGGCCCTGCGGATGGCGGGTGAGCAGCAGCATGATCTCGGAGTGGCGTGGCGACAGCTCCTGTACCCGGCCGTCTACGGTGAGCAGCGCCCGGTCACGGCCGAGGACCTCCAGCCGGACGCCGGCCGGGCGGGACGTCCGGCGGGTCCGTGCGGCGGGAAGGGGTGCAGACTGCCGCAGCCGGAGCTCCGCCTCGGCGGCTGCCGCGGCGGCCCGTACCAGGGCGAGGGCCTGCGGGGCGGCGACATGGTCGCCACCCGTGACGTCCAGCACGCCGAGGACCGCCCCGGTGCGGGGATCGTGGAGCGGTGCCGCCGCGCAGCTCCAGGGGTGGACGGCGCGGGAGAAGTGCTCGCCGGCGAAGATCTGCACGGGGTGGTCCAGCGCCAGTGCGGTTCCGGGGGCGTTGGTCCCGGCCTCCTCCTCCAGCCAGCAGGCGCCGGGGAGAAAGCCCATCTGCTCGGCGCGGAGCCGCAGTCCGGGATGGCCCTCCACCCAGAGCAGCCGTCCTGCGGCGTCGGCGATGGCGACGATCTGGCCGGCGTCGCAGGCCGGCTCCACCAGGAGGCTGCGCACCAGCGGGAGGACGGCCGCCAGTGGGTGGTCGCGACGGCGTCGGCGCACCTGCTCCTCGGAGAGTGCCATCGCGGGGGTGGTGTGCTCGGGGTCGACGCCGCTGCGGGCGCAGCGCCGCCAGGAGTCCAGCACCACCGGCCGGATGCCGTCGGCGCGTCCGGTGCAGACGAAGGACTCATGGGCACCCGCTGCGGCACGGCGGGCGGCGGCGGGGTCGGTCCCCTGCGGCCAGGCGATCCACGGGCTGGACACGGCCATCACCCCGTTCGGCTGAATGGGAGGCGGCGCGGGCCGCGCTCTTCGGGCGCAGCGTAGTGCGGTCGGCGGCGCTCGGCCATGGGGCGCGGGGCGGCCGGCATCCGGCCGATGGGGATGGCGCTGCGTCAACAAGCGTTCGACCATGGGTGATCGGTCACTCGTGGGGCGTGGCGGACCGGTGGGGGTGCGGACCGGCGGGGCGCCCTGGTGGGGGTGCGGCCCGGGCCGACGCCGCCTGGCGCCCCGTCCGGCCGCGCCACCCGGCGGGCCCCGGCGTGACCCCGGCCGCCCACGGCGCGGCCTCCTGCACACCCGACCGGCATGAGGTGGCCTCCCACCGGCGATACATCCCTCGGGGTCCGCCGTTCCCGGGGAGGCACGACGCCATGTGGATGGTCTTTGTCGACGACAGCAAGACGGACCAGGTGCCGCGCGCCGGCCTGGGTCAACTGGTCGCCCTGGGCGCGGTGTTCGTCCCGGAGGAGGCGCTCGCTCCGTACGCCGCCCGGCTGGCGGAGCTGCGCCGGGATCTCGGCGTCCCCCCGGAGGTGGAGCTCAAGTGGAACCCGGGGCGGGCAGCTCCGGCCTTCTGGCGCACCGCCGGGCCCCGGCTGCGCTCCGCGCTGCGGCGCGGGATGCTGGAGCGCGCCGCCGAGCTGGGCATCCGCTCGGCGGTCGTGGTGTGGGACCGGGGGCATCTGGACTGGCCGATGCGGGACCGGGTCGAGCCGGCCATCCTCTCCTATCTCTATGAGCGGATCGAGCGGTTCCTCGCCGAGCAGGACGCCCGTGGTGTGGTGATCGCCGACGAACCCGGGTACGGCGGCGGGTTCTGGCTGCGCGCCGCCAAGGAGCTCACCGAGTCCGGGACGCCGCATGTGGCGCCGGAACGGGTGACCCTGCCGATCCTGACGGCGCCCTCGCATCTGGTGCCGCATCTGCAGCTGGCCGACCTGGTCGCCGCGGCCACCACCGCCGCCGTGGCCGGCCGCCCCGCGGGGCTCGATCTGCTGGACCCCTTGACCAGGCTGGCCCGGCGCAATGACGAGGGCCGCATCGGCGGGGCGGGGCTGGTGCTGTGGCCGCCCCAGCTGATGGATCTGCACTACTGGCTCTTCGGTGAACGGGTCTACCAGCGGCGCGGCCGGGAGCACCGGCTGGGGCCCCCGTCGGCGACCCCGGACCGCACCGGCCGCACCTTCCAGCACACCGACGGTCTGGGCCATCCGGCCTGACCCGGCCCCACGGCCCCGCGGGCCGGTGAAGGCCGCAGGACCGCAGGGCGGGCAACGCGCGTCCGACGGCTGGTCAGTCGGCGGCGGGGGCAGCGACGACGGGAGCCGGGAAGGTGTCGCGGAGGGTGAAGGCCTCCGGGGTGGGACCGTGGGTGCGCAGGGTCGTCAGACGGTGCTCCGCGTCGGCGACGGTGGGTCGCACCCCTGCCGGCACCCACCACAGTGCGGCCATCGCCTCGGTCTCCTGGGCGAACCACTCACGCCGCCGCTTGAGCACATCGCGGTGGGGGGCGGCGTAGACGTAGTCGAGAAGGGCCTGCCGGTCGCGCCAGACGGACATGTTGACGATCAGCCAGTCGTCGTCGAAGACGCGGACCGCGGTGGCGTTGCCGTCCTCGGTCCTGAGCCGCCAGACGAAGCCGTCGGCGGCGTCGGCCACCGCGTTGACCGGGTCCAGTGCGGCGGTGAAGTCGGCGAGTCGGGGGCTGTCGATGGGGGCGAGCAGTCGGGCGATGTTCACCTGGGCGAGTTCGTATCGGTTCGGCTGCGACGTCATGGCCGCAGGCTACGGGAGTGCGGTGTACGCGCGGGGGCTCCGCACTATCCGGCGGCGCGCAGCGCCTCGGCCAGCGGGGAGTCGCCGAGGACGGTGAGGTGCTCCTGCTTCGCAGCCGCGCCCAGGGTGGTGCGGTGCTCGGCGAGGGCGGCGGCGGTGGTGTCGTCGAGGGTCAGGACCGCGTCGGGGTGGTCGGCCGGTCCGTCGGCCCAGGCGGGTTCGGCCGGGTCCAGCAGCAGATGGAAGAGGCCGCCGGGGAGGCGGATCTCCGCGGTGCCGGTGGCCTGCGGGGCCGCCTCGCCCAGCACCTGGAGCAGCGGGAGGGCGAGCCAGTGCACCCGGACGGCCTCGGTGGGGGCCGGCGTGCCGAGTTCCACGGCGCCCCAGGCGGCGAGTGCGGCGAGGACGGGGCGCAGGGCGCGGCCGCGCGGGGTCAGCTCATAGGTGTGGCTGTTGGCGGCGCGTCCGAGCCGGCGGCGCTCGATCAGGCCGTCGGCCTCCAGTTCCTTGAGCCGGGAGGCGAGCACGTCGGTGGAGACGCCGGGCAGGTCGGCGTGGAGGTCGGTGTAGCGGCGGGGCCCGGCGAGGAGTTCACGGACGATCAGCAGGGTCCAGCGCTCCCCCACGGTGTCCAGGGCTCGGGCGACGGCGCAGTAGTGGGCGTAGCTTCGGCGCGGCATGGAGCCAGCATAGCCATATGGTTGGACTTTCCAAGTCCATACTTGGTAGAACCAAGCTGCATCGAGGTTCGCACGCTCCGAGGAAGGGGAGGCCGCACATGGAGTTCCGGCAGTCCGGCAAGCTCGCGGGGGTCTGCTACGAGATCCGCGGGCCGGTGATCGAGCAGGCCAATGCCCTTGAGGAGGCCGGCCACAGCGTGCTGCGGCTCAACACCGGCAATCCCGCGGCGTTCGGGTTCGAGGCGCCGGAGGAGATCGTCCAGGACATCATCCGCAATCTGCCCCGCGCCCACGGCTACAGCGACTCCCGCGGCATCCTGCCAGCCCGCCGGGCGGTCGCCCAGTACTACCAGCAGCGGGGCGTGGCCGGGGTCGAGGTGGACGACGTCTACCTGGGCAACGGCGCCTCCGAGCTGATCTCCATGGCGGTGACGGCACTGGTCGACGACGGCGACGAAGTCCTGGTTCCGGCACCGGACTTCCCGCTGTGGACGGCGGTGACCACGCTGGCCGGCGGCCGGGCGGTGCACTACCTCTGCGACGAGGGGGCGGACTGGTTCCCGGACCTGGACGACATGGCCTCAAAGATCACCGACCGCACCAAGGCGATCGTGGTCATCAACCCCAACAACCCCACGGGGGCGGTGTATCCGCGCGAGATCCTGGAGGGCATCCTCGATCTGGCCCGGCGCCACCAGCTGATGGTCCTCGCCGACGAGATCTACGACAAGATCCTCTACGACGGCGTGGAGCATCACTGCCTGGCCGCACTGGCCCCGGACGTGGTGGTGCTGACCTTCAACGGACTCTCCAAGTCCTACCGGGTGGCAGGCTTCCGCTCCGGGTGGCTGGTCGTCTCGGGCCCCAAGCACCACGCCAGGGACTACCTGGAGGGCCTCACCATGCTCGCCGGTATGCGGCTGTGCCCCAATGTCCCGGCGCAGTACGCGGTGCAGGCGGCGCTCGGCGGCAGGCAGTCCATCGAGGACCTGGTCCTGCCCACCGGCAGGCTGGCCGAGCAGCGCGATGTGGCGTACCGGGCGCTCAACGAGATCCCCGGGGTGAGCTGCGTCAAGCCGAAGGGCGCCCTGTACGCCTTCGCCCGGCTGGACCCGGCGGTGCACCGCATCGAGGACGACGAACGGTTCGTGCTGGACCTGCTGCTCAGGGAGAAGATCCACATCGTGCAGGGCACCGGTTTCAACTGGCCGCGCCCCGACCACTTCCGCATCCTCACGCTGCCCAGGGCGGACGATCTGGAGGTGGCGATCAGCCGCATCGGGCGGTTCCTGGCGGGCTACCGGCAATAGCCCGAGTTTACTGATGAGGCCCTGTCACAACCCTGGGTGTGCGCAGTACAACGCTGCTAGTCTCATGCAGCCCGCTGGACACGGCCGGACACCGGGTAGACACCCGGTGTCCGCCCTGCTGACGGACGCGGGCGCACCTTGGGCCGCATCGGCCCGATGGTCCTGGGCGCATCGGCCGGGGCAGCACAGAGCCGGCCTGAGCCCACGCCGCACCGTGGGCGGGCACGGAGGGAGAGCGGAGATTCCCCAGGACACTGCCGATGCGCGGGAGTTCCACGACTTCTTCGAGCGTCACCACGCCGAACTCTCCCGCCTGGCCTACCTGCTCACCGGAGACCCGGACTCCGCCGACGACCTCGCGGCGGACGCCCTGGTGGAGGTGTGGCGCCACTGGGACCGGGTCCGGGCCGCCGACCGTCCCGCGGCCTATGCCCGAGGGGTGGTCACCAACCTGGCCCGCAACCGGATACGTTCGCTGACCCGGGAGCGGCACCGCGTCGGTGTGGTCGCCGCGCTCTGGCGGGAACGCTCCGACGACCCCGACGTGCCCGCCGTGGTCGACGTGCGGACCGCCCTGGACCGGCTCCCGTTCCGCAAGCGTGCGTGCGTGGTACTGCGGCACGCCTTCGACCTCTCGGAGCAGGAGACCGCCAGAGTGCTCGGCATCTCGGTGGGCACGGTCAAGAGCCAGACCTCGCGCGGTGCCGCCCAACTGGAGGCACTGCTGCGACCCGCCCCGACCGGCGCCCCGTACGATGCCCGGGAGCCCGCCGTCGACCGGCCACTGGGCGACACCGACCCGGCCGCACAGCGCCGGGCACCGCCGCGGCGCCGCGGACGGCGGTCCGTGGCAACCGTCGGGGGAAAACGGGAGGAGGAGTGATGCCGGGCCAGGAGCAGGACCGCAGGGCCGCCCGGGACAGCGGGCTGCGTGCCGCGCTGCAGGGCGAGGCGGCCCGGCACGCCCCCGACCGCGAGTACATCCTGCGGCGCCTGGAGCAGGCCCGGCCGGTGGACCGGTACAGCAGCGAGATCCACGCCGATGTACTGCGGTCGCCGGTGCGGCGCTCGCTGCGGGTCTCCGGCGCGGGGGCGGCTCTGGGCTCGCTGCTGCTCGTCGGCGGCGCCGCCGCATGGGTGGCGACGGCCTATCAGCAGGACGACCGCCCCTCCATCAGGATCTCAGACGGCCCCCTGGCCCCACCGGCCGCCGCAAGCCCTTCACGGAGCGTCCACAGCAGCCCCACGGCCCGCGCAGGCACCGCCGGCCCGCCACCGCCGCGGCCGGGCGCCTCCTCCCCGGCGGCACCGGCCACCGGGAGCAGCGGCCCCGGACCCTCGTCCCCCGAGCCGGGCGGCACCGACACCTTCGGCGACGCCTCACAGCCGGCGGACGGCGCGCCGATCACGGTCAGCACCGGAGCGCCGAAGGAGGACCACTTCCTGTCGGCGCAGGGGTCGGTGGACCAGCACTCCACCAACACCTGGACGCAGAGCGACATCTATGTGACGACCACTGAGCCGCTGCGGACCCTCCGGCTGGAGGTGCGGATCGCCAACACCGACGGCGCAACGGACTACAGCGAATGGGCCGAACTCGGTCCTGCGCAGGTGGCCCGCACCCACGAAGCCGGCGGCAGCGAGATCGTCTACCGCTTCGACCTGAGTCAGGGTGTGGTCCTCGCGCCCGGGACCTATCTGTTCGCGGCACAGTTCCGCCACAACCCGGGCGACCGCGACGTCAGCCAGGACCGCTACTCGGTCGACGCCCAGGGTCAGGACGGATCGGCCGGATCGGCCAGCATCCAGGGCCTCTTCGGCTGAATTCCCGCTTCACCGGCGGACCGTGGGCCTCTTCTGCTCGGATGGTGCACACACATCGCACACATATGTGCGCATGGGAGATGCCTGTTCCAGGGGAGGACCCTCACCGTGGTGTTTCGTCGCAGGTCCCGGCTGCTCGGCAGTCTGGTCCTGGGTCCCGCCGTCGCCGCCGCGACCGTACTGGCCGGGGCGGCACCCGGCCATGCGGCCGGGCCCGTCACGCCCGCCGACGGCCTGTACATCGTGCAACTCGCCGACGACCCCGTCGCCTCCTACCAGGGCGGCGTCGACGGGTTGGCCGCCACCGGAGCGGAGTCCGGCGAACGGGCCGACCCGGACTCGGCAACCGCCCGCTCCTACCGGGGGCATCTGGAGCAGCAGCGGGGGCAGGTGCTGGCCGGGGTACCGGGGGTGCACCCCGTCTACACCTACGACTACGCCTTCAACGGCTTCGCCGCACGGCTCACCGGCGAGCAGGCCTCCCGGCTCGCCACCGAGGACGGCGTGGTCTCGGTGGTCCCGGACGAGCAGCTGCAGCTGGACACCGTCTCCACCGCGGACTTCCTCGGGCTCACCGGGGACGGCGGCGTCTGGGAGCAGCGCCTCGGCGGTGCCGCCCACGCCGGTGAAGGGGTGGTCATCGGTGTGATCGACTCGGGCTACTCCCCCGACAGCCCGCTCTTCGCCCCGCTGCCCGAGCCGCGTCCCGACGCCAAGGCGATCAGGCACAAGTGGCGGGGCAGCTGCGACCGCGGCCAGGAGGCCCCGGTGAGCTGCAACAACAAGGTGATCGGCGCCCGGTGGTACGACCAGGGCGTCACCCCGGTCGACGCCGAGTACCTCTCCCCCCGCGACTACGCCGGCCACGGCACCCACACCGCGTCCACCGCGGCCGGTGACCACGGGGTGGCGGCCGTGATCAACGGCAATGCGGTGGGCGAGACCACCGGTGTGGCCCCGGCCGCCCGCCTCGCCGTCTACAAGGCCTGCTGGGTGGTCGACGCGGACGGCAACATATCCTGCGGCTCCGCCGACACCGTGGCCGCGATCGACCAGGCCGTCGCGGACGGCGTCGATGTGCTCAACTACTCCGTCTCCGGCTCCACCAGCTCGCTGGTGAACCCCGTGGAGGCCGCGTTCTACAACGCCGCGCACGCCGGGGTCTTCGTGGCCACCGGCGCCGGGAACACCGGCACCGCCGGCTCGGTGGCCCACAACGCCCCGTGGGAGACCACGGTCGCCGCCTCCACCCACGACCGCCGCTACCGCACCACACTGACCCTGGGTGACGGGCGGACCTTCACCGGTGTCGGCACCGGCGCCGCGGTCCCCCCGGCCCCGCTGGCCGACTCACCGGCGCTGGGACGGGACGGGGCGGACCCGGTGCAGGTCTCGCAGTGCTGGTCCGGCACCCTCGACCCGGTCAGGACCGCGGGGCGGATCGTGGTCTGCCGGCGGGGCGGCAACGACCGCACCGACAAGTCCAAGGCGGTGCAGCAGGCCGGCGGGGTCGGCATGGTGCTCTACAACCCCACCGCGGACACCCTGGAGGCCGACTACCACTTTGTGCCGACGGTCCATCTGGACCAGGTCGACGGCCCTCAGGTGGCCGCATACGCCGCCGGGCCCGACGCCACCGCCTCGCTGTCGGCCGCCGAGGCCTGGACCGCGCCGGCGCCCGCCATGGCCTCCTTCTCCTCCCCCGGTCCGGCCGTGGCCGGCGGCGGTGACCTGCTCAAGCCCGACCTCACCGCGCCGGGGGTGGACGTGATCGCCGGAGTGGCCCCGGCCACCGCGGGCGGCAACGGCTTCGGTGCGATGTCCGGCACCTCGATGTCCGCCCCGCAGGTCGCCGGCGTCGCCGCGCTGCTGCTCTCCCGGCACCCCTCGTGGACCCCGGCCGAGGTCAAGTCGGCGCTGATGACCACCGCGTACCAGACCGACAACCAGGGCGCTCCGATCAAGGACGCCTCCGGGAGGACGGCCACCCCGCTGAACTACGGTGCCGGTCATCTGAACGCCGCCCGTGCCTTCGACCCCGGCCTGGTCTACCCGTCGGGCCGGCGGGACTGGCAGCGCTATGTCTGCGCCATCGGCCAGCAGCTGCCCACCACCACCGGTGCCGCCGACTGCGACCGGCTGCCGAGGACACTGCCCAGCGACCTCAACTACCCGTCGATCTCGGTCGGTTCGCTCTCCGGCACCCGCACCGTGCAGCGCCGGGTGGTGAACGTCGGCAGCGCCAAGGCCGTCTACCGGGCCTCCGTCGAGGCCCCGGCCGGGTTCACCGCCACCGTCACCCCGTCGGTGCTCACCCTGCGGCCCGGTGCGGACGGCCGGTTCCAGATCACCCTCACCCGCACCGGGGCACCGCTGGGCAGCTGGGCCTTTGGCGCGCTGACCTGGTCCGACGACCGGCACTCGGTACGCAGTCCGATCGCGGTCAAGGCGGTGGCGCTCACCCCCGCGCCCGAGGCCTCGGAGCAGGGGACCCAGGGCTCCGTCACCCTCACGCCGCAGACCGGCTACGCCGGCACCCTCAACGCCAGGGTCCGCGGACTGACCGCGGCCGAGGCGACCGTGCACCCGCTGCACAACGCGACCGGGGCCCTCTTCGACAGCGCACTGCCCGCGGCCGGCGACCACACCGCGATGCGCACCGTCACCGTGCCCTCCGGGGCGCGGCTGCTGCGCTTCGCCACCTATGCCGCGGACCATCCGCGGGGCACCGATGTGGACCTCTACCTCTACCGTCGGTCGGCCACCGGGGCGCTGACCCTGTGGGCCACCGGCGCCAGGGACGGGACGGCGAGCGAGACGGTTCAGGTGCGCAGCCCCGGCGCCGGTGACTGGGTGCTCTTCGCCGATCTGCGGACCGCCCCCAGGCACGGGGGCGGCACCGTGCCGGTGACCGTGGACGGCTGGCTGCTGGACGGGACGGCGGCGGGCAACGCCGTGGTCGACCCGGCCTCGGCCCAGGTGGGTGTGGGCGACCGGCCGGTCTTCCGCCTGGACTGGTCCGGGCTGCAGCCCAGCCGCCGCTATCTGGGCTCGGTGGTGTGGGACGACGGCGCGGTGGTGCAGGGCTACTCGGAGGTCCAGGTGGCCACCGGCTGACCCCAACGCCCCCGACGGGGCCGGGGCGCCGAGCGGCGCCCCGGCCCCGTCCGCGTCTCCGGCCCCGTCCGCATGTCCGCCCCCGTCGAGCGCGGTCCGGGCCTGACGGACGGTCGCCCGCGTACGGGATGAGTTTTGGGCTGCGCACCGGTCTGCACCCATGAGGACCCTGGACAGGAGGCCGACCGTGACCGCACCCCGGAGGCCCCCTCCGGATCCGCAGCCGGCTCTGCTGGTGCTGACCGGGCCGATCGCCCGCGCCGAAGTGCCGGCGCTCTGCGAGAGCCTGGAGGCGCTGCTGCGGCGCAGCGGAGCCCACCGGGTGGTCTGCGATGTGGGCGGGCTCGGGACCCCGGACGCGGTGACGCTCGACGCACTGGCCCGGCTGCGGCTGACCGCGGGCAGATGCGGCCGGGAGCTGGTGCTGTACCGGGCGGGGGGCGCGCTGCGGACGCTGCTGTCGCTGACCGGTCTCAGCGAGGTGCTGCCGCTCTGCCCGGAGTCACCCCTCGACCCGCTCCAAACGGTCCGGCAGACCGAAGAGCGGGAAGAGCACCTCGGTGTCGAGAAATGAATTCAGCCCGGTGACCCGGCCGTCCGACACCTCCAGCACCTGGAGGGCCCAGGGCAGACAGGAGCCGTCCGGACCGCCGGGGCGGTACTGCCCGAACGCGGGGGCGCCGTTGGCCGTACCCGCGGGCAGCAGCCGGGAACCGCGGCAGCCGTGCCCGGTGCCCAGGAACCAGGCGCATATCTCGTCGCGGCCGCGCAGCCAGAGCGGATAGGGCGGCATCGACAGGGTGGCGTCCTCGTGCAGCAGCGCGGTGAGTGAATCCAGGTCGTAGCGCTCGAAGGCGTCGACATAGCGGGCCAGCAGTGCACGCTGGGCGTCGTCCATCGGCTCCGCCGGGTGCTCCGGGCCGGCCTGGCAGGCGGCCAGGGTGGCCCTGGCGCGCTGAAGGGCGCTGTTGACCGAGACCACGGTGGTGCCGAGCAGCTCGGCCACCTCGGCTGCCTGCCAGCGCAGCACCTCACGCAGGATCAGCACCGCACGCTGCCGGGGGGCCAGCTGCTGGAGGGCTGCGACAAAGGCCAGCCGGACGCTCTCCCGCTGCACCGCCAGCTCGGCCGGGTCGCCCCCGGACTCCAGCACCCGGTCGTCCGGGACCGGCCCGATCCAGGTCGCCTCGGGCAGCCCGGGGGTGACACCGCGTCCGCGGAGGAAGGAGAGGCGAGATCCATCGGCCTGGCGCGCCGCTCCCGCCCCTTCACCATGTCCAGGCAGACGTTGGTGGCGATCCGGTACAGCCAGGAGCGCAGCGAGGATCTGCCCTCGAAGCGGTCATGGGAGCGCCAGGCGCGCACCAGGGTCTCCTGCACCGCGTCCTCCGCCTCGAAGGCGGAGCCGAGCATCCGGTAGCAGTACCCGGTGAGCTCCCTGCGGTGCTGCTCCAGCCGTGCCTCGAGGGCGGGGTTCGCACCCGCCCCGGCCGTCAGCTCAGTCATCCTCGGCCACCTCTGTCACCCTGCGGGATCCGGCGTCAGAAACCCTACGCGCGACCACTGACAGCGGCCCGGAGGGCGGCCCGGAACGGCGGCCCGCAAGGCGATGCGGGGGGACAGCGCGGCGGGACAGTGCGGCGGGACAGTGCGGCGAGACAGTGCGACGGGCGGGGCGGCACCGCTCGACCGCCCCGCCCGCCGCCGCTCAGCGCCGGCTCACCTGCCCTGCGGCGGAACCGCGGGCTCGGCGAGGACGACCACCTCCTGGCCGGCCGGCAGCTCGATCCGCACCGCGCCGGCCGCGCCCCTGGGCAGCGGGGCGCCGCCTTCGACGCGCACGCCGGTCACCGGGCGGCCGAAGCGCAGCGCCACGGTCCGCGCCTGCTCCGCGCGCAGCACCGCTCTGATCCGGCCCGCGGGCAGGTCCCAGGTCAGTTCGGTGACGGTGGCCAGGAAGCGGGTGCGGATCCCCGCCAGGGTGCCGACCGGAAGGGTGTCGGGCAGCGCCGGGAGCAGGGTGAGCCCCGCGGCACCGTCCGGACCGACCGGCCGGGAGCGCACCAGCATCTCGATCAGCACCGCCGGCAGGGCGTGTGCCACATCGGCGTTGTAGACGTCCCGGTAGGGATAGTGGCTGCTCATCAGTGAACGGAAGAAGAAGTCCCGGTCGAGCAGCCTGGAGAGGTTGCGGGCCGCCCAGCCGGCGTCCTCCAGGCGGGCCGCGGCCAGGGCGCGGTGCAGATAGCCGTGGCCGGAGTCGTTCTCGTCGCCGCGCAGCCGCAGCGCGGTGCGGGCGGCCTCGGCGAGCTCCGGGGTGCCGTCGGGGGTGATCTCGTCCAGCGGCCAGGCCGGGTAGAGATGGCTGACATGCCGGTGGTCGTAGTTCTCCCGGTGGTCGGGCCAGGCCCATTCGGCGAGGCCGCCCTCGTCGTTGACGACGTACTCCGGGAGGCGGGCGGCGAGCTGCCGCCACAGGGCGGTGCGCTCGGGGGTCACGCCGGAGGGGCACAGCCGCGCGCACAGGTCGGCGGCGGTGGTGAGGGCGTGCCGGGCCGCGGCGATGTCCATGGTGGCGTTGACGGAGGCCGCCGGGCCCTTGGTGCCGTTGCCGCCGGGGTGGTTCTCCGGTGAGTACGACGGCACGATGACGACCCTGCCGTCGGGTCCGGTCCTGGTGAGGAAGTCCTCGTAGAAGGCCGCGACCTCGATCAGCGCGGGCAGCAGCCGGTCGCGCAGGAACTCCTCGTCACCGGTGGTCTCGACATGCTCCAGCAGCGGCTGGAGCAGCCAGTCGGCTCCGGCGGTCCACATGTGGTGGGCCCAGATGTCGTTGAAGTGGTACTGGTTGCCGTTCTCCCCGTCGGTGTGGGCGGGGGCGACGATGCCGCGGGTGCCGTAGAGCAGGCGGGCGTTGCGACGCCAGTCGTCCAGCTGGCCGAGGATCAGCTCGGCATGGGCGAGCGAGGCCTCTGGGAGCGCTCCCGCAGCAGCCGACGCCATCTGCAGGTTGAGGTTGGCGTTGGTGGTGAAGGCGCCGGACCAGGCGGTGTTCCAGTCGCCGCTCCACAGCCCGCACAGCCGCGGCGGCCGGAAGCCGCTGGCGCTCAGCAGGTGGTACCGGCCGGCTGCGAAGAGCTGCTCCAGCAGCGCGGGGGTGAGCCGCCCGGGGGTGGCGGCCTGGCGTGCCAGCAGTTCCGCGACCGGCAGCGCCCGCTCCCCCGGGTCGCCGTCCAGGTCCAGGGTGACCCGGTCGTAGGCCTCGCGGTGCACCGGGACATGACGGGCCAGCAGCCCGACCAGGTCGTCGGGGATGTCGTACATCCCGGTGTCCAGCCGGGTCAGCTCGGTGCAGTCGGCGGTCACCGGGCCGCGGGCGGTGCGGATCAGCAGCAGCATCTCGCGGGCGCCGGTGACCCTGATGCGCGGCCCGTCGCAGACCACCTCGCCGCCCACCGCTATCACCCGGGTGGCACCCCGGTAGCCGATCTCGCTGTCGGGGTAGCGGGCGCGCAGTCGTAGCAGCGCGGAGTCCCGGGGCGCCGGCGGGGCGGCGGGGGTGCCCGGAACGGCCGGCACGGCGAGCGGCCCGGGCCGGTAGACCGAGCGCACGGCCAGCCGCAGCTCGGGCGGCGAGCCGGGGAGGCGGCCGTCGAGCTCGACGGTGGCCTCGATGGTGCGGCCCAGCGGAGCGGCCAGATGGTGGACGACGGTGTCGTCCGCGCGCGAGGTGAAGCAGGACGACCGCCACTCGCCCTCGCCGGGACCCTCCTGCCAGGCGGCGGAGGCGATACCGGTGCGGAAGTCGACCCAGCGGCGGTAGCCGGTCGCGGGACCGGCGTCGGTGCGGTGCCAGCGGACCGCGAAGGCCGGGTGGAACGGCTGGGTGTGGACCAGCTCCCAGTCACCCGCGAAACGGCGGACCGCACCGTCCCGGTCGCCCGCCAGCAGGGCGTCCTGGACCTCGCCGAGCACGGGGGCCAGGTGCGGCGGCTCCACTGCGGCGCTGCCGTTGGGCCGGACCATGGCGTGGTGGGTGACCACCACGGTCTCGTCCGCGGTGGCACCGTGGACCAGGGCGCCGTGGCGGCCGTTGCCGGTGAGGTAGCAGTCCTCCCAGCGGGTGGCGGGGGCGGTGTCATGGATACCGCGGCCCCGGGCGGGCGGGACGGCGGTGAGCAGCGACGCGGGGGCGGGGGCGGGGGCGGGGGAGGCGGGGACGGTCAGCCTGGGCACGCCGGGGGCGGCGTGATGGCTGGGGTCCGCCGGGGTCCTGGAGGCTGCGCAGGACGACGTCGTCCGGGCTGCTTCGTGGGGGGACATGGCGGCTGGTCCTCTCGTGAGCGGGGGTGGGGTGGCTCCTCCTTAGGTGGCCGCCGGGGGTGCAAATGGTTGCCACACTTAACACATCGTTTTGTATAGCCGACGGTGGGTCACCCCGGAGCGGCCGTGCACTCCGCCGGGCCGGCAGCGGCGGGCGGCCGCGGCCGCCTCGGCGGCGGCCGGGACCGACCTGCGGGAGGTCTCGCTGCTCATGGTCGCGGTGCAGCCCTTCGTACGGGGTTCCGGTCAGCGGCTGCGTCGCTGGTACGGCCGCTTCGGGCCGGCGGCGGGTACCGGCGGGGGCGGAGGCCGCCAGTCGAAGCGCTTCGATGTTGCGGTGAGCATAGTGACGGTCCATCGCCTCGACAAGAGGTGCGTCATGACGATCTGCTCGACCGGGCCCCGCCCCGGAACAGCCGGCGACGGCTGCGGGCGGGCCCGGCCGGTAGGGGACAGCAGAGCCGTTGAACAGCCGGTCACCCTTGACAGGGGACCGTACTGATGCGAACTTCGAAGCGCTTCAATCAGCTGGCTGCGAGAGGCCGCACCGACCTCAGCAGCCGTGCTCCGGGTGGAAAAACGGCGGGGCCCGGCGGACCACTCGGTCCGCCGGGCCCCGCCTGCCGTTGCTCAGGCGTTGAGCACATTGGTGGTGAGCAGCCCGAAGAGCAGCAGCCCGACCACGATGCGGTAGATCACAAAGGCGTTGAACGAGTGCTTGGCCACAAACTTCAGCAGCCAGGCGATCGAGGCGTAGGCCACCACGAAGGAGACCACCGTACCCACGGCCAGCGGCGCGGCGCCGACCCCCTGGCCCAGCGCGTCCTTGAGCTCGTAGAGCCCCGCGCCGGTGAGCGCCGGCAGACCCAGGAAGAAGGAGAGCCGGGTGGCCGCGACCCGGTCCAGGTCGCGGATCAGCGCGGTGGAGATGGTGGCGCCGGAGCGGGAGAAGCCGGGAAAGAGCAGCGCCAGGATCTGCGAGCAGCCCACCACCATCGAGTCGCGGAAGGTGACGTCCTGCTCGCTGCGCTTGAAGCGGGCCATCTGCTCGGCCACCCACATCACGGCGCTGCCGCCGATCAGCGAACCGGCCACGACCCACAGGGAGCCCAGCGGGCCGTCGATCAGCGGCTTGGCCGCCAGGCCGACCAGCACGATCGGCACGGTGGCCCAGATCACCCACCAGGCGAACTTGTAGTCGTGCTCCTGCCGCAGCTCACGGTTGACGATGCCGCGTCCCCACGCCCCGACGAAACGCACGATGTCGCGGAAGAAGTAGACCAGGACGGCGGCGATCGCCCCCACCTGGATCACCGCGCTGAAGGCCACCACCGAGGTGTCGTCCACCTGGATGCCCATCAGGCCCTCGGTGATCTTCAGATGGCCGGTGGAGGACACCGGCAGGAACTCGGTCACCCCCTCGACCACTCCCAGAACCACTGCCTGGCCGACACTGATCGCACTCACTGAACCATCCATCCCTGTGCTGATGACATGACTGGGACAGGTCCGCGTGCGAGGGCTCCCCTGGCGGGTGTCGGCGAGCGACCGAGGAGCGGGGTGCGAACCGGGCCGATGCACAAGGGTAGGGGTACCGGACGAGTGGCACCGAACCGGCCGCCGCCCCCGGCCCCCGCCGCTCCTCCGCTGCTCAGACCTCGGCCGGGGCGGGCGCCGCCCGGCCGGCGGCCCAGCTGTCACGAGCGTGCTCGACCAGGGTGACCAGCAGCTCCTTGCCGTCCTCGCGCTCGCGCGCGTCACAGAGCACCACCGGCACCTGCGGGTCCAGATCCAGCGCCGCCCGTACCACCTCGACGGGGTGCCGGGTACTGCCCTCGAAGCAGTTGACACCCACCACAAAGGGGATGCCCCGGCGCTCGAAGAAGTCCACGGACGGGAAGCAGTCCTCCAGCCGCCGGGTGTCCGCCAGCACCACCGCCCCCAGCGCCCCCACGGCGAGCTCGTCCCAGACGAACCAGAAGCGGTCCTGACCCGGGGTGCCGAAGAGGTACACCGCAAGACCCTTGCGGATGTCGATCCGGCCGAAGTCCATGGCGACCGTGGTGGTGGTCTTGGCCTCCACCCCGGTGGTGTCGTCGACCGGGCGGCCGGCCTCGCTCAGCCGCTCCTCGGTGCGCAGCGGTCTGATCTCGCTGACCGCCCCCACCAGGGTGGTCTTGCCGACGCCGAACCCCCCGGCGATCAGGATCTTCAGGGCGACCGGCGGGGCGTCCGGGATTCCGGATCCGCCGTCAGAGGGCACGGAGGCCATTGATCACTTCCTTCAGGAGGCGCTCGTCGGGGAGCTGGGCCGGCGGGACGGGGCGGGTGACCCGGATCAGCCCGGCGTCGTCGAGGTCGCCGAGCAGGACCCGCACCACCCCCAGCGGCAGCCCGGTGGCGGCACCGATCTCGGCGACGGTGAGCGGTTCCCGCCCGCACATCTCCACGATCACCTGGTGCTCCGGGTCGAGCACCGGCTCGGACCCGACCGCCGCCGGCCCCGGGTCCACCACGGTGATCACCGAGACCAGGTCGAAGTAGCCGTCCCCCGCAGGCCGGGTACGCCCCCGGGTCATCGCATAGGGGCGTACCACCGGACCGGCCTCGTCGTCGTACCACTGCAGGTCCCAGGGGCCCGGCTGGGGGACGTCGTGGGACGGCACCGGGTCGGGCTGCGGCTGCTCGAAGGGGGCGGCCATCACCGTCTCACTCCTGGGAGGTCTCGGCGTCCGACCGGGGTCCGGTCGCCAGGTGCTCGCCGACCCGCTTGACCAGGAGGGCCATCTCGTAGGCGATCAGGCCGACATCGGCCTCCGCCTCGCTGAGCACGGCCAGGCAGCTGCCGTCCCCGGCGGCGGTGACAAAGAGGAAGGCCTGGTCCAGCTCGACCATCGTCTGGCGGACCGCGCCGGCCTGGAAGTGCCGGCCGGCGCCCTTGGCGAGGCTGTGGAAGCCCGAGGCCACCGCGGCCAGGTGCTCCGCGTCCTCGCGACCCAGCGCCCTGGAGGCTCCGGTGGCCAGACCGTCGCTGCTGAGGACGACCGCGTGCCGGATCTCGGGGACCCGGCCCACCATGTCGTCCAGCAGCCAGTTGAGGTCGCCGGACGGTGTCGCTGCGGTCATCGACCCTTCCCTTCCACTGAGACATCCGGTGCACTGTCACCGGATGGTGCCGTTCTTCGGTTCTCTGCGGTCACGGCAGTGCCACGACCGCGGTCCAGCCCGCGCTGGAAGGAGGCGAAGGTAGCCCTGGCCGCCTCCGGCGAACGTTCCCGGACGGCCGGCGCGGCGGTCTCCGCCGACTCTGCCACGGCCGCCCGCAGCTGGGGGGCGAGACTGGCCTGCCGGACCCGCTGCGGCAGCCCCCCGGCCGGCTCCTCCACCGGCTCTGCCACCGGTTCCGCCGGCACGGGGGCCAGCACCGGGTTGGTCCTCCGGCGGGGCAGTCCACCGGCCACCGGCGCCGGCTCCGCGGCGACCGGGTGCGGCCCGGAGCGGCCGCCCTGCTCCGCGCCCGCCGTCGCGGACCCGTCCGGGTCGGGGGCGGGCGAGGGTACGGGCACCAGCTCGCGGCCCGCGCCGGGGCGCGCCTGGCTCCCGCCGGCCGTGTCGGTGGGCTGCTCGGTGCCGTCCGCGAGCAGGTCGCGGGGGATCAGCAGCACCGCGGTGGTTCCGCCGTACGGGGAGGGTCGCAGCGACACCTTGACACCGTGCCTGCGGGCGAGCCGGCTGACCACGAAGAGCCCCAGCCGGTCGGTGTCGGTGAGGTCGAACTCCTGCTCCTCGGAGAGCCGCCGGTTGGCGTCGGTGAGCGCGTCGGTGCCCATGCCCAGCCCGCGGTCGTCCACCTCCAGGGCGAAGCCGTTGGCCACCACCTCACCGTGCACGGTGACCTGGGTGTGGGGCGGGGAGTAGAGGGTGGCGTTCTCCACGAGTTCGGCGATCAGGTGGGTGACGTCGGCGACGGCCGGGCCGACCAGGGCGGTGCCCGGCAGCGGCCGCACGGTGACCCTGGCGTAGTCCTCCACCTCACCGACGGCGGCGCGCACCACGTCGACCATCCGCACCGGGCGGCGCCAGTTGCGGCCCGGGGATCCCCCGGAGAGGATGATCAGGCCTTCGGCGTGCCGGCGCATACGGGTCGTCAGATGGTCCAGCCGGAAGAGGTCGGCCAGCTCCGCGGGGTCCTCGGTGCGGCGCTCCATGGTGTCCAGCAGGGTGAGCTGGCGGTGCAGCAGCACCTGGCTGCGGCGGGCCAGGTTGACGAAGACCGCGGAGACCCCCCGGCGCAGCTCAGCCTGCTCGACGGCCGCCTCCATCGCTGCCCGCTGCACCGCGTCGAAGGCCCGGCCGACCTGCTTGATCTCACGCAGGGTGCCGAGTTCGAGCGGTGGCGCCTCCTGGGCGGCGTCCACCGGCTCGCCGCGCCGCAGCAGCCGCATCACCTTGGGCAGCCGGATCTCCGCGGTCTCCTGCGCCGCATTGCGCAGCGTCAGCAGTTCGCGGACCAGCGAACGGCCGATGCGCACCGAGAGCAGCAGCGAGGCCAGCACGGCGAGCAGTCCGGCGGTGCCGGCGATGATGCCCTGCCGCAGCAGGCTCCAGGAGTTGGCGCTCGCCCGGCGGTCGACATTGGCCGACAGCCGGCTGTCCAGGGTGGCCAGGTCGTTGAGGACCGGGCCGGTGACGGTGCTGAGGGAGTGGTCGCCCGGGCCGTTGTAGGCGAGGTAGAGCGACTCGAAGATCTGCAGCTGGGTCCAGTCGGTGGTGGCGGTGAGGTCGTCGTAGAGCTGACTGTCCTCGGCCGCCAGTTCCGGGCCGTAGATGTCGAAGATCAGTCCGTGCGCCCGGATGGAGTTGGAGACCATGTCGATCTGTGCCTGCGTGGGACGGGGCGTCCTGCGCAGCGCAACCAGGGCCGCGTCCTCCTGGGAGAGGTACTCACGGGCCCGGGTCAGCTCCACCACCACGGCGCTCTGCCGGGCGATCTGGCCGGTCTGCCGGGCGGTGAAGGAGGTGCGGAAGAGAAAGGTGGGCGCGATCGCGTCGGTGTACCACTGGATGGCGTCCTCCCACGCCACCGAGGCGTTGACGGTCTGCCGCCGGACCATCTCCATGCCGTTGGCGGTCGCCAGGACGTCATTGAGCCGGTCGCGCTGGACGGAGTCCAGGTCGTTGATGTGGCTGCCGCCCGCCTCGTTCTGGATCTGCTCCACCAGCCGGTCGGTGGCCTGCTGGTCGCGGCGCATCGCCGCGGTGCTGGACCGGGGGCTGACGATGTGCGCCACGGTGTCGCGGCGCTCCTGCTGGAGAGCGGCGGCCAGGGCCTCGACCGGGCGTCCGAAGTGGGTGTAGGCGTCGTCGGCGCGTGCCACGTCCAGAGGTCGCTGGTGGTGGCATACGTCGCGAAGGCCCAGAGCCCGACGAGCGCGGTGACCGGGACGACGAGCAGCGCGACGATCTTCGCGCGGATCGATCTGCTGCGGTAGCGCATGGAGTCCTCGAGGTCCCGGGTGTGAGGGGCACGGCCGGGCACGGCCGAGCGTCCGGTTTTCGGTCAACCAGCCACGCCATCAGAGCTGGTAAAACGGCGTGAGCCTACTACTCCTGCACGGGGTGTTCGAAGCCTCTGTGCGCACACTCGTCCGGCTACCCGCCCGGACCACCCGGCTTTGCCCGGAATGGCACCCGGGGCGGTTCGGGGGTGCACATCGCGTAAAGGTTCCTCGCCCCCCTGGTGCAGGGGTCGGGACCGACCTTGGGAGGTACGCGACAGAGGATGCTCGCAAACCATCTCCAATAGGGCATGACCCCGCAGCAAGAAGTCGCGTACACCCGTTTTTGCCCTGCATGGCCGGGAGTTGGCTTTGCCCTAGGAATCGGCCATCTGCTGGGGTAACTTGCGGTAACCACCCGCCCGGCAAGGTACCGACGGGCCGTCGCCGCCCCGGGAGGAGGCAGAAATCATGCGTGAGTACAGCGTCCCGCCCCTGGTCGAGACACCCCGGACGGGCGGTCTCGCGGACTCGGTCTTCCTGGTGGCCGAAGAGGACCCCGACCTGGTGCAGCTGATGCGCCGCGATCCCTCCGCCGGGGAGGAGTGGTCGGAGGTCAGCGCCACCGCCTTCCGCGACGAGGTGCTGGCCCTGGCCAAGGGGCTGCTGGCCAACGGCATCCGGCTGGGCGACCGGGTGGCGCTGATGGCCCGCACCCGCTACGAGTGGACGCTCTTCGACTACGCGCTCTGGTCGATCGGCGCGGTGCCGGTGCCGATCTACTCCACCTCCTCCTCCGACCAGGTCCGCTGGATCCTCGCCGACACCCGGGCGGTCGCCTGCGTGGTGGAGCACGAGGACCACGCCATGACCGTGGGCGCCGTCTGCGACTCCGTACCGTCACTGCGCTCCATCTGGCAGCTGGACAGCGGCTGTGTGCGGGAGCTGATGGCCGACGGCGCCGCCGTCTCCGACGAGCTGGTGCACCGCCACCGCGCGGCCGTCGCCCCGGGCACCGCGGCCACCGTCATCTACACCTCGGGCACCACCGGGCGGCCCAAGGGCTGCGTGATCACCCACGCCAACTTCGCGGCCGAGTGCGACAACCTGCTCACCGGATGGAGGGAGGTCTTCGCCAGAAGAGCCGGCGAGCAGCCGGCCACCCTGCTCTTCCTGCCGCTCGCCCATGTCTACGCCCGGATGGTCCAGGTCGCCGCACTGCGCGGCGGGGTCACCCTCGGCCACCAGAGCGAGACCTCCGCCGATGTGCTGCTGCCGGCGCTCGCCTCCTTCCGCCCGACCTTCCTGCTGGCCGTCCCGTACATCTTCGAGCGGATCTTCCACAAGGCACGCCGGGCGGCGGAGGAGCACGGCCGCGCCGAGCTCTTCGACAAGGCGGCCGATGTGGCGGTGCGCTACGCCGAGGCCGCGGAGCGCAAGATGCTGGACGAGGGCTCGGGGCCCGGCGCCGGGCTGCGGCTTCAGCACCAGTTCTACGACCGCACCGTCTACACCCGGGTGCGGGCCGTCCTCGGCGGCCGGATGCGCAACGCCATGTGCGGCGGCTCCCCGCTCAGCCGGGAGATCGGTCTCTTCTTCGCCGGGGCCGGGGTCACCGTGATCGAGGGCTACGGGCTCACCGAGACCACCGCGGCGGTGACCGTCAACCCTCCGGGCCGCATCAAGTACGGAACCGTGGGGCGGCCGGTGCCGGGCACCACCGTGGGGATCGCCGAGGACGGCGAGGTCTGGATCCGCGGCGGCACCGTCTTCGCCGGCTACCTCAACGCCCCGGACGCCACCGACCAGGTGCTGCGGCGCGGCTGGCTGGCCACCGGCGACCTGGGTTCGCTGGACGACGAGGGCTATCTCACCATCACCGGCCGCAAGAAGGAGATCATCGTCACCAGCGGCGGCAAGAGCATCGCCCCCGCCGTGCTGGAGGAACGGGTGCGCGCCCACCCGCTGGTCTCCCAGTGCCTGGTAGTGGGCGACAACCGGCCCTTCGTGGGTGCGCTGATCACGCTGGACCCCGAGGCGCTGGACCACTGGCACCGGATCCACCGCAAGCCTCCCGCCGAACCGCACCAGGCGCTGTCCGACTCCGATCTGCACGACGAGATCCAGCGGGTGGTGGTGACCGCCAACACCGTGGTGTCCCGGGCCGAGTCCATCCGGGCCTTCCGCATCATCCCGGAGCAGTTCACCGAGGAGCGCGGTCTGGTGACCCCCTCGCTGAAGCTCCGCCGCCGGGCGATCGCCAAGGCGTACGCGGGAGACATCGAGGAGCTCTACACCCCGTCCTGAAGCCCCAGCCGGCGGTAGCGGGCACGACGGGCCGCCATCCGGAGCCCCGGGTCCTGGGCGGTGAGCACCGCCAGCTCCTCCTCCAGTGCCCCGGCGACCGCGGCCAGGAAGGCCGCCGGCTCGTCCGCCGCATCCGGCTCCTCCTCCACCAGACGGTCGGCGATACCCGCGGCCAGCAGGTCCTGGGAGCGGACCCCCTGACGGTCCGCCACCTCAGCGGCATACCCGGTGGTGCGGTACAGGATCGCCGAGGCGCCCTCCGGCGGCAGCGGGGAGAGCCAGGCGTGCCGCGCGGCGACGACCCGGTCGGCGGGCAGCAGCGCCAGGGCGCCGCCACCGGCTCCCTCGCCGAGCAGCAGGCAGACCGTGGGACTCGGCAGGGTGGTGAGTTCGGCGAGGCAGCGGGCGATCTCCCCGGCCAGCCCGCCCTGCTCGGCGGCGGGCGAGAGCGCGGCACCGGGGGTGTCCACCACCGTCACCAGCGGCAGGCGCAGCTCGGCGGCGATCCGCAGCCCTCGGCGGGCCTCGCGCAGCCCGGCCGGGCCGAACGGCCCGCGCTCGCTGTGCGCCTCGCGGTCGTGCCCCACCACCACGCAGGACGCTGCCCCGAACCGGGCCAGGGCCAGCACCAGCCCCCGGTCCCGCTCCCCCGCCGCGGTGCCGCTGAGCGGGGTGAGGTCCTGTGCGGCCAGGTCCAGCAGCGCCCGCAGCCCCGGGCGCCCGGCCCGCCGCGAGCGGCGGATCGACTCGGCGGCCGGCGGCGCCTCGCGCCGCGTCGCCGGAAGGGCTGCCGGTGACGCGGCCCCTTCGGGCCCACGGCCGCCGGAGCCCAGCACCCGCAGCGCCCTGGCCGTCACCTCGGCCAGCCGGGCCGGCTCCAGTACGGCGTCCACCAGCCCGTGCGCCAGCAGGTTCTCGGCTGTCTGCACCCCGGGCGGGAAGGGCTCCCCGTTGAGCGCCTCGTACACCCGCGGCCCGAGGAAGCCGATCAGCGCGCCGGGCTCCGCGGCGGTGACATGCCCCAGCGAGCCCCAGGAGGCGAGCACACCACCGGTGGTGGGGTGCCGCAGGTACACCAGATACGGCAGGGCCTCGGCCTTGTGGTCGGTGACGGCCGCCGCCACCTTCACCATCTGCAGAAAGGCGATGGTGCCCTCCTGCATCCGGGTGCCGCCGGACGCGGGCGAGGCGACCAGCGGCAGCCGCTCCCGGGTGGCCCGCTCCACGGCCCGTACCAGCCGCTCGCCCGCGGCCACCCCGATGGACCCGGCCAGGAAGCCGAACTCGCAGGCCACCACCGCCACCCGGCTGCCGTGCACGGTGCCCTCGCCGGTGACCACCGACTCGTCCAGCCCGGTGCGTTCCCGGGCCCGCAGCACCGCCGCCCGGTACTCGGGATCCTGCGGAAGCTCGGTGACCGGCTCGTCCCAGCTGCGCCAGCTTCCGGGGTCCACCAGGGCGTCGAGGAACTCGGCACTCTTCACCTGGTCCATGATTCCGACCGCGGAGCCCCGGTGTCGAGGTGACCTCGCTCGCACTCCGCCCTCAGCCGGCGACCACCACTTCCAGCTCGAAGCCCTGGGCGTCGACCGGATGCACACTGCGGCCGGACTCGGTACGGGTCGTCCAGCCCGCCGCGAGGGCCGCGCCGACCGCCTCCGCCGAACCGTGCACCGCCAGGTGGTTGAGCCCTGCCCGCATCCGGTCGTGGCCTCCGGGGTGCAGCGCCGGCGACTGCTCGATCACCAGGTAGCCGCCGGCTGCGCCCCGTCGCCCAGCTCTGGTAGGGGGCGCAGCCGTGGGCCGACAGCACGGGCGCCCACTGCGCCTCGGCGGTGGCCAGATCATCGACCCAGAGCTCGACATGGTGGAAGAGTTCGTTCGGCACGGGCCCTTTCTACCGCCGCTCCGCCGGCGACGGCGACGGCTGCGGCTGCGGCTGCGGCTGCGGCTCAGTCTGCCGAGTTCAGGGACGGCAGATACCCGCTCGCCTGACCGGACATGTTGGGGTGGTAGCTCTCGTAGACCGGCAGGGTGGCGCTGTTGAGCCAGGAGGCTCCGGAGCAGATCTCATGGCCGGTGAAGACCCCACGGACGTCCACGAAGGTGAACCCGGCGTCGGCGGCGCGCTTGGCGGTCACCAGGGCCAGGTCGTCCGCGGCGGCGTTCACGGCGCTGCGCCTGGTGTCGCCGATCCCCACGAGGCAGGTACCGCCGATCCGGTACATGCGCGGATAGCCCAGCACCACCACATGGGCCCGGGGGGCCTTGGAGTGGATCGCCGCGTAGGTGGCGTCCAGCCTCGCCGGCAGGGTGGTGCCGATGAACTTACGGGCGTTGGCGACGGCGTTCAGGCAGACGCTCTGGGTGTCGAACACGCAGCTGGTCATCACCTCGGAGAACCCGGCGTCATTGCCGCCGATGGTGATGCTGACCAGGGTGGTCGCCGGGCTCAGTGCGGACAGCTGGCTCTCCAGCACATCGTCGGTGGTGGCGCCCGAGCAGGCGGCGAAGGAGAAGGACGACGGGGTGTGCGCGGCGTTCCAGAGATACGGGTAGGACCGGGTGCTGCGGCGGCAGTCCCCGCTCGCTGCGAGGTAGCCCCCGGCACCGACACCGGCGGAGTAGGAGTCGCCCAGGGCCACGTACCGCACCTCGGCCGCCACCGCGGAGGGGGCGCCGGCCAGGGTGGCCCAGGGCAGGATCAGCGCCGCCAGGACGGCGGATGCGGCACGGGACGGGCGCACGGGGCCTCCAGGGAAGCGGATGGACACCACGTTGATAGCAGCGGCCGGCCCTCGCAAACGATGGTCATGTCAACGGTTACCCTGGAAATCCCCGGTAGTTCACTCCTTCGGGGGAACGCTTCGCACCGACCGCCCCTGTCGGTGGTCACCGTTAAGGTCTTTGCCCATGCGCCTGCTGCACACCTCCGACTGGCATCTGGGCCGGACCTTCCACCGGGAGAGCCTGCTCTCCGCCCAGCACGCCTTCCTGGACCACCTGGTCGCGACCGTCCGCGCCGAGCGGGTGGACGCCGTGCTGGTCGCCGGGGACGTCTACGACCGCGCACTGCCCTCGCTGGACGCGGTGGCGCTCTTCGACGAGGTGCTGCACCGGCTGGCCGAGCTCAGGGTGCCGGCGGTGTTCATCAGCGGCAACCACGACTCCGCCCGCCGGCTCGGCGTGGCGGCGGGGCTGATCGACCGCGCCGGCATCCATCTGCGCACCGACCCCGCGGGCTGCTCCATCCCGGTGGTGCTGGACGACCGGCACGGCCCGGTGGCCCTCTACGGCCTGCCGTACCTGGAGCCCGCCCTGGTCCGGGAGGGCCTGGGGCTGGAACGCGGCGGGCATGCCGCCGTGCTCGGCGCCGCCATGGACCAGGTGCGCGCCGACCTGGCCGGCCGTCCCCCCGGCACCCGCTCCGTCGTCCTGGCCCACGCCTTCGTCACCGGCGGTGCCACCACCGACAGCGAGCGCGACATCACCGTCGGCGGCGTGGCCTCCGTCCCCGCCGAGGTCTTCCAGGGCGTCGACTACGCCGCCCTCGGCCATCTGCACGGCTGCCAGACCCTCACCCCGCGGCTCCGCTACAGCGGCTCCCCGCTCCCCTACTCGTTCTCCGAGGCAGGGCAGCGCAAGACCATGTGGCTGGTGGAGCTGGACGCGGACGGCTCGGTCGAGGCCCGCCGTGTCGACTGCCCCACCCCCCGCCCGCTGGCCTGTCTGCGCGGCCGGCTGGAGGAGCTGCTCGGCGACCCCGCCCTGGAGCCCCACCGCACCTCCTGGGTGCAGGCCACCCTCACCGACCCGGGCCGGCCGGCGGAGCCCATGGAGCGGCTGCGCCGCCGCTTCCCGCACACCCTGCAACTCCTCTTCGACCCGGACGAACACCCCGGGGACGGCGCCCCCAGCTACGGCGCGCGGCTGCGCGGCCGCAGCGACCTGGAGGTCGCCGAGGGCTTTGTCCGCCATGTCCGCCCCGGCACCGGGGTCGACCCCGCCGAGAGCGGCTGGCTGCGCGAAGCCTTCGAGTCGGTCCGCCAGGAGGCGGCCCAGTGAGACTGCACACCCTCACCGTCACCGCCTTCGGCCCCTTCGCCGGTACCGAGCGGGTGGACTTCGACGCCCTCGCCGCCTCCGGCCTCTTCCTGCTGCGCGGTGCGACCGGCGCGGGCAAGACCAGCGTGCTGGACGCCGTCTGCTTCGCCCTCTACGGCGAGGTCCCCGGCGCCCGTACGCGCAGCCGGCTGCGCAGCGACCACGCCGACCCCCGGGTGCTGACGCAGGTCGTCCTGGAGGTGACCCTCGGCGGCCGCCGACTGGAGATCACCCGTCTCCCGGAGCAGCTGCGCCCCAAGCGGCGCGGTGAGGGCTTCACCCCGGAGAAGGCGCAGACCCTGCTGCGTGAGTACACCGCGGGCGGCTGGCAGCCGCTCAGCCGCTCCCATCAGGAGGCCGGGGAGGAGATCGGCCGGCTGCTGGGCATGAGCCGGGACCAGTTCTGCCAGGTGGTGCTGCTCCCCCAGGGCGACTTCGCCCGCTTTCTGCGCGCCGACGCGGGCGAGCGGGCCGATCTGCTGGGCAGGCTCTTCGACACCGGGCGCTTCAGCCGGGTCGAGGAGTGGCTTGCGGCACGCCGCCGCACCGGTGAGGAGCGGCTCCGCTCCGCCCAGGACGAGCTGCGCCATCTGGTCGCCCGGCTCGACCAGGCGGCCGGCCCGGCCGCAGAGCCCGCCGACGGGTGGATCCCCGCCGGTGACGCCGCGGGCGACCTCGCCCGGCAGGCCCCCGCCTGGGCCGCGATCCTGCGCAGCGACGCGGCGGAGCAGCTGGCCGTCGCCGGGTCGGCCCTGCGCATCGCCGAGCAGGCGCACCATGCCCGCCAGCGGCAGAGCTCCGCCGCCGAGACGCTGACGGACCGTCAGGAGAGCCACCGCAGAGCCCTGGTGCGCGAGGCCGAGCTGGCGGCCCAGGCCCCCGACCGCGAGGCCGACCGTACCCGGCTGGCCTCCGCCAGAGCCGCGGCCGTGGTGGAGTCCGCCCTGCGGCTGCGCCGGAGCGCGGCCGACGCCCATGACGCCGCGCTCCGCCGGGAGCGGGACGCCCGCGAGGCCTGCGGCTCCGACCGGGACGCCCCCGCCCCGCAGCTCAGCGGCATCGAGCAGCGGCTGCGCGACGACCTGGTCCGGCTGGAGGCGGCCGGCAGGGCCGAGCAGCGGCTCGCCGGGACCGCGGCCGAGCTGCGCCGTGTCGAGGCCGAGCAGCGGGCAGCCGAGGAGCTGCGCGAGGAGGCCGAACGCCAGCTGGAGGCCCTCCCCGCCCAGGAGGAGCAGCTGAACCGGCAGCTCTCCGAGGCCCGCCAGGGAGCCTCCCGGGCGGAACAGCTCACCACTTGCCACCAGGACGCCGAGCAGCGGCTCTCCGCAGCCCGGCGGCGTGACGAACTGCTGGTCCAGGCCCACCGGGTGGAGGCCGAGGCGGGCGCCCACCGGGAGACCGCGGCCAAGGCCCGCCAGACCTGGCTGGACCTGCGGGAGCAGCGGCTGGACGGCATGGCCGCCGAGCTGGCCGGCCGGCTGCACCGCGGCGACCCCTGCCCGGTCTGCGGCTCCGCCGAGCACCCCGCCCCCGCGCAGCCGTCCGGCGAGCCGGTCACCCGCGAGGTGGAACAGGCCGCGGAGGCCGAGTTCCGCCGGGCCGAGACGGCCCACCGCAACGCGTCCGAGCGGCTGGCCGCACTGCGCAGCGAGGCGACCGCCGCCGGGAACACCCCCACGGACAGCATCACCGCCGAACTCGCCGGCCTCGCCGCCGAGCTCACCGCAGCGCTGCACGCGGCGGACGGACTGGTGACCGCCGAACAGGGCCTCATCAGGCTCGCCCGGCAGCGTGAGGACCATCTGGAGCAGCAGCGCACCGCCGGGGCGCGGGCGGCCGTGCACAGCGACCGCATGGAGAGCCTCGTCCTGGAACACGACGACCTCACCGCAGAGGTCGCGCAGGCCCGCGGCGACGCCCCCTCCGTCGCCGAGCGCGCCGCCCGGTTCCGTACCCGCATCGCCCGGCTCGCCGCGGCAGCCACCGCCGCCCGGGAGGCCGCCGACGCCGCCGCCCGGCTCGACGACGCCCGTGCCGAGGCCGCGGCAGCCGCCACCGCCGCAGGCTTCGCCACCCCCGAGGCGGCCTCCGAGGCTGTGCTGCCCGCCTCCCGGCAGCAGGCCGTCGAGATGCGCCTCGCCGCCTGGGACAGCGAGCGTGCCGCCGTACGGACGCTGCTGGACGACCCGGTCATCGCCCTGGCCGCCGCCCAGCCGCCCGCCGACCCCGCCACCGCGGCGGCGGACCTGGCGGCGGCGACCGCCCGGCTGCGCACCACCGCGGCGGCCGAGGACGCCGCACGTCACCGCCTGGCCGAACTCCGCAGCCTCGGCGGCCGGTTGACCGCCCACTCCGCCGCGCTCGCCCCGGCCCTCGCCGAGCACGCCCGGATCAGCCGCCTCTCGCAGCTGGCCGCCGGCACCAGCAGCGAGAACCGGCTGCGGATGCGGCTGGAGTCGTATGTGCTGGCGGCCAGGCTGGAGCAGGTGGCCGCGGCCGCCAGCAGCCGTCTGGTGCGGATGTCCGGCGGCCGCTACACGCTGGTGCACAGCGACAGCAAGGTGTCCGGCAACAAACGTGCCGGGCTCTCCCTCCATGTGGTGGACGCCTGGACCGGCACCGAGCGGGACACCACCACCCTCTCCGGCGGCGAGAGCTTCTTCGCCTCCCTCGCGCTCGCTCTGGGCCTGGCCGATGTGGTCACCGACGAGGCCGGTGGCATGCCCCTGGACACGCTCTTCATCGACGAGGGGTTCGGCACCCTGGACGAGCAGGCTCTGGAGGAGGTCCTGGACGTCCTGGACGGGCTGCGGGAGCGGGACCGCGCCGTCGGCATCGTCAGCCATGTCGCCGACCTCCGCCAGCGCATCCCCGCGCAGCTGCTGGTCCACAAGACGCCCCGGGGCTCCACCCTCCGCCTCAGCGGCCCGGACTCCGCCTGACGCCGCACCCGGACGACGACCCCTGCCCCTGCCCCTGCCCCTGCCCCTGCCCCTGGGCGATCCGAACACCCGGCATAGGCTTGGCAAACAGGAGCCACAACGAGGAGGCGGCACCATGGCCGATCCGGCACCGCACTGCTACACCGAGTCCGCCGCACCCCCGCCCCCGCCCTGGACACCCGCGGGCCGGACGGACGCCCCGGTCGCCGACTGCGTGCTCTGCGGCGAGCCGACCGAGCATCCCGCCGACCTGCCCGGGACTCCGCTCTGCCCCGTCTGCGCCTGGCAGCAGGCCCAGCGCAGCGCCTGCTCGGGCTGAGCCCGCCCTGCCCCGCCCTGCCTGACCCCTGCCCTGCCTGACCCCTGCCCGGCCTGAGCCTCCACGGCTCGGCCCGGGCGGTCGCCCGGCCATGACCGGGACGGCCGCTCAGCCCAGGAAGGAGAGCCGTACCGTCCGGCGCGGGTTGTCCCGGTTGGTGTCCACCAGCACCACCGACTGCCAGGTGCCCAGGGCCAGCCGCCCGTCCACCACCGGCAGCGTCGCATGCGGCGGCACCAGGGCCGGCAGCACATGGTCGCGGCCGTGCCCGGGGCTGCCGTGGCGGTGGCGCCAGCGGTCGTCGGCGGGCAGCAGCTCGCGCAGCAGGGTCAGCAGATCGTCGTCGCTCCCGGCACCGGTCTCGATCACCGCGATCCCCGCGGTGGCGTGCGGGACGAAGACACTCAGCAGGCCGTCGCGCCCGGCCGCTGCCTCGTCCAGGAAGGCGGCGCAACGGTCGGTGATGTCCACCGCTGCCTCCGCCGAGCCGGTGGTCAGGTCAAAGGTACGGGTGAGGAAAGTCTCTGCCATGACCCCATGCTCCCTCACCTCTCAGCTCCCGCTCTCTCCGGTGTCGCGCGGCAGGGCCTCGTGCCCCGGCACTCCCGGGCTGCGCCGACGCTCCTTCATCTCCGCCTCGTAGACATGCCGGCGGCCGCCGACCAGTTCGTCACGGGCCTTGGCCTCCAGCGAGCGGAACACCGCGTAGTACCCGTCGTCGAACTCCTCGACGACCTGGTAGGTCCAGCGGCCGTGCAGCACATTACGGCCGATCAGCTCTCCCCGCACCTCCTCCGCCAGCCGGTCCCGGCCGAGCCGGTCGAGCGCCTCGACCACCTCGTCCAGCAGTGCGTCGGCCCGCCCCACCAGCTGGTGGAACTCATAGAGTGCGCCACGTGCCCGCTCCAGCCGCTCCAGGGCTTCGGAGAAGCGCCCGGCTGCCACCACCGCCAGATCCGGGGTCTCCTCCGGGCGGCTGTGCACCACGTCCGCCGGGTCCGGCTCCTCGCACCGCTCCATGCCCGCCACCTCCTCGCTCACTCCTGCCCGGCCCAGAGCCCCTCGGCCGCCAGCTCCCGGACCGTGGCGACGGTGTCCGCCTCCGCCGCCGTCTTGTCGTCGCGGTAGCGCAGCACCCTGGCGAAGCGCAGAGCCAGCCCGGCCGGATAGCGGGGACTGCGCTGGAGGCCGTCGAAGGCCACCTCCACCACCAGTTCCGGCCTGACCCGGACCACGGACGAGGTGCGGCCCACTTCCCGTTCCAGCAGCGCGGCGGTCTGCCAGGCCAGCAGTTCGTCGGTCAGCCCCTTGAAGGTCTTGCCCAGCATCACCCACTCCCCCAGTTCCGCGCTCCCGTCGCCACGGGCCGCCAGGTGCAGATTGCTCAGCCGTCCGCGGCGCCGCCCGTGCCCCCATTCGGCGGCCAGGACCACCAGGTCGAGGGTGTGCCGGGGTTTGACCTTGATCCAGCCTGCGCCGCGCCGGCCGGCCGCGTAGGGTGCGGCCGGGTCCTTGACCACCACGCCCTCGTGGCCTTGCGCCAGCGCGTCCCGGAAGAAGGCATGCGCCAGGCCGCTGTCGGCGGTCACGGTACGGGGCACCCGCAGCGCCGGGGGCAGGGTCTGCTCCAGCGCCTCCCAGCGCTGCTCCCCCGGCAGGTCCAGCAGGTCCTCACCGTCGCGGTGCAGCAGATCGAAGAAGAAGGCCTGCAGCGGCACCTCCTCCCGGAGCCGCAGCGGGTCCTGGCGGGAGGCGGTGCGGGCGGCGGTGACCTGGAAGGGGCGCGGACGGCCGTCCGGCCCCAGGGCGAGGGCCTCTCCGTCCAGCACCGCGCTGCGCACCGGCAGCGCCGCCACCGCCTCCACCAGTTCGGGGACCCGGGCGGTGATGTCGTCCAGACTGCGGGTGAAGACCGCGATGTCGGAGCCGTCTCGGTGCACCTGCACCCTGATCCCGTCCAGCTTCCACTCCAGGGCCGCGGGGCTGACCCGTTCCAGGGCCGTGGCCACATCGGGGGCCGAGGCGGCCAGCATGGGCCGTACCGGCCGTCCCACCTCCAGTCCGAAGGCCCTCAGCGCCGGGGCTCCGCCGGTCAGTGCCGCGGCCGCCACGGCCCGCGCCGAGCCGCGGAACATCAGCGCTCTGCGCACCGCGGTCGCGGGGACCTCGGCGGCCTTGGCGACGGCGTCCCCGATCAGCGCGTCCAGCGCGCCCTGCCGCAGTTCGCCCACCAGTACCGCGCTCAGGAAGTGCTGCTCCTCCTCGGTGGCCCTGGCGAAGAGCCCGTCCAGCAGCAGCCGCCGCTCGGCCTGGGCGCCGGGGCCGTGCACGGCGGCGATCCGGGCCAGCGTCTCCTCGGTCTCCCGTACGCCCAGTGTGGGCAGGCCGGCCGGGGCGGGCAGCTCCCGCAGCGCCGCCGGGCCCACGCCGACCCGCAGCCGCCGTGACTCCCCGGAGAGCAGGGCGACCGCCGAGGGCGACTCGTCGGGGCCCAGCTCCCGGAGGCACTGCGCCAGCAGGGCGATCTTGGCGTTGCGCGCCGGTTCGGCGCCCACGGCGCCTGAGGTGGAGGCCAGTCGGTGGAGCAGCATGCGGGCATCTCCCGGGTTCCCGGTACGGCACCGCGGTCGGCGTGGTGGCCGTCAGTCCACTCTCTGCCCCTTGGCCAGGGCGACGACACCCTCCGCCGAGACGGTGTACAGCTCGCGGTCGCGCTGCGGGTTGACGCCGATGGTGGCGCCCGGCGGCACGATCACGTTCTTGTCCAGGATGGCCCTGCGGACCACGGCGCCGCGTCCCACCCGGACCCCGTCCAGCAGTACCGAGCCCTGCACCACCGCGCCCTCCTCGATGACCACCCCGGGGGAGAGCACCGACTGGGTGACCTGCCCGGTGACGATGCAGCCGGCGCTCACCATGGACTCGCTTGCGATGCCGCCGGCCACGAACTTGGCGGGCGGCAGCTGCGCCGGGTGGGTGAAGATCGGCCAGTGGCGGTTGTAGAGGTTGAAGACCGGATGGACCGAGATCAGGTCCTGGTGGGCCTCGTAGTAGGAGTCCAGGGTGCCGACGTCCCGCCAGTAGCCGTGGTCGCGTTCGGTCTCGCCGGGTACCCGGTTGTCGTCGAAGTCGTAGACCATCGCCTGTCCGCTGCCGGCCAGCATCGGCATGATGTCGCCGCCCATGTCGTGGCGGGACGACGGGTTGTCGGCGTCCCGCTGCAGGGCGTCCACCAGCACCTTGGTGGAGAAGACATAGTTGCCCATGGAGGCGAAGACCCTGGTGGGGTCGCCGGGCAGGCCCGGCGGGTCGGCGGGCTTCTCCAGGAAGTCGGCGACCCGCCGTCCGTCGGAGGCGGTGGTGATCACCCCGAATCCGGCGGCCTGCTCACGCGGCACCCTGATCCCCGCCACGGTGACCCCGGCGCCGGACTCGATGTGGGCCTGGAGCATCTGCTGGGGGTCCATCCGGTACACATGGTCGGCGCCGAAGACCACGATGTGGTCGGGCTGCTCGTCCCGTACCAGGTTGAGCGACTGGTAGACGGCGTCGGCGCTGCCCAGGTACCAGCGCGGCCCCAGCCGCTGCTGGGCCGGTACGGGGGTGACATAGTCGCCGGTCAGTCCGGCCAGCCGCCAGGTGGTGGCCAGATGCCGGTCCAGCGACGACGACTTGTACTGGGTGAGCACGCAGATCCGGGTGATACCGCCGTTGACCAGGTTGGAGAGGACGAAGTCGATGAGCCGGTAGCCGCCGCCGAAGGGCACCGCGGGTTTGGCCCGGGAGGCCGTCAGCGGCATCAGCCGCTTGCCCTCCCCGCCGGCGAGCACCATTCCCAGCACCGAGGGTCCACCGCGCACGTCCCGCTCCTTCCCGCCACACCCGCCACTGCACGTCCCCCGCACCGCGAGGCTCGGTCCGTCAGCGCCTCCCGGCGAGCTGCTCGTAGAGTCCCACCGTGCGCCTTGCCACCGCCGGCCAGCCGAACTCCGCCACCGCGCGCCGCCGGCCCGCGCGGCCCAGTTCCGCGGCCGTCGCCGGATCGGCGACCAGGGTGTTGACCGCCGTTGCCAGACCTGCCTCGAACCCCGCCGGGTCGTCCTCCCGATAAGGGACGAGCAGCCCGGTACGGCCCTCATCCACCACCTCGGGGATGCCCCCGACGTTGGAGGCGACCACCGCGGTGCCGCAGGCCATCGCCTCCAGGTTGACGATGCCCAGCGGTTCGTAGACCGAGGGGCAGGCGAACAGCGTGGCATGGGTGAGCAGTTGGATGACATCCCCGCGCGGCAGCATCTCGGGAATCCAGAACACTCCCTCGCGCTGCCGCCGCAGGGCGCCCACCAGTCCGCGGAACTCCTGGCCGATCTCCTCGGTGTCCGGTGCGCCGGCGCACAGCACCAACTGGATCCCGGGGTCGAAGTCCCGGGCGGCGCGCAGCAGATGCGGTACGCCCTTCTGCCGGGTGATCCGCCCGACGAAGACCACCATGGGCCGGCCGGGGTCGATCCCGTGGTGTTCCAGCACGGCGGTCGCGGGGTCGGGGCGGTACAGCTCGGTGTCGATGCCGTTGTGGATGACATGCACCTTGTCCGGGTCCACCGCCGGGTAGCAGGACAGGATGTCCTGCCGCATGCCGCGGGAGACCGCGATGACGGCGTCCGCGGCCTCGATGGCGGTGCGCTCCGCCCAGGAGGAGACGGCATAGCCGCCGCCGAGCTGCTCGGCCTTCCACGGCCGCAGCGGCTCCAGGGAGTGAGCGGTCATCACATGCGGTACGCCGTGCAGCAGTTTGGCGAGGTGACCGGCGAGGTTGGCGTACCAGGTGTGGGAGTGGACCAGGTCCCGTCCGGCCACCGCGTCGGCCATGGCGAGGTCGATGCCGAGGGTGCGCAGCGCCGGGTTGGCGGCGGCCAGCTCCGCGGGGGCGGGGTGGCGGTGCACTCCGTCGTGGGCACCCCGGGTGGGGTGGCTGCCGGCCGGCCGGTCGCCGACCGTCCAGCAGTGCACCTCCAGGTCGGTCAGCGAGCGCAGCTCCCGGGCGAGGAACTCGGCGTGGACCCCGGCGCCGCCGTAGACGTCCGGCGGGTACTCGCGGGTGAGCAGCGCCACCCGGAGTCGTGCGGCCCGCTCGGCCGCCGCTGCACCGGGCTCCCCGGCAGCGCCCAGGTCGCCGGATCCGTCCGGCCCCTCGGTCCCGGTGGGCCCCCCGCCGGCCATCAAACGGCCCCGCCCAGGGCCCTGGTGACCAGCGCCCTGGCCTCGTCCTGCACCTGGCGCAGATGGTCGGGTCCCTGGAAGCTCTCGGCGTAGATCTTGTAGACGTCCTCGGTGCCGGACGGCCGGGCGGCGAACCAGGCGCTCTTGGTGCAGACCTTGAGGCCGCCGATGGCGGCGCCGTTGCCGGGGGCCTCGGTGAGGACCGCGGTGATGGGCTCACCGGCCAGTTCGGTGGCGGTGACCTGCTCCGGGGAGAGCCGGGCCAGCACCGCCTTCTCCTGCCGGCTCGCCGCCGCGTCGACCCGGGCGTAGGCGGGGTCGCCGAAACGGGCGGTGAGGTCGGCGTAGTGGCGGGAGGGGGTGCTGCCCGTCACCGCGGTGATCTCGGAGGCGAGCAGGGCGAGCAGGATGCCGTCCTTGTCGGTGGTCCACACCCGGCCGTCGCGGCGCAGGAAGGACGCCCCGGCGGACTCCTCGCCGCCGAAGCCCAGGGTGCCGCCGTGCAGACCGTCCACAAACCACTTGAAGCCCACCGGCACTTCGACCAGCTGCCGCCCCAGGTCGTTCACCACCCGGTCGATCATGGAGGAGGAGACCAGGGTCTTGCCGATCCCGGCCGCCGCCGGCCAGTCGGCGCGGTGGGTGCAGAGGTAGCGGATGGCGACGGCCAGATAGTGGTTGGGGTTCATCAGGCCGCCGTCGGGGGTGACGATCCCGTGCCGGTCGGCGTCGGCGTCATTGCCGGTGGCCACGGTGTAGGCGTCCCGCTGCTCGATCAGCGAGGCCATGGCGTACGGGGAGGAGCAGTCCATCCGGATCCTGCCGTCCCAGTCCAGCGTCATAAAGCGCCAGGTGGGGTCGGTGGCCGGATTGACCACGGTGAGGTCCAGGCGGTGGCGCTCGGCGATCCTGCCCCAGTAGGCGACGGACGCGCCGCCCAGCGGGTCGGCGCCGATCCGCACTCCGGCGTCCCGTACCGCGTCGAGGTCGAGCACCGCAGGCAGCTCGTCCACATATCCGCCGAGGAAGTCATGGCGGGCTGTGGTGTCCGCGGCCAGGGCGCGGGCGTAGGGGATCCGGCGGACCTCCTTGAGCCCGCCCTCGATCAGGGCGTTGGCGCGGTCCTGGATCCAGGAGGTGGCCTCCGAGCCTGCCGGACCGCCGTGCGGGGGGTTGTACTTGAAGCCGCCGTCGGCGGGCGGATTGTGGGACGGGGTCACCACGATGCCGTCGGCCTGGGCCGGACCACCGTCCCGGTTGTGCGTCAGGATGGCGTGGGAGACCGCCGGGGTGGGGGTGTAGCCGTCGCCGGAGTCGATCAGCACGGTGACCCCGTTGGCGGCCAGCACCTCCAGGGCGGTGACCCTGGCCGGCTCGGAGAGGGCGTGGCTGTCGGCGCCGAGGAAGAGCGGGCCGTCGATGCCCCGGGCTGCCCGGTAGTCGCAGATCGCCTGGCTGGTGGCCGCGATGTGGTCGTCGTTGAAGGAGGCGGCGAAGGCGGATCCGCGGTGCCCCGAGGTACCGAACGCCACCCGCTGGGCGGGCTCGGCGGGGTCCGGGTGGAGCGCGTAGTAGGCCGTCACCAGACGCGCGACATCCACCAGGTCTCCGGGCTGCGCCGGATGCCCGGCCCTCTCGTGCACCATGGCCTCTCCTCGCTCCTCGCAGGCGGGTCGCGCCGTGATCCATGCCCAGCTTGTGCGGGATCGACTCCTGGGATTGTGCCCGGGTCCGCCCGCGTGGCGCCCCGGCATGCGTGGATCAGCGCATCCGGCCGCCGGACGGCCGGCGGCGGGGGCAGCGGCTGCGGGGGCAGCGGTCGCGTCCCGGGGGCGGACATGCCGAAACGGGTGCGGGGCTCTGTGCCCAGAGTCCCGCACCCTGCTGTCTCGGGTCCGCCCGCGCGAACCCTAGCCGCGGCCTCCGAAAAGGCTGCGGCGAAGCCGTCGCAGCGGCGCGAGCAGCGAGACCCGGGCGCTACGGCTCGGGGCTGCCGGTGTGCCCGTACCACGCGGCGTGAGCTCCCTTATCAGGCCCACCGCGTCGGCGGTGTCCACCGCCGGCAGCGCAGGCGCACCGAGCACCGCCAGGTGGCGGTCGATGTGCCGACCCGTAGCACCGACTCCGCACTGGATCGCCGGTACGCGGGGCCTGTTGCGCACATGCATCTGTTCCATGAGACTTCCCACCCCTACGAGGCGCCAGGGCCGTGGGCGAAGACTACCCGTGCAAGGCGGTCGTCACGCAACCGTCCCTGTGATTGGCCACCGTACCGTGTGATCACAACTGCCGTGCCTCCTGGGGATGCTGAGGACGTCACGAGTCCGCAACGTCGGGTGTGCGATCCCTCACCAGGACCTCCAGCTGCACCGGGATGCCGTTGAGGACGGCGGTGCCGGAGAGCGGGTCGAGCGGTGCGTCGTCGGTGAGCACATTGCTGTTGACGCCGGGTCGGCGGGCGGCGACCGTCGTACGGGTGTCCGGGGCGTCGTGCCCCCAGCCGTGCGGCAGGCTGACCACGCCCACCGCGACCGTGTCGGTGAGCTCGGCGGTGGTGTCCACCGCGCCCACCCGGGAACGCAGCCGCACCCGCTGGCCGTCGGTGACGCCGAGCCGGTCCGCGTCGGCCGGGTTGAGCTGGAGGGTGCAGCGGTTGGAGCCGCCCGAGAGCAGCGGGACGTTGTGCATCCAGGAGTTGTTGGAGCGCAGCTGGCGGCGCCCGACCAGCAGCAGCCCGCCGTCGGGGGCCGAGCCGAGTTCGGCGAGGTGGCCGGCGAGCCGGCGGGCTTCGGCGAGCAGCGGCGGCGGGGCGAGCTCCACCTTGCCGCTGGGGGTGCGCAGCACTCCGGGGAGCCTGGGCCGCAGCGGGCCGAGGTCCAGGCCGTGGGGGTGCCGCTCCAGGGCGTCCAGGGTGAGTCCGTCGGGCTTGGCGCCGAAGCCGTCGCCGTAGGGGCCGCCGCGCAGCATCAGGTCGAGCAGCCGGTCCTGGCGGCGGCGGTGGCCGACTGCGGCGAGCAGCTGCCGGGGGTCCTGGCCGAAGGCCGGTGAGGAGGGGTCGGTGGTGATGCGGCGGGCGGTGTCGGCCGCGGTGAGGTCGTCCAGCCGGTCGGGGGTGACGGTGTCACCGAGCGCGGCGCAGGCGAGCCGCAGCAGTACCTCGCCCTCGTCGAGCTCGCCCCCGGCGGGCGGCACCGCGGGCGGTGAGTACTTGGCGGTGTTGCGTACCGCGAAACCGGTGAAGACCAGGTCGTAGTGGCTGCGGGCCAGTGGGGCGGCGGTGGGCAGCACCACATGGGCGTGGCGGGTGGTCTCGTTGAGGTAGGGGTCGACGCTCACCATGGCGTCCAGGGAGCCGAGGGCGGCGGCCAGCCGGGCGCTGTTGGGGGTGGAGAGGACGGGGTTGCCCGCGACGGTGACCAGGCCGCGCAGGCGCTCCCCGGCCGGACCGGGGGTGTCGATCTCCTCGGCGAGGGCGGCGGCGGGGAACTCGCCGAAGACGCTGGGCAGGCCGCGCACCCGGGTCCGGCGTGAGCCAGGGATCCGCACGCCCCTGCCGCGCCCCGCTTCGCCGGTGGTGTTGGGCGAGCCGGCGGCGGGTTCGGGCCAGAGCACGCCGCCCGGGCGGTCCAGATTGCCGGTGAGGACGTTGACGACGTCCACCAGCCAGCTGGCGGCGGTGCCGAAGGACGTGGTGGTGGTGCCGATGCGGCCGTAGACGGCGGCGCTGGGTGCGGCGGCCAGCTCATGGGCCAGGCGGCGCACGGTCTCGGCGGGGATCCTGGTCGCGGTGGCCACCGCGGCCGGGGTGAAGGGCTCCAGGGCGCCCTGCAGCCGCTCCAGGCCGTCGAGGTGGGGGGTTGCGGGGCCCGGGTCGGCCAGGTCCTCGGCGAGCAGGGTGCGGGCGATGCCGGCCAGCAGCAGGGCGTCGGTGCCGGGGCGGATGGCCAGGTGCTCGTCGGCAACCTCGGCGGTGCGGGTGCGTCGCGGGTCCACCACCACCAGCCGGCCGCCGCGGCGCCGCAGGGCGCGCAGTCTGCCCGGCAGGTCGGGGGCGGTGAGCAGGCTGCCGTTGGAGACCATCGGGTTGGCGCCCAGGATCAGCAGATAGTCGGTGCGGTCGACGTCGGGGACGGTGACCGACAGCTCGGTGCCGTACATCAGCCCGCAGGCGACCTGCTTGGGCATCTGGTCCACGGTGGAGGCGCTGAAGCGGTAGCCGGTGCCCAGGGCGTGCACCAGGACGCGGCTGTAGAGGGCGGAGGCATGGTTGTGCACCACGGGGTTGCCCAGATAGACGGCGACGCTGTCGCGTCCGTGGTCGCGCAGCAGGGGGGCCAGCAGCCGGCCGGCCTCTGCGAGTGCCTCGTCCCAGCCGGTCTCGGTCCAGCGGGTGCCGCGCCGCACCAGGGGGGCGCGCAGCCGGTCCGGGTCCTGGTGCAGCTGGCCCAGTGCGACGCCCTTGGGGCAGAGGTAGCCGCGGCTGAAGGGGTCCTGGTCGTCTCCGCGGACCTGGACGGAGCCGGTGTCCTGGTCGATCGCCACGGTGAGCCCGCAGGTGGCCTCACAGAGGGGGCAGGTGCGGTGGGAGACATGCGCCGTACCGGTGGGTAGCTGCGTCATGGCCGCGAGCGTAGCCCCGGTGACGGCCGGGGAACAGAGGTGAGCAAGCGCTCATTGAGCCACCTCAGAGCCCAGATGCGCCTACGCAGCGTCACTCCGACTTCAAAAAGTGAACACATCGAAGGGATTGACGTGGACGAAACCTGAAAGCAATATATGCATGAGCGCCAGACAGTGAAGCTCCGGTCAGCCATCGTTCGAATGGTGAAGCCAGCATTACAGGCGCCCAACCTGACATCCGACGCCGACCCTGAGTCGCTGTTCAGCCCTCTCGACGCTGCGGGGGCCAGACCCAGAGGTGGCGTGCGGACCGGCGGTCGGCCGTTGAGGGTCGGCTGGACCGCCAAGCACGGTCGCCGGTGTCGTGCCCCGCACTGGTGCGACACCGGCGGTCGCATGCTTGATCCTTCTCCTCCGGCCCGCCCGACGGAGCCCGGTCGCACTGGACCGGAGCCGCTCCCCCGGCAAGCCCCCCGGACGCTCCCGCCGCCCCCTGCCCCACCGCCATCCGATCGGCGGCACCGCATGCCCTCCGGGTGGCAGGCGGCCACGGAGCATGCGGGGATGGGCTCGGTGCCTGCAAAGGCCCGCCTCGCCCGCCGCCCGGAGGTTCCCGATGGCCAAGCAGACCGTTGCCGAGCAGTTCGTCGAAGTTCTGGTGCGGGCCGGCGTGGAGCGCATCTACGGAGTCGTCGGCGACAGTCTCAACCCGGTGGTGGACGCCGTACGCCGGCATCGCGACCTCAGCTGGGTGCAGGTGCGCCATGAGGAGACCGCCGCCTTCGCGGCCGGCGCCGAGGCACAGATCGGCGGCGGGCTGGGGGCCTGCGCCGGCTCCTGCGGACCCGGCAACCTCCATCTGATCAACGGACTCTACGACGCCCACCGCTCCATGGCCCCCGTGCTGGCGCTCGCCTCCCACATCCCCAGCAGCGAGATCGGCACCGGCTACTTCCAGGAGACCCACCCCGAGCAGCTCTTCCGCGAGTGCAGCCACTACTGCGAACTGGTCTCCTCCGCCGGGCAGATGCCCCGGGTGCTGCAGACCGCCGTCCAGCACGCGGTGGGCCGCGGCGGGGTGGCGGTGATCGCCCTTCCCGGCGATGTCGCCGCCCAGCCCGCCCCGCAGCCGGCCAGTCGGCACGCCCTGGTCACCCGCCGCCCGCTGGTCCGCCCCGGCGAGGCCGACCTGGACGCCCTGGCGGAGCTGGTGGACGCCGCCGGCAAGGTCACCCTCTTCTGCGGCAGCGGCACCGAGGGGGCGCACAGCGAGGTGATGGCCTTCGCCGCGCGCGTCAAGGCGCCGGTGGGGCACGCCCTGCGCGGCAAGGAGTTCATCCAGTACGACAACCCCTATGACGTGGGGATGTCCGGCCTGCTGGGGTACGGCGCGGCCTATGAGGCCATGCACGGCTGCGATCTGCTGATCCTGCTGGGCACCGACTTCCCGTACAACGCCTTCCTGCCCGACGACGTACGCATCGCCCAGGTGGATGTGCGCCCCGAGCACCTCGGCCGGCGCTCCCGCCTCGACCTGGCCGTCTGGGGCGACGTCGGGGAGACGCTGCGCTGCCTGACGCCGCGGTTGAAGGAGAAGACCAGCCGCCGGTTCCTGGACACCATGCTGAAGAAGCACGCCCAGGCGCTGGAGGGGGTGGTCGGTGCCTACACCCGCAAGGTGGAGCGGCATGTGCCGCTGCACCCGGAGTATGTGGCGGCGGTGCTCGACGAGGAGGCCGCCGACGACGCGGTCTTCACCGTGGACACCGGGATGTGCAATGTCTGGGCCGCCCGCTATCTGACGCCCAACGGCCGGCGGCGGGTGATCGGCTCGTTCACCCATGGCTCCATGGCCAATGCGCTGCCGCAGGCCATCGGCGCCCAGTTCCTGGACCGCCGCCGCCAGGTGGTCGCCATGTCCGGGGACGGCGGCTTCTCCATGCTGATGGGCGACTTCCTGACGCTGGTGCAGTACGACCTGCCGGTCAAGGTGGTGCTCTTCGACAACTCCTCACTGGGCATGGTGGAGCTGGAGATGCTGGTGGCCGGGCTGCCCGCGTTCGGCACCACCAACTGCAACCCCGACTTCGCCGCGGTCGCCGAGGCCTGCGGCGCCTTCGGCGTACGGGTGGAGAAGCCCAAGCAGCTGCGCGGCGCCCTGCGGGCGGCGCTGAAGCACCGCGGACCGGCGCTGGTGGATGTGGTCACCGACCCCAACGCGCTCTCCATCCCGCCGAAGATCACCGGCGAGCAGGTGAGCGGCTTCGCCCTCTCCATGGGCCGGATGGTGCTGGACGGCGGTGTCGGCCGGATGGTCCAGCTGGCCCGCGCCAATCTGCGCAACATCCCGCGGCCCTGAGCGCGGGGACCGCGTCAGCGCCGCAGCGCGGCCCACACCCTGCGCACCTGGTCCAGCGGCTCCGCGCCGATGGGCCGCAGCACCACGGAGTCCGCCCCCGCCTCCCACAGCTCCCGGATCCGCCCGGCCGCGGTGACGGCGTCCCCCGCGGCCAGGAAGACCTCCTCCGCAGGCAGTCCCAGCCAGTCGGCACACCCCGCGGTGACCGGTGCGGTCTCGGCGGCCAGCCGCTCCGGGTCGTCGTCGACCCGGAGATGCGTGAAGAGCACCAGGTCATGGGGGTCCTCGCGACCGGCCTCCCGGCGGCCCGCGTCGATCCGGTCCAGGGCGGCGGCGACGGCCACCGGCCCCTGGCCCTCGGCCATCACGGTGCCCTCCGCGACCCGGCCCGACAGCTCCAGCGATCGCGGTCGCACCACACCGGCCAGCACCGGGGGCACCACAACCGGGGGATGGACCAGCCGCACACCGTCCAGCCGGACGGCGCGGCCCTTCATCGTGACCTCCGCACCGCCGAGCAGCGCCCGCACCGCGCTCACGGTCTCCTCCAGCAGCGCCATCCTTGCCGGCGGCAGCGCACCGGCGACCTCCATCAGCTCGGTGGCGCCGTGCCCGATGCCCGCGATCAGCCGGCCGGGGAACAGCCGGGCGAGGGTCGCGAACTCCATGGCCAGCAGGACGGGGTTGCGCAGCGGGGCCGGGGCGATGCCGATGCCGACGCGCAGCCGCTCGGTGGCGCCCAGCGCCGCGGCCGCCGAGGCGATCGAACCGGCCCACGGCAGGTCCTCCACCACCCACAGCTCGTCGATGCCGAGGTCCTCCAGGGTGGTGGCGAAGCCGGTCAGCTCCTCCGGAGCCCGGTCGCGGTCGAACATCACACCCAGCCGGGGCAGCTGACGGTCTGCAGAAGGCATCCGCGCAGGCTAGCAGAGCCCGTCCGCCCGTGACGACGTCCCGGGGCCGGAGGGACGAGTCTCATCCGCAAAGCATCTGATGCCCACTCACACCCGCACGGCGGCTCCTGAGCGGGGAGGGGCGGAAGCCGGGCCGCCGGGCGGGCGGGCATCGGCGAGCACCCTCAGGGCACGGCCGATACGGGCGTCCGGGGACCCGCCCGGGCCCGAGGTGTGGTACGGCGGGGGCAGGGCGCCCGGTTCGACGGCAGAACGCAGGGGAGCCCTCCCGAGGCCGTGGGCCGGTGGTCGCCTCAGCCTGCGTACCCGCCCGGCCCTCGCCCGGACGCAGCCCGCGGTGGCGCGGGACCTGCGAGTGCGGGCGGCACGGCCGGGGTGGGGGAGGTCCGTCGGGGTTCGTGCAAGGTCCGGAAAAGCGGTGGGCAGCGGTCGCCCGGTGCCGGATCATGGCGCCCATGTCCGCACAGCACTCCCCCGATGGAGTCCCCGTCGCGACCGCCCCCGCCCCCGCCCCCACCCCCGGCTCCGAGGTGTACCGAGCACTGCCGATGCAGGTGCAGCTGGACGACAGCGACTCCCCCTTCGACGTGGTCGACGCCCTGGCGCTGGCCCGCTTCACCTCCGGCGAGCAGCCCTGGTGCCGCTCCACCTCGCTTCAGCGGGTGAAGGGCGACGCCACCCTGCTGCCCACGGGCAGCAGGGTGGTCCGCTCCTCCCAGGAGAAGAACCGGTCCGCGGTGCTCGCCGAGGGCGCCGGCTGGACGCTGAAGATCAGCCGCTGGGTGGGCCACGGCGGCGGCAAGCACGCGGACGTCACGGTGACCGCGGTGGAGGAGGGCCTGGCCGAGCAGATCCTCGCGGAGGCCGTGGACGGGGCGGAGGAGCCGCCGCCGGTCGAGGAGGACGTCGTCCTGATGGGGTTCTGGCACCTCACCGGGCACGGCCCCAGCCGCACCACCCGGCGGATCAGCGCGGAGACCTGGCCGGAGATACGGGAGAACTACACCGCACCGGTCGCCGACGCCTTCGACGCGCTGATGAAGCTGCGCCCCGAGGAGGTGACCGGGCGGCTGCTGCTGCTGCACGGTCCGCCCGGGACCGGCAAGACCTCGGTGCTGCGCACCCTGGCCCGCTCCTGGCGCGACTGGTGCCGGGTGGACTGCGTGCTCGACCCCGAGCAGCTCTTCGCGGACCCGGGCTATCTGCTCCAGGTGGCCCTGGCCACCCAGGACGACGACGGCGAGGACGACGATGCGCAGCGCTGGCGGATGCTGCTGCTGGAGGACTGCGACGAGCTGATCCGCGGCGGCGCCAAGCGGGTCACCGGCCAGGCCCTGTCGCGGCTGCTCAATCTCACCGACGGTCTGCTGGGTCAGGGCCGCAACGTCCTGGTGGCGATCACCACCAATGAGGACGTGGAGCGGCTGCACCCCGCCGTGGTGCGCCCGGGCCGCTGTCTGGCCCGGGTGGAGGTGGGTCCGCTCACCGGCGAGGAGTCCTCTCGCTGGCTGGCCCGCACCACCGGGGACGGCGCCGCCGACGGCTCGGCCGGGGTCCCGGCGCCTCCGGGCCCGTCCACCCTGGCGGAGCTGTTCGCGCTGCGGCGCGGTCGCTCTCCGCTGCTGCCCTCACCGGCCGCGCCCTCGGACGGCCTGTACCTCTGAGCCCGGAGTCCCACGCATGTCGGCGCCGGTGCGCTCGGGTCCAGCAGCCGCTGGGGTCAGGAGTCGCCCAGGTCAGGAGCCGGCGGCCGGCCCGAAGAGCACGACCCTGGGCTGCAGCACGGCCTGGTGGGCGGCGGCGCTGCTGCTCGGCTGGACCGTCACCCGGTAGCCGGCCACCAGGTCGGCGCCGGGGGCGAGCTGCTGCCCCGAGGCGGGGATGGTGGTGTAGAGCGTTCCGGTCTGGGTGCCCAGCGGCACGGTCCTCCACTGCCCGGTGGCGGCGTCCAGCTGCTCCAGCTTGACGTCGGTGGGTGACAGGTAGGGTCCGGCATCCGGCGACTCGACCAGGATCTGCAGCGCAACGGTGCGGGCGGTCGCCCCGGTGTTGCGGTAGTGGACGGTGAGGTCGTGGGCGTGGCCGTCGGCCGCCAGCGGGCTGGTGGGCAGGTCGACGAAGCCGGCCGGAACGTCGGCGGGCCTGGTGTCCGCCACTGTCCGCACCTCGGCGACCGGGGCCGCTGCGGCCGCCTGGACTGCCGTGGCACTGCCGTGGGCGCTGCCGGTGCCGGAGTGGGTGGCGAGGGTGGCGCCGACGGCTCCGGCCGCCACCAGGAGCGAGGTCGCCACGGTCACTGCCGTGCGCTTGGTCGAGCGGGGCACAGTGCCTCCCTGTCTGTGTTGCCTGTCGGGACGCCGGTGGTCATTCCCGCCATGCCCGATATGACACCTCTCGCCCAAAAAAAGTACGTACTGTGACCCGCTGATCGCGCCCTGCATCACCTGGACGGGTCGCGATCCGCGGCAGCCGGCGAGGGTCTGCGACGGCCTGCGGACAGCGGCACCCTGGGAGAGGAAGGGGTTGGACCGAGCAGTCGGCGAGCAGTCCTGGGCGAGCAGCGGAGGTCGGACCATGCCGGGCAACAAGGCGGTCGTGTACAAGGAGCCGGGCCGGGTCGAGGTCGAGACGATCGACTACCCGGAGTTTGTGGTCAAGGACGGTCCGGGGGTGCATCCGGACAATGTGGGGCGCCAGTGCCAGCACGGCGTGATCGTCAAGTGCGTCGCCACCAACATCTGCGGCAGCGACCAGCACATGGTCCGCGGCCGCACCACCGCCCCGGCCGGGCTGGTGCTGGGGCACGAGATCACCGGCGAAGTGGTGGAGACCGGCCGGGACGTGGAGTTCGTCAAGGTCGGCGATCTGGTCTCCGTCCCGTTCAACATCGCCTGCGGACGCTGCCGCAACTGCAAGGAGGGCAAGACCGGGATCTGCCTCCATGTGAACCCGGACCGGCCGGGCTCCGCCTACGGCTATGTGGACATGGGCGGCTGGGTCGGCGGACAGGCCCAGTACGTCCTGGTGCCGTACGCCGACTGGAACGTCCTGGTCTTCCCCGACCGCGACCAGGCACTGGAGAAGATCCGCGACCTCACCATGCTGTCGGACATCTTCCCGACCGGCTTCCACGGCTGCGTGACCGCGGGGGTGGGCGCCGGCTCCACGGTGTACGTCGCCGGGGCCGGGCCGGTGGGGCTGGCCACGGCCGCCGGGGCCCAGCTGCTGGGCGCCGCCGTGGTGATCGTGGGGGACCTCAATCCGGAGCGGCTGGCGCAGGCCCGGAGCTTCGGCTGCGAGACCGTCGATGTCTCCAAGGGCGACCCCAGGGACCAGATCGAGCAGCTCCTCGGCGTGCCCGAGGTCGACTGCGCGGTCGACGCCGTGGGGTTTGAAGCGCACGGACAGGGCGGCGAAGCGGCGCAGGAGCGCCCGGCGACGGTGCTCAACACCGTCATGGACGTCACCGCGGCGGGCGGCGCAGTGGGCATCCCGGGCCTCTATGTCACCGGCGACCCCGGGGCGTCCGACGAGGCGGCCAGAACCGGGTCACTGTCGATCAGGATCGGTCTGGGGTGGGCGAAGTCGCTCTCCTTCACCACCGGCCAGTGCCCGGTGATGCGCTACCACCGCCAGTTGATGCAGGCGATCCTGCGCAACCGGGTCCACATCGCCGACGCGGTGAACGCCACCGCGATCCCGCTGGAGGAGGCGCCGCGCGGCTACCGGGAGTTCGACGCCGGGGCCGCCCGCAAGTACGTCCTCGACCCGCACGGGATCCAGTCCGCCTCCTGACATCCGCCGTGGTGCCGGCGGGCCGCCCCCGCGGCCCGCCGGCACGGCTGCGTCCTCAGCACGGCGTGAGCCGGCAGGGGTGGCTGAGATAGCTGCCCAGCAGGCCCTCGCTGTCCCCCGCCTTCCAGGCGCAGGCCACCCCCGTGAGCCCGCCCCGCTCCCGTCGCAGACCGACGGCCAGCGCGGGGCTGTTGATCCGGGCGTCGGCGGTCGGGAGCTGCAGGGGGAACGAGGTCCGCAGGTCCCAGGCGGCGGAGGCGGTCGCCGGCGCGGTGGCACCGCGGCCGTCCAGCCGCAGCTCCACCCTGCGGTCCGCCAGCACCCGCAGGGTGATCGGCAGCTCGCCCTCCGGTGTGGCGATCTCGCCCGCCCAGCTCCCGACCGGCAGCTCCAGCGGGCGCTCGGGGTCCGGGACCGCCGGGTCGACCAGCTCGGCGGAGTAGCCCGGCACCAGCTCCGCCATGATCCGGTGGAACACCGCGTCACGGGCGGCCTTGCGGGTGGAGTTGGTCAGCACGGCGACGGAGAGCTGCTGCCCGGGCACGGCGGCGACCATGGCGGCCACCCCGCCCATCCCGCCGCCGTGGCTCTGCACCAGCGGTCCGCCGCCGTAGGAGACGCACCAGCCGAGCCCGTACCCGAGGCGGGCGTTGACCGGCGCAGCCCGCAGCACGGCCGCGGCGGTCCCCGGCTCCAGCAGCCGCCGGTACGACTGCGCGAAGAGGGCCAGTTCACCGGCGGTGGCCCAGCCCAGCGACGCCCCCGGGTGGCTGGTGTCGCACACGGGGTAGGCACGGCCGTCCACGGTGTACCGCACCGCCGACGGCGCCGGGCCGGGGTACTGCGGCCCGAGGTGGCAGCCGATGAGCCCCAGCGGCTCGAACACCCGCTCCCGGACGAAGCCGCCGAGCTCCTGCCCGGTGGCCGCCTCCAGCTCCCGGCCCAGCAGTCCGTAGCCGAGGTTGGCGTACTCGAAGCCGGAGTCCGGTTCGCGGTACTGCACCTGGTAGCGGGTGGCGTCGATCAGCCGGTCGCCGCCGCCGTAGTGGAAGTCGTAGTGTGCCCCCAGCCCGCCCCGGTGGAGCAGCAGGTGACGCAGTGTCGGCGGACGTCCGCGCCAGTCGCCCGCGGCCGGTGCGTCCAGGTCCAGCAGGCCCCGGTCGGCTGCCAAGCAGACGGCGGTGGCGGTGATCGGCTTGGTGATGGAGGCCAGCCCGTACGCGGTGCCGGGTGTGGCAGGGCGTCCCGCGGCCGTGTCCGCCAGCCCGTACGCCTCGGCCAGCACCACCTCGCCGCGCTCGGCCACGGCGACCGACACCGAGGGGCATCCGTACTCCGCCAGAGCCTGCGCACAGTGCTCCGCCAGTCCGTTCAGCATGTCCGCCCTTCCCCTCGGCCGCTCCGACAGGTCGAGCCTAGGGCCCGGCCCCGCAGCCGGGCCACGGCCGCCCCGCCGGCGGCCATGGCCCGGCAGGTCTCACGGCCGCATCTCGTAGGCGCCCGCAAGCGCCTCGACCTGGGCCCAGACCCGTGCGGATCGCCCGGCGTCGGCGACCGGACGGCGGACCTGGGTCAGCGCCCAGGCCGACTGCGCCTCGGTGGCGGACGCCTTGCCGTGCAACTCGGTGGCGTGCCCGGAGAAGTCACGTACCAGCACATCGAAGATCTCGTCCAGCAGATCGCGGTCCAGCCCGGTGATCCCGGCCTGCTCCAGCACCAGCTGACCGTAGACCACCAGCGCGAAGAGCTGGCCGAGGGCGAGCAGGAAGTCCAGGTCCTGCTGCTGGGCCTCGTCCGGTGCATGGGCGAGCAGCAGCTCGCACAGGCCGTCGGCCTGCTCCCGGAACCGGGCGACATTGGGGATGTCGGCGTGCGCGTCGTAGGCGGTGCGCCAGTCGTGGAAGCGGATGGCGCCCAGGCCGCGCGCGGGGCCCTGGCGGAAGAGGAACTCGTCGTCGGCGGGGTCCTGGCGGGTCGGGACGGCGGGGTACTCGGCGGGCGCGAAGAGGTAGTTGCCCATGAACTTGAGGATCAGCGCCAGGTTGACGTGGACCGTGCCCTCCAGCTTGGGCAGCCCGCGGATGTCCTTGGCGGCCTTGTCGAAGTAGGTGTCCGCCTCGAAGCCCTTGGCTGCGATGACGTCCCACATCAGGTCGATCACCTTCTCACCCTCGGTGGTGACCTTCATCTTGGTCATCGGGTTGAAGAGCAGGTAGCGGCGGTCGTCAGGCCCGGCGGAGCGGAAGTAGTCGACGGAGCGGGCGCTGAAGAGCTTCATCGCCGCCAGCCGGGCGTAGGCGTCGGCCAGTTCACGCCGGACGTGCGGGAAGCCGGTGACCCGGCGCCCGTACAGCATCCGGTTGTGGGCGTGGGTGACCGCCTCGTACATGGCGTGCTCGCAGATGCCCACGGAGGCGGTGCAGAGGTTGAACTTGCCGACGTTGACGGTGTTGAGCGCCGCGTCGAAGGCGTCCCGGCCGGTGTGCAGCACGTCCTCGGTGCGTACGGGGTAGTCCTCCAGCCGGAACTCGCTGACGTACATCTGCGCGTTCACCACGTTCTTGACCAGGTGGTAGTCGTCGTGGCGGCTGTCTGCGGCGAAGAAGACATAGCCGTCGGGCCCCTCGATGTCGGCACGCCGGCCGAAGACCGAGACCAGTCCGGCGACATTGCCGTTGCCGATGTAGTACTTGGAGCCGGTGGCGCGGAAGCCGCCCTCGCCGTCCGGGGTGAGGACCATGTCGGTGGCGTAGATGTCGGCACCGTGGCCGCGCTCGGAGAGGCCGAACGCCATCACATGGCCGTCGGCGAGCAGTTCGGCGGCACGGGCCCGGGCTGCGGGGTTGGCGCTCTGCCATACCGGGCCCAGGCCGAGCACGGTGACCTGCCAGGTGTACCAGTAGCCGAGCCCGTAGAAGCCCAGGATCTCGCTGAGGGCGGCGTTGCGGGCGGTGTCCCAGCGGGCGGCGGGGTTGTCCTCGGCGTCGGCCGTGGGGGTCAGGAAGGCGGCGAACAGGCCCTCCTTGGCGGCGAACTCCAGGAAGTCCGCGTACCAGGTGCGGTCGATGTAGGTGTCGATCAGCGCCTTCTTGCCGCGCGCCTCGAACCAGTCGACGGTGGCCCGCAGCAGGCGGCGCGTCTCCTCGTCGAAGTGGGCCGGGTCGTAGCCGCGCGGGTTGAAGAGCAGAGAGTCCGCCATGGTCGGAGCTCCCCTTCCTGGTCGGATCGGAGGTGGTGGGGGGTCGGTCGGCCAGGTCAGCCGATTCGGTGCAGGGTGGCCAGGACGTCGTCCAGCCAGGCGACGGTCATCCGCTCGTACTCGATGCCGCCGCGCAGCACCACGTGCTGGAGGGACTGCTGTGCGTCGAGGACTGCGGGGTCGGGGAAGTCGCGGCGCTCGCCCGCCAGATAGCGGTCGAGCAGCGCGGCATGGACGACCCGGTGGCGCTCCACCTCGGCGACCAGTCCGGCGCGTCCGGCCGGGTCGTCGAAGGCGGCGGCACGGATCTTGACGGCCAGGTCGTGGCGGACGGTCTCGGGCTCCACCGGAGCCCGCAGCCACACCGACAGCGCCTCCCGGCCGGGCCCGGCCGCGCTGTAGACCCGCTTGTCGGGCCGGCCCTCCTGGACGACGTCCTCGGCGGCGATCCAGCCGTCGGCCTCCATGCGCCTGAGCACCCGGTAGATCTGCTGGTGGGTGGCGGTCCAGAAGCGGCCGATGGAGCGGTCGAAGCGGCTGGCCAGCTCATAACCGGAGCCTGGCTTCTCCAGCAGGGAGACGAGGATCGCGTGCTCAAGGGCCATACGGCGATCCTGCTATGCAACTCGTTGCATAGCAACTCACGAGTAACTTAATGAGACCCAGCTCACCACGGCCCGGCGGCGGCCGTCCCCGGCGGCGGCTGTCAGACCCCGACCCCGACCGCGGCTGTCCGGCCGGGTGGCGGCCGTCCGGCCGGGTGGCGCCGAAGGCCTGCGGCGGGTCAGTCCAGGGGGACGGGCTCGGGTCCGTGCGCGACCCGGTGGAAGGCGCTGTGGAAGGCGGCGCGGACGGGGGAGTCGCCGCGGCGGTCCAGCACGGCGAAGACGACCTGGGTGAAGCGTCCGCCGAAGCCGCCGCCGGGGGCCAGGTGCCCGTGGAAGGCGGCGGCTACCTGCGCCGGGTCGTTGCGGAAGACCCCGCAGCCCCAGGCTCCCAGCACCAGCCGCCGCCGGCCGCACGCCGCGGCCGTCTCCAGCACCCGCTCCGCCCGGATCCGCAGCGCCTCCGGGACCATCCGGACATGGTCCGGCATCCGCGTCGCGACGACCCCGGCGTTGGGCGCGGCCGCCACCAGGAAGTCCACCGCGTACGGCTGCTCCAGCAGCTCACCGCGGTCGTCGCGGAAGACCGGGACGCCCGGGGCGTGGATCACCCGGTCGGAATAGAAGGGGCTGGGGTCCGCACGGTGGGCCGCATAGAAGTCGGGCACGGCGCGCAGACAGGCGTGGAGCGCGGAGGACCGGCAGAGCGACTCCTCCTGCGCCTGCGCCCCGTTGAGAAAGCCACCGCCGGCATTGCGCGCCGAGGCGAAGTCCAGCACCGCGACCGGCTCGGGATCCTCGCCGGTCATCCGGCGGGCGGCCTGCAGGCTGCTCTCACCGGTCACCTCCACCACCGGATCCCCGTGCGGCCCGACCGGCCCCGGGTCGACCGGCCCCGGGCCGTACAGCCGGGTGCCCGCCACCGCGGCCGCGACCCCGCGTGCGATGTCGACGACGCGGCCACCGGGCAGGTGGTAGCGCCCCGCCTCGGTGATCTCCACCGTCTCCCGCGCGATGCCGCGCAGCCGTGCGCTCACGTCCTGACCCCCGTGCCGGTACCCACGATCCCAGCATGCTGCCTGCGACGCGTCCCGCGACAGCGGATTTCCCCCCGCGCGGCGCCGTCCGGGACGCACAGCGCCGCTCGGCCGGATCGCCCGGACCGGGCCGCCCGGACGGATCGCCCGGACCGCACCGCCCGGACCGCACCGCTCGGACCGCGCACTCAGACGGCGCCGGGCGCGGCCTCCTCGCGCAGCATCCGGCGCAGCACCTTGCCCATCAGATTGCGCGGCAGCGGCGTGGTCCTGAACTCGACGATCTTGGGGACCTTGTACGCCGTCAGCCTGGCCGCACAGTAGGCCTCCAGCGCCTGCGCCGACAGCGCGCTCCCCTGCCGCAGGACCACACAGGCCTTGACCGTCTCACCGCGGTAGGAGTCGGGGACGCCGATCACCGCCGCCTCGGCCACGGCCGGATGGGTGAGCAGCACCTCCTCGATCTCGGCCGGGAAGATCGAGAAGCCGCTGGCGATGATCACGTCCCGCTTGCGGTCGATCACGGTGACAAAGCCGTCCGGGCTCATCACCGCGACATCCCCGGTGAACAGCCAGCCGTCGTGCAGCATCCGGGTGGAGTCCTCGCGCTCGTGCCAGTACCCGGCGAAGACCTGCGGCCCCCGGACGATCAGCTCTCCCGCCACCCCGGGCGGCTGGTCGACCTCCGGATCGGTCTCGTCGACGATCCTGGCCTCGGTGCCCGGCAGGGGGATGCCGACCGTGCCGGGGCGGGCATTGGCGTTGAACGGATTGCAGAGCACCACCGGGGCCGCCTCGGTCAGCCCGTACCCCTCCACCAGGGACGCCTGGGTGGCCTGCTGGAAACGGTCCACCGTCTCCGGCGGCAGCCGCATCGCGCCGGAGATGCAGCTGCGCAGGGTGCGCAGCGCCCGCAGCTCCGCCGGGCTGCGGCGCAGCAGCTGGTCGTACATCGGCGGCACCCCGGGGAACAGGGTGGGCCGGTGGCGTCGGGCGGCCCGCAGCACCAGGTCGGTGTCGAAGGTCGGCAGCAGTACGGTGCGGGCACCGGCGATCAGGCCCACGGTCAGCCCGAGGGTCATCCCGTACACATGGAAGAACGGCAGCACGGCGAGGGCGGTCTCGCGTCCCTCCCGCAGCTGCGGGTACCACGCCTTCACCTGGTGGGCGTTGGCGACCAGGTTGCGGTGGGTGAGCATGGCGCCCTTGGGGGTGCCGGTGGTGCCGCCGGTGTACTGGAGGACCGCGACCCGGCGGGGGTGCACCTGCGCCTGCGGCACCCCGCCGCGCGGGCGGCGGGTGCGGGCCAGCTCCGTGAAGGGCACCGTGTCGGCGTCGGGGGGCAGCGGCGGGCCCAGCTTGTCGCGGGCCGCGCGGGCCCTGGCCAGCGGCAGCCGGAGCAGCAGGCGCAGCCGGAGCGGGAACTGCTCGCTGAGCCTGGTGGTGACCACATGTCTGAGCGCCGTCCCGTCGCGCACGGCGGCGACGGTCGCATAGGCGCCGTCATGGACGACCACCAGCACCGCGCCGGAGTCGACGAGCTGATGGCGCAGTTCACTGGGCGTGTAGAGGGGATTGGTCGGCACGACGACCGCTCCGATGCGCTGTGCCGCGTAGAAGGCGATCACAAACTGCGGGCAGTTCGGCAGGACCAGCGCCACCCGGTCGCCGCGCTTGACCCCGAGCTCCAGCAGCCCCGCGGCGAAGCGGTCCACGGCGCGCCGCAGTGCGCGGTAGCGGGTGCCGCGGCCGAAGAAGACCAGCGCGGTACGGCGGCCGTGGCGGGCGGCGGCATCGTCCAGCAGTCCGGTGACGGGGGTGTTGGGGACGGTGACGCGGTGCGGGACGCCGTCGGCGTAGAAGCGGTACCAGGGGCGGTCCCGGCCGGGCCCGGGCCGCTCCGGCCCCGCCGGCCCGGGGTCCTCCTCGGCGTCGCGGGACACCATCCGGGTCGGGGCCATCGGCACGGGGCGCGGCCGGCCGTCCCGTGGGGCGCCGCCTGCGCCTCCGGTCGTTTGCGCATCCACCGCTGCCACTCCCCTGTCGGCCGAGTCCTGGCTCCCTGTTGGGGTGTGGCGAATCGTGGCAGTGGTCCCGTACGGGAGTCCAGAGGTCGTACCGCATGGATTCGGGGTCCGGGCGCCGCCCGTAGGCTGTGCGGATGGAGATCTGGCTCAATCCCGTCTGCTCGAAGTGCCGCTCCGCCGTGGAGCTGCTGGACGAGGCCGGCGCCGAGTACACCGTCCGCCGCTACCTCGAGGACCCGCCCGGGGAGGGGGAGATCGCCGCCGTGCTGGAGCGGCTCGGCCTGGAGCCCTGGGACATCACCCGTACCGGCGAGGCGGCGGCGGCCGAGCTGGGTCTCGCCTCCTGGCCCCGCACCGACGGCGAGCGGTCCCGCTGGATCGCCGCGCTCTCGGCGCATCCGTCCCTGATCCAGCGCCCGATCATCACGGCCGACGACGGCCATGCGGTCGTCGGCCGTACCCCGGAGGCGGTCCGCTCGGTGCTGTGACCCGGCGCCCCGGCGGGGGCGGCGGCCCGGGGCCGCGGCGCCCGCCCGGTCGCACTCTGCGTCAGACGACGTCGGCCGCGACCAGGTCGTCACGGGCGACCAGGGCGGCGTAGCGGCCGCCGAGGGCCATCAGCTCGTCATGGGTGCCCTGTTCGGCGATGCCGCCGCCGTCCAGGACGACGATCCGGTCGGCGTCGCGGACGGTGGACAGCCGGTGGGCGATGGTGATGGTGGTGCGGCCCGCGGCGAGGGCGTCGATGGCCTGCTGCACGGCGTGCTCGGTGCGGTTGTCCAGGGCGCTGGTGGCCTCGTCGAGGATCAGCACCGGCGGGTTGCGCAGAATGGTGCGGGCGATGGCCAGCCGCTGCTTCTCACCGCCGGAGAACCGGTAGCCCCGCTCACCGACCACGGTGTCGTAGCCGTCGGGCAGTGCCGCGATGTGGTCGTGGATCTGTGCGGCACGGGCGGCCTCGGCCAGTTCCTCGTCGGTGGCGTCGGGTTTGGCGAAGCGCAGGTTCTCGGCCACGGAGGCATGGAAGAGATAGGTCTCCTGGGAGACCACTCCGACGGCGGCGGCGAGGGTGTCGAAGGACAGGTCGCGGACGTCGATGCCGTCCAGGGTGACCCGGCCGGCGGTGGTGTCGTACAGCCGCGGCACCAGATAGCTGAGGGTGGTCTTGCCCGAGCCGGTCCCGCCGACCACGGCGAGGCTGCCGCCGGCCGGGACGGCCAGGTCGATCCCGGTGAGGGTGGGCCGGTCCGCCGCGGGGTCGTAGGCGAACTCGACGCCCTCGAAGCCGACATCGCCGCGGATGCGGTCCGGGCGGACCGGGTCGGCGGGCTCGGCGACGTCCACGGGCAGGTCCAGGTACTCGAAGATGCGCTGGAAGAGCGCCAGCGAGGTCTGCACCTGCACACCGGTGGCAAGCAGCGAGACGGTGGGGCGGAAGAGGCCCTGCTGCAGCGAGACAAAGGCGACCAGGGTGCCCAGTGACACCACGGGGCTGCCGGCGGCGGTGGCCAGCCCGGCGGCCCAGTAGATGACCGCGGGCATCGCCGACATGACGATCTGGATGGTGGACATCCGCCAGCGCCCGGCCATGCTGGAGCGCACCTCCAGATCGGCGAGGCTGTCGGACTGCTCGGTGAACTCGCGGGAGAGCGAGTCGCCGCGGCCCATGGTGCGGCCCAGCAGGATGCCGCTGACCGACAGGGACTCCTGGACGGCGGTGGACAGGACGGCAAGCTGCTTCTGCCGCTGGGAGGTGATCTTCTTCCGTTCGTTGCCGACCCGGCGGCTGATCCACACGAAGACCGGCAGCATCAGCAGCGACACCACGGTGAGCCGCCAGTCCAGGGCGACCATGGCGATGACGGTGGCGACCACACCGGTGAGGTTGGAGACCAGCGAGGTGGCGGTGGAGGTGACGGTGGACTGCATCCCGCCGATGTCGTTGGCGATCCTCGACTGCACCTCACCGGTGCGGGTGCGGGTGAAGAAGGCCAGCGACATCCGCTGGAGGTGGGTGTAGACGGCGGTGCGCAGGTCGTGCATGACCCGCTGGCCGACGGTGGTGGAGATCAGCGTCTGGAGCACGCTGAAGACCGAGTTGACCACGGCGGTGGCCACCATGCCCAGGGCGAGCAGGCTGAGCAGCCCGGTGCGGCCCTGGGGGATGGCGTGGTCCAGCATCTCCCGCAGCAGGAACGGCGAGACGACGGAGACCAGCGAGGAGAGGCCCACCAGCAGGCCGACGACGGCGAGTCGGCCCCGGTAGGGGCGGAAGAGCCCGACGATGCGGCGCACCTGGGCGGGCGGTGGCTTCTCCCCGGGGGCGAGTACGGGCGGGGTCCAGTTGGGTCCCTGCGGCTTCACGGGCGGCTCCGAGGTGGGGCGGGGCGGGATCCGAGCATACAGAGTAATACTCATTGTTAGGCAACCTCACGATTACCGGTCCCATTCCCCGCCCCGCGCCTCAGTCCGTGCGGTACTGCCGGCCCGCCTTGGAGGACGCACGGCCGAAGGCGCCCGGCGGCACCAGCCGGGTGAGCCACACCACGGCCCGGTAGCGCAGGCTGGGGACGGACAGGGTGCGGCCCCGGGCCAGGTCCCGCAGCGCCTCGCCGACCACCCGGTCCACCGACAGCCAGGCCCAGCCGGGGATGTTGGAGGTCCCCATGCCCGCCCGCTGATGGAACTCGGTACGGGTGAACCCCGGGCAGAGCGCCATCAGCTGCACCCCGGAGCCCGTCAGGTCACGGGCCACCCCCTGGGTGAAGCTCACCACCCACGCCTTGCTCGCCCCATAGGTGCCCCGCGGCAGGAACGCCGCCACCGAGGCCACATTGACGACCCGGCCGCGGCCCCGGTCCTGCATCCCCGGCAGCGCGGCGGAGGTCAGCCGCAGCACGGCCTCCACATGGACCTTGAGCATCGTCAGCTCGGCCTCCAGCGGCACCTCGAGGAACGCCCCCCGGTTGCCGAACCCGGCATTGTTGACCAGCACGTCCACCGGCCGCGCCGGGTCGGCCAGCCGCCGCTCCACCGCGGAGATCCCCTCCTCCGTGGCCAGGTCGGCCACCAGCACCTCCACCTCCCGGCCCCGTACCGTGCGCAGCTCCGCAGCGGCCTCCTCCAGCCGCTTGCCGTCCCGGGCCACCAGCACCAGGTCGTGCCCGTCCGCCGCCAGCCGCCGCGCAAACGCGGCCCCGATCCCGGCGGTGGCGCCGGTGATGAGAGAAGTCGTCATGTCCGGGACGCTACCGGCTGCGCGACCCGTCCCCGACCCCGCGCGGCGCGGCACGGCGCGGTGTCCCCCGGGAAGAAGGCGTCCGGCGGTCGGTCGCTCCGCCCGACGCCCGGGGCCGCCCGGCCGGGCGCCGGCCACCCCGGCCGAAACGGACCGCCTCCCGGGACCCCGCCGAACGCCGCCTGACGCCGCCTGACACCGCCTGACGCCGCAGACAGACCGCGGCCGCGGCCCTGCGCCGCTTAGCCGCCCCCTTGCTCCGACGACCGGCCGGGTGGGCAACTTCCCGGTAGGCTGCGGACGATGAGGATCCTCGCCGTGTCCGGCAGCCTGCGTCCGGAGTCCACCGTGACCACGCTGATGCACGCCGCCCTGGGACTGCTCCCGCCCGGCAGCGAGGCCACCGTCCATACGGCGCTCACCGCACTGCCGTACTTCGACCCCGGCGTCGATCCCGACGACGCCCCCGCCTCCGTGCGGGCCTGGCGCGGACCGGTGGCAGCCGCGGACGCGGTGCTGATCGCCAGCCCGGAGTACGCCCACGGGATGCCAGGGGTGCTGAAGAACGCGCTGGAGTGGCTGGTCGGCAGCGGTGAACTGGTCGGCAAGCCGGTGGCGCTGCTCACCGCCTCCCCGCACCCGGCCGGCGGCGACCGGGCGCGGGCCTGGCTCACCGAGACGCTGACCGTGATGTCCGCCGCCCTGGTCCCGGAGGCCTCACTGGGCGTGGGCATGGTCCGTTCCAGGCTCGGCCCCGACGGCGCCCTCACCGACCCCGCCACCGCCGCGGCCCTGCGCGGTGCCTGGGCCGCCGTGGAGCGCGCCGTCCGGACGGCCCCCGCCGACCGCTGAGGCGTGCGTTCGGTGGTCATCCGTCGGTGGTCCGCACGAGATCCTCGATCAGGATCGCCGAGGCGGGGGCCGACATCAACGGGCCCGCGCGCACCCGGCGGCGGTTGCCGCCGGGTGCGCGGCCGGGCACCGGCCGATGCCCGCGAAGGGGCGGGACCTCAGCCCACCACCTCGGGCAGCGGCCGGGCGAAGCCGAGGTCGTACGGGGAGGTCTCGGCGGCCGGGGCGGCCGCGCGGACCACCGCGTCCAGAACCCGGTCCGGGTCGCAGGCGTAACCGCCGCTGGCCCAGGCGGGATTGGCCTCGACGACCGCCCAGCGGCCGTCGTCGAGCAGACCGACGTCCACGACGACGGACGACGGGAGGGTGCCGTCGGCCGCACTCAGCACCTCACGCGCGAAGGCATGCACATCGGCCTCCCGGGGGTCGTCGTCCAGCGGGGCCATGTCCAGCGCGGGCCCGGTGGCAAAACGGCTCGCGGTGTGAACGGCGCCGTCCAGGACGAACAGCCGGTACTCATGGACGAAGCAGACGATGTCGCTGACCAGCACCGGCAGGTCGTCGTCCATGGCGTCGGGTCCCGGCAGCCGGGAGCCGTCCGGGTAGATCCGGGCCGGGAAGTGCTTGTCGCCGGGGGGCTTGACGAAGGCCGGACGTCGCAGCCGGCGGGCCTCGGCAAGAGTGACCGCCTCGATCCGACGGCAGGTCAACTCCTCGGGGAGCCGGGCGGGCCAGTCCGCCGGCGGCTCCAGCGGCGCCAGACCGAGCGCGTTGCCGAGGCAGTCGGCGAGCAGCGGGCCGCCGTAGAGATGGGCGGGCGCCCCGGTGGAGGCCTCCTCCGGCCGCCGCCAGCCGTGTGCGATCGCCGTCCGCAGGCTGCGGCGGTGGGCGGCCGCGGCCAGCTGCAGTCGGGTGTCGGTGACGCGTGGCGAGAGGATCAGCAGGCGGTCGGTGGTCATGGACAGCGATGGTGCCCTGCACAGACCGGTCCGGGTACCGGTTTTCGACCCGGTGCGCGGTACCGGCCCGGGATACGCCGGTCCGGCGGACGGTCCGCCGGACCCGGATCCCCGGCCGACAGCCGCCGGGTGCTCCCCCAGGGAGGGCGGCCGCGCCGCGGACACCGCTCCCCGGATGCCGGCGGCCCCGATATCGGCCCACTCCGGCCACCTTGGACCCTTCACCGCACAGTCGTTGACACCGGATGCACACGCTCCCATCATGGGAGCGCTCCCAGATCGCGTACCCCCCAGTCGCCGGATCGTCGACGGAGAACGCGGCAGCGCCACGTACCAACTCCGTTCTCGCGGTCCAGGCCTGCCCGTCGGGACCGCCGTCGTCCCGGGAGGGAACGCACCCATGCCATCGCTGGCCCCCATCTCCGGCAGACGCCGCCGGCTCGCCGGCGTCGCCTCGGTCGCCGCCGCCGCGCTGCTGGCCGTGCTGCCGTCCGCCGGACCGTCCGCCGCTGCGGACACCGCCCCGCCGGCCGCCGACGCCGATGTCACCGTCAACACCCAGGCCGGCCTGGGCACGCTCGGCGGCGCCGCACGGGGCGTCAACGCCGCGATCTGGGACTCGCACATGAACGACCCGGAGGTGGCCACCCTGATGAAGGCCGCCGGGGTCGGCGCCATGCGCTACCCGGGCGGCTCCTACTCGGACATCTACCACTGGAAGGACAACACCGCCCCCGGCGGCTATGTGGCCCCGGGTACCGACTTCGACTCCTTCATGGGGACGGTGAAGGCCACCGGCGCCCAGCCGGTGATCATCGCCAACTACGGCTCGGGCACCCCCGAGGAGGCCGCGGACTGGGTCCGCTACGCCAACGTGGAGAAAGAAGTACGGCGCCAAGTACTGGGAGATCGGCAACGAGATCTACGGCAACGGCCACTACGGCAACGGCTGGGAGAACGACACCCACGCCGACAAGAGCCCGGCCGAGTACGCCCGCCAGGTGCTGGCCTACGCCTCCGCGATGAAGGCCGTCGACCCGACCGTGAAGATCGGCGCGGTGCTCACCATGCCCGGCAACTGGCCGGACGGGATCATCGGTGCCGGTGAGGCCGGGGACTGGAACCACACCGTGCTGGCGGCCGTGGCCCATGACATCGACTTCGTCAGCGTCCACTGGTACCCGGGGGCCAACAGCGGCGACCAGGCACTCGCCAGCGTCTCCCAGCTGCCGGGCGAGCTGCGCGAGGTGCGCAACCAGCTGAACCAGTACGCCGGGGCCGACTCGGCGCACATCGGCATCGCCATGACCGAGGTCAACGCCAACGCCGGCAGTGCCCCCTTCACCACCCGCCCCAACGGCCTGTTCACCGCCGACGCGATGATGACGGCCCTGGAGAGCGGCGTCTTCACCGTGGACTGGTGGGACACCCACAACGGCGCAGGCGCCATCTCCACCGTGGACGGCGAGACCGACTACGGGGACATGGGCATGCTGTCCGGCGCCACCTGCACCGGTGATGTCTGCGAGCCCGCCGCCAACACCCCGTTCGCGCCCTACTACGGGCTGAAGATGCTCAGCTCGCTGGGCAGCACCGGCGACACCATGGTTGCCTCCGCCTCCACCGACCAGCAGATCTCGGTGCACGCGGTGCAGCAGGCCGACGGCGACCTCGCCGTGATGCTGGTGAACAAGGACCCCGGCGCCTCCCACACGGTGGCCCTGCACTACCGCGGCTTCACCCCCGCCGCCGGCACCCCCCAGGTGCAGCGCTGGGCCCGTGGCGACTCCGACATCACCGCGGCGTCCGACGGTGCCACGGCCTCCGGCGTCACGGTGGCCCCGTACTCGCTCACCACGGTGGTGCTGCACCCGAAGACCGGCACCGCCCCGTCGGCCGTCAGCGGCGTCCCCGGCGCACCCGTGACCACCGCGGTCACCGACACCACCGCCACCCTGTCCTGGCCCGCCTCGGCCGGCACCGGCCCGGTCACCCGCTACGAGGTCTACGAGCAGCTGGGCACCAATGTGCAGCTGCTGGGCGAGTCCACCGGGACCTCGGTCACCCTGTACAATCTCCCGCCGGGCAGCAGCCACACCGTCAATGTGCTGGCCACCGACCCCAGCGGGCGGCTCTCCCTGCCCTCCGAGCCGCTGACCTTCACCACCGGCACCCCGCAGCACAGCACCTGCACGGTCTCGTACCACGTGGACAGCGGCTGGGGGAACGGCTTTGTGTCCTCGGTGACCGTCACCAACCTGGCGGACACCGCGATCAACGGCTGGACGCTGGACTTCGACTGGCCCTCCCCCGGGCAGTCGGTCTCCTCCTGGTGGAACGCCTCGATCTCCAGCACCGGCAGCCACGTCCATGTGAACAACATCGACTGGAACGGCGTCCTGGCGGCGAACGGCGGATCGACGGCGTCCTTCGGCTTCGTCGGGGCCAACAACGGGGCCAACCCCACCCCGACCGTCTTCCGCCTCAACGGGACGGTGTGCACCAGTCTGTAAGGGCATGACCTGCGAAGGCCCCCGCCGGCGGACCGGCGGGGGCCAACGCGTCGGGGGTCGTCCCCGACACCCGACGCGGACCGGGGCGGGGGCCGGCCGCTGGGAGCGGCCGGCACCGCCGAAGCGGTGCCGGCCCTGACGGTCAGTCGGTCGTACGGGCCTTGCGGGCCTCGGTGTCGGCGGCGCCGCCCGCGCCCACGGCGCCCAGCCGCTGCGCGGCGGTGGCCTTGAGGCGGGGCTCCAGACGGCGGATCTCCCGGGGTCCCATCCGGCCGATGACGGAGGGCACGGTGCCGCGGACCGCCTGCATGCCGCGCAGCCACCACTGGGCGTAGACATGCGGGGAGCGGCGGGCGATACCGGCGACGATCCGGTCCACCGCGGGCTCCAGCGGATAGGTCCGGTTGGCCGGCCAGGGCAGCCTGGCCCGCATCTCGCGCAGCACCTCGTCCTGGTCGGCGCCGCGCACCATGTCGGTGTCGGTCCAACTCAGGTACCCCACACCGACCTTGACGCCCTTGTGGCCGGTCTCGGCACGCAGCGAGTGGGCGAAGGCCTCCACCCCGGACTTGCTGGCGCAGTAGGCGCTCATCAGCGGTGCCGGGGTGATGGCCGCGAGCGAGGCGATCTGCAGCAGATAGCCGCGGGACTCCTCCAGCGCCGGCAGGAAGGCCCGCGCGGTGGCGACACTGCCCAGCAGGTTGACCTCGATGACCCGGCTGAAGGCGGCGTGGTCGGAGTCCAGCAGCGGGCCGCCGATGGCGATGCCGGCGTTGGCGACGACGGTGTCGACGCGTCCGTAGCGGGCCCGGATGCGGTGGGCCGCCTCGGTGAGCGAGTCCAGGTCGGTGACATCGGCCTCCCAGTGGGTGGCGTCCGGGCCGCAGGCCGCCGCGACCTTCTCCAGCTCTGCGGGCTCCAGGCCCAGCAGCGCGACCTTGGCACCCCGCTCGGCGAGCTTGCGGGCGAGCAGGGCGCCGACACCGCGGGCGGCGCCGGTGACGACGGCGACCTGGGAGGACAGGGGCGGGGTGCGGCTCATGCGGTGGCACTCCTCGGTTCGGCATCGGCGGCTGCCACGGCGGTGCCCGCGGGGGCGGCGCCGGGTCCGGCGGTGAGGTGGACGGTGACCAGGCGGCGGATCTCGTCGGCGACCGAGTCCGGGCGCTCCACGGGCGACATATGGCCGATGCCGGGAAGCCGGGTGAGGCCCTCGGAGTGCGGCAGCGCCTCATGGATGCGCTCGGCGAGGACGGGCGGGGTCAGCCGGTCCGCGGTGCCCACCAGGACGGAGGCGGGGGCGGCGAGCCGGCCGACCTCGGCGTGCAGATCCAGCTCGCCGAGGACCTGCGCCCAGCCGGCCCGCACCCGGCGGGGGCAGGCGTGCACGATGCGGGCGCAGGCCTCGGCCCGCTCCACGGGCGTGGCAGGGCCCATCACCGCGTACTTCAGCACGGCGCGGCTCACCGGGGTGACCGGGCCGAGGGGCAGGGTGGAGGAGAGCAGCGCGCGGTGCAGCGCAAGGCGCACCCTCGGTGTGCGGCCGGCGAACGGCACCACACGCAGCGCCTCCAGCAGTGCGGCGCTGCCGGTGCTGGCGAGCAGCGCGGCCGCGGTCCGGTCGCGGACCGCCGTACGGTCGGCGGCGGCCATGATGGTCATGCCGCCCATGCTGTGTCCGGCCAGCACCGCCCGGGTGCCGTGCGGCACGGTGGCCTCGACCACGGCCTCCAGGTCGTCCGCGAGTGCGGCGGTGCTGTAGCCGGCGGGGTTCTCGGGCGCGGCGCTGCGGCCGTGGCCGCGCTGGTCGTACGCGACCAGCCGGTGGTCGGCGGCCAGCCGGTGGACGACCGGGGCCCAGAAGGCGGTGGAGCAGGTCCAGCCGTGGGCGAGCACCACGGTGGGGGCGTCCTCGGGGCCGTGGACCTCGGCGTGCAGCCAGGTCCCGTCCGCGGAGCGCACCCGCAGTTCACGGCGGGGGGCGGGCGGTACGCAGTCCTCGGGGAGGGAGGTCCGGCTCATCGGGCAGCCTCCTCGGCGGGGGCGGGGGCGGGGGCGGGGGCGGACGCCGCGGCGGCGGCGAGCGGGCGGTCGGCAGGGCGGTCAAGCAGCGTGTACTCGGCGAGGTCGACCCGGCGGGTCTCGCGGCGGAAGCGGCTGGTGGTGCCGGGCCAGACGGTGGTGTTGCGGCCGTCGGCGTCCAGGTACCAGCTGGTGCAGCCGCCGGTGGCCCAGACGGTGGAGCGCATCCGGTGCTGGACGTCGTCGTTCCAGCGCCGCTGGGCCTCGGGCGTGGGGTCGATCGCGGCGACGCCGAGGGCGTCGATCCGGGTGAGTGCGTCGACGATGTAGTTCAGCTGGGACTCGATCATCAGGATCATCGAGCTGTTGCCCAGGCCCGTGTTGGGCCCGATCACCATGAAGAAGTTGGGGAAGCCGTGGACGGTGGTGCCGCGCAGCGCCTCCATGGTGCCGCCCCACTCCTCGGCGAGGGTGCGGCCGGCCGCACCGGTGATGCGGTCGGCGACCGGCATGTCGGTGACATGGAAGCCGGTGCCGAAGACGATGGCGTCCACCTCGGCCTCGGTGCCGTCGGCGGCCACCACGGTGGAGCCGCGCACCTCGGCGAGCCCGGAGGCCACCACGTCGGTGGTGGGGGCGGCCAGGGCCGGGTAGTAGGAGTTGCTCAGCAGGATGCGCTTGCAGCCGATGCGGTAGTCCGGGGTGAGCCGGGAGCGCAGCGCGGGGTCGCTGACGGCCCGGTGGAGATGGCGCCTGGCCATCGCCTGCACCGCACCGAGGAGGCGGGGGCGGTTGACGAAGGCGTCCACCTGGAGCTCGCGGACGGCGAACAGCAGGGCGCGGCGCAGCGCCCCGGACGGCGGCACCTTGCTGTGCAGCCACCTCTCCACGCCGGTGATCTCGCGGTCGGCGCGGGGCAGCACCCAGGCGGGGGTGCGCTGGAAGACCGTCAGCCGTGCCACCTGCGGCTGGATGGCCGGGATGATCTGGATGGCGGAGGCGCCGGTGCCGACGACCGCGACCCGCTTGCCGGTGAGGTCGTAGTCGTGGTCCCACCGGGAGGAGTGGAAGACCCGCCCGGGGAAGGTGTCCACGCCCGGGATGTCGGGGATCTGCGGGTCGGAGAGCGGGCCGGTGGCGGAGACCACGGCGTCGGCGGTCCAGTCCCCGGCGGCGGTGGAGAGCTGCCAGCGGGCGGTGCCCGCGTCCCAGCGGGCCGAGCTGACCTCGGCGTTGAAGCGCAGATGGGGGCGGAGGCCGAAGGTGTCGGCGACCTGCTCCAGATAGGCGCGGATGTGCGGCTGGCCGGAGAAGCTGCGCGGCCACTCGGGGTTGGGGGCGAAGGAGAAGGAGTAGAGGTGGGACGGGACGTCGCAGGCGCACCCGGGGTAGCTGTTGTCCCGCCAGGTGCCGCCGACGGCGGCGGCGCGTTCCAGGATCACGAAGTCGGTGATCCCCGCTCGGCGCAGCCGCACCCCGGCGCCGAGGCCGCCGAAGCCGGATCCGATGACGGCGACCCGGACATGGGGAGTCGTGCCGGGCGCCGTGCCGGGTGCTTCTGCGGATGCCATGGGCGTCCTCCTGGGTCGGATCGGACTGGGTTGGATCAGGCCGGGCTGGATCGGGCCGGGTCGGATCGGACTGGGTTGGATCAGGCCGGGTTGGATCAGGCTGGGCTGGATCAGGCTGGGCCAAGAACTCTGCCAGTATTCACTGGCATGGTTGGGAGGGTAGACCCGCAGCTTTGTTGACGGAAGGTCCAATACAGCCTGTGACGCAGGACACATCCCCGTCCGGGGCCGGACCCGGACCGGCCGGCCGCGAACCTCGCCGCGCCTATGCTGGCCCCGTGGTGGACAACGAGCACCGGCCGGCCGCGGGGCACCCTGCCGGGCCGGGGGCACACGGCGCCCCGGGCCGCGGGCCCGGACGATGCGAGTACCGGGTGGAGGAGCTCGCCGAGGCGGCCGGCATCACGGTGCGCACCCTGCGCTTCTACCGCGAGCGCAAACTGCTCCCGCCGCCGCGCCGGCAGGGCCGCATCGCCTGGTACTCCCAGGACCACCTGGACCGGCTCCGGGTGATCGCCGAACTGCTGGAGCGCGGCCACACCCTGGGCGGCATCACCGAGCTGCTGGCCGCCGGCGAGGAGGGCCGCGACGTCGCCGAGCTGATCGGCCTGGAGAACGCCATCATCGCCCCCTGGACGGACGAGGTCCCGGTCACGCTGACCTGGTCCGAGATCGACAAGGCGCTGCCCGGCCAGCTCGACGAGGACAACACCCGCGCGGCCACCGAACTCGGCTATGTGACGGTCGACCAGGAGGGCGTCACCCATGTCAGCCGGCGGCTGATGGACGCCACCGTCGCGCTGGTCCAGGAGGGGATCCCGCTCTCCGCCGTCCTGGAAGTCGCCCGCCGCACCCAGGAGTGCGCGGACGCCGTCGCCGACATCTTCGTCCGGCTGATCAGCGAGCAGCTGCTCGGCGGACTGGAGGGCAGCCGGGTCAGCGCAGAGGAGGCGCACCGGCTGACCGAGACCGTCCTGCGGGTGCGCCCGCTGGGCCGCACCGTCGCCGACGCCCAGTTCACCCTGGCCATGGACCGGCGGGTCCGCGAGGAGTACGAGAAGGTGCTGCGCCACCGCATCGGCGCGGAACCCGACCACCCGCCGCTGCCCTGACCCGGCCGCCCGGCGCACCCGCCCGGCACCGCGCACCCGCCCGGCACCGCGCGCAGACCCCGGCCCGGCACCGGCCGCCCAAGGGCGGACGGAGATCCACCGCACAGCCGGGAGATCCACCGCACAGGCCTTAGGCTGCCGTTCATGGTGACGCAGTCTGCGCAGGAGCCGCTTCCCGGCATCCCGTCCGGTTATCCGCCCGCCCGTCGCGCCGATGTGGTCGACGACCTGTTCGGGCACCTGGTGGCGGACCCCTACCGGTGGCTGGAGGACGCGGCCTCCCAGGAGACCCGCGACTGGGCCGCCGCCCAGGACGAGCTGCTGGACACCGCCAGGCGGCAGTGGCCCGGCCGGGAGCGGATCGCCGCCCGGCTCACCGAGCTCAACGGGGTGGGCTACGAGAGCAGCCCCTACTGGTACGGCGGTCGCCGCTTCCTCACCCGCCGCACCTCCGGCCAGGAGCACGGCGTCCTGCTCACCGTGGACCCGGCCGCCGACGGCACCGCCGCTCCGCAGGACGCCCCCGAGCGGGTCCTCATCGACCCGGTGGCCGTGGACCCCGAGGGCCTCACCACGCTCGACGGCTGGTCCCCTTCGCACGACGGCCGCCTGCTGGCGTACCAGCTGTCCGAGAGCGGCACCGAGGAGTCCGTGCTGCGGGTGATGGACGTCGCCACCGGCGAGGTGATCGACGGGCCCACCGACCGCACCCGCTACTCCCCCGTCGCCTGGCTCCCCGACGGGGAGGCCTTCTACTACGTACGGCGCCTCGCCCCCGAGCTGGTCCCGGACGGCGAGGAGCAGTACCACCGCCGGGTGTACCTGCACCGGCTGGGCACCGATCCGGCCGAGGACGTCGAGGTCTTCGGCGCGGGGCTGGCCGCCACCAACTACTACGGCGTCCAGGCCAGCCGGGACGGCCGCTGGCTGACCGTCACCGCCTCGGCCGGCACCGCCCCCCGCAGCGACCTGTACCTCGCCGACCTGGCCGAGGCGTCGCCGGAGCAGCCCCGGCTGCGGCCGCTGCGCACCGGCTGCGACGACCAGACCTCGCTCTGGGTCGGCGAGGACGGCCGGGCCTATGTCTTCACCGACGCCGACGCCCCACGCGGCCGGGTGCTGGTGGGCGACCCGGAGACGCTGTACTCGGCGGCCACCGACCCTGCGGGGCTGCCCCCGGCGCAGTGGGAGCAGCTGCTGACGGAGCTGGTGCCGCAGGACCCCGTCGCGGTACTGGAGGACGTCACCGTGCTGTACGGCGACGGCCGCGACCCCGGCTGGCAACCGCAGCTGCTGGTCCGCCGCGGCCGCCACGCCGTCTCCGAGGTGGCCGTCCACGACCTGGCCGACGGGCGGCTGCTGCACACCGTCGAACTGCCGGGGCTGGGCAGTGTGTCCGGCTTCTCCCCCTCCGACCCGAGGACGCCCGGCGGCGGCTTCGAGGCCTGGTTCGGCTACGGCGACCACACCGCGCCGGAGCGGGTGCTGCGCTACGACGGGCGCACCGGCAGGACGACCCCCTGGGCCGAGGCCCCGGGCCGGGTCGGGCTGCCTGAGGTGACGGTACGTCAGATCGTCTATCCGTCGGCGGACGGCACCGAGGTGCGGATGTTCGTGATCGCCCGCGCGGATCTGCCGCCGGGCCCCCGTCCGACGGTGCTCTACGGGTACGGCGGCTTCCAGGTCTCCCTCACCCCCGGCTTCTCCGCCGGTGTGCTCGCCTGGGTCGAGGCGGGCGGCGTCTACGCCATCGCCGGGCTGCGCGGCGGTCTGGAGGAGGGCGAGGAGTGGCACCGCGCCGGAATGATGGACCGCAAGCAGAACGTCTTCGACGACTTCCACGCCGCCGCCCAGTGGCTGCTGGACCACGACGTCTGCCTGCCGGGCCGGCTCGGCGTCTCCGGCGGCTCCAACGGCGGCCTGCTGGTCGGCGCCGCGGTCACCCAGCGTCCCGACCTCTACACGGCCGCGGTCTGCTCGGCGCCGCTGCTGGACATGGTGCGCTATGAGCACTTCGGCCTCGGCCGCACCTGGAACGAGGAGTACGGCACCGCCGAGGACCCCGAGCAGCTGGGCTGGCTGCTGGCCTACTCCCCCTACCACCGGGTGCGGCCCGGCACCGCCTACCCCGCGGTCCTCTTCACCGTCTTCGACCAGGACACCCGGGTCGATCCGCTGCACGCCCGCAAACTCTGCGCCGCACTCCAGTGGGCCACCACCGGCGGCCCCGACGGCCGGCCCGTGCTGCTCCGCCGGGAGAAGGACGTCGGCCACGGTGCCCGCTCGGTCTCCCGCAGCGTGGGCCTCACCGCCGACACCACCTGCTTCCTCGCCGCCCGCCTCGGCCTGGACCTCGGCCCGGACCGGGACGGCGCCCCGGCGGAGGCCGCCGGCCCCCGGATCGTCCCGATGGCCCCCGGGCACGCGGACCGCGTCCTGGCCGTCTACCGGGCGGGCATCGCCGAGGGTGACGCCACCTTCGAGGAGTCGGCCCCGGACTGGACCGACTTCGACCGCAGCAGGCTCCCCGGCCACCGCTTCGTCGCCCTCGGCCCCGACGGAGAGCTGCTGGGCTGGGTCGCCGCCTCCCCCGTCTCCAGCCGGCCGGCCTACGCGGGCGTGGTCGAGCACTCGGTCTATGTCGACCCGCCCGCCCGCGGCCGCGGCGTCGGCCGCGCACTCCTCGCCGCACTGATCGAATCCACCGAGGCCGCGGGGATCTGGACCGTCCAGTCCGGCATCTTTCCAGAGAACAAGGCCAGCATCGCCCTGCACCTCGCCGCGGGCTTCCGCGAGGTCGGCGTCCGGGAACGCGTCGGCCGCCACCACGGGGTGTGGCGCGATGTGGTCCTGCTGGAACGCCGCAGCCCGGTGGTGGACTGACCCGCCGCCCGCCCCTGTGACGGCCCGCCGGGCCCCGGCGGGCCGCCCGGCCCGGCGCAGCCCGGCCGTCTGCGGCTCCGGATCGGCTGCGACGTCACCGGCCGCAACGACATCGGCCGCAACGGCATCGGTTCGACGGCATCGGTTCGACGGGCTACGGCGGGACGCCCACGGCCCGCCGCAGCCCCGCGCACCGGGCCCCGGCCGTCCCTGGTCCGGCATCGCGATCAACCGCGTGGGAGAGTGAGGGGGAAGCGAGAGGAGCAGCGCGTGGTGCTCGAGAAGGTGGCGGAGATCCTCGCCGAGACAGCGGCGGAGGTGATCGAGCCGCGGTTCCGGGCACTCTCCTGCGGAGAGGTCATGGAGAAGGCGCCCGGTGACCTGGTCACGGTGGCCGACCGCGAGGCGGAGTTGATCATCGCAGAGCGGTTGCACGCCCTGCTGCCGGTGCCGGTGGTCGGCGAGGAGGCGGTCTCCGCCGACCCCACGCTGGTCAAGGCGGTCTGCAGCGAACCCGCGGTATGGCTGGTCGACCCACTGGACGGCACCGGCAACTTCGTCGCCGGCAAGGGCGACTACGCGGTGATGGCGGCGCTGATCCGGTCCGGGGAGACGGTCGCGGGCTGGATCTGGCAGCCGGAGTACCGGACCGCGTATGCCGCCGAGAAGGGCGCGGGCGCCTGGTGCAACGGCGAGCGGCTGCAGCGCGCCCCTGCCGGGGGCGGGCCGGAGTCCTGGCGGGGCGCGGTGCTGGGCCGCTTCCTGGAGCCGGAGATGCGCAGCAGCATAAGGTCCCGCGCCGGGTCCTTCGGCACAGTGAGCCCGGGCAGCCGGGCGGCCGGGGTCGAGTACCCGCGGATCGCGGCCGGCGACCAGGAGTTCACCCTGTTCTGGCGCACCCTGCCCTGGGACCATGCCCCCGGGTCACTGCTGGTGAGCGAGGCGGGCGGGGTGTCGCAGCGACTGGACGGCACGCCCTACCGGCCCGACCGCCCGATGGACGGACTGCTGGTGGCGGCGGACGAGGAGTCCTGGCAGCAGGTGCGTGAGCTGCTGCTGGGCCCGCCGCAGCAGTGACCTGTCCGCCGGGGCCTGCCAAGGGTCCCGAAGCCGTTCGAAGCCACCGATCCGCTCCCGGCCGGTGAGGCCGGCCCGAAGAGCCGGCCGCGGCGGCTCAGTGGTCCACCATCCGGCCCCGCAGTACGCGGCTCCCCCGGTCCGGGGGCGCGGGCACCGTACGACGACCCGCGGCCCCGGCGGCGGGTGGTGCCCGGGTCAGCGGGGACGGCCGGCGTGGGGACGGGGGCCGGGGTGCCGAAGGTGGTCCAGGCGGTGCGGGCGGGCAGGCGGAGCACGGTGCGGCCGGTGGCGGCATTGAGGATGGTGGCGGCGCGCCAGGCGCCCAGGGTCAGATCGGGCGCTCCCACGCCATGGCTGTGCATCTCGGCGTTCTGCACGAAGAGCGTGCCGCCGACCCGTGGGTCCAGGGCGACGCGGTACTCGCCGTCGACCCGGTAGCGGCCCTGGTCGTCCCAGTCGACCAGGTCGGCGATCGGGTCGAGGAAGGCCGGCCGTGCCGCCGCATAGCCGGTGGCGAGGACGATCCGGTCGGTGCGCACGGTGAAGCGGGCACCGTCCTGGGTGTGGCGGCAGCTCAGCAGATATCCGTCGCCGTCCCGCTCGGCACCGGTGATCGCGGTGGCGGGCTGCAGTGCGGCCCTCGGGGGTCCTCCGCCGATGGTCCGCTCGTAGAGCTCGTCGTGGATCTCACCGAGGGTCTCGCCGCTGACCCCCTTGTAGAGCTGCCACTGCTCGCCGACCAGGCGGTCCCGCACCGTCTCGGGCAGCCGCCGGAACCACCGGATGTAGTCGGGGGTGAAGTGCTCCAGGCCGATCTTCGAGTACTCCATGGGGGCGAAGGCGCTGGAGCGGGCGAGCCAGCGGACGTAGGGCCCGGCGCCGCTGCCGTCCTGCCGGCGCAGCAGGTCCAGCAGCACCTCGGCGCCGGACTGCCCGGCACCGACCACGGTGACGTCCGCGGCGCCGGCCAGGGCCTCGCGGTGGTCGCGGTAGTCGGCGCTGTGCAGGACCCGGCCGGGCGCCAGCAACGGCCGCAGCGGTTCCGGGACGACGGGCCGGGTGCCCACCCCCAGCACCACCTGCCGGGCCAGGACCCGGCGCGGCCCGGCGGGGCCGCCGTGGACCACGGCGAAGGCGCCGGCGGCCGCGTCCCACTCCACGGCGGTGACCGGGGCGTCGAAGCGGCAACTGGGCAGCTGCTCGGCGACCCAGCGGCAGTAGTGGTCGTACTCCCGGCGCGGGATGTGGAACCGCTCGGAGAAGAAGAAGGGGAAGAGCCGGTCGTGGGCGCGCAGATAGTTGAGGAAGGACCAGCGGCTGGTGGGGTCGGCCATGGTGACCAGGTCGGCGAGGAAGGGCACCTGGAGGGTGGTGCCCTCCAGCAGCAGTCCGGGGTGCCAGGAGAAGGCGGGCTTGGCGTCCAGGAAGAGGGCGTGCAGTCCGGGGACGCCGTCGGCGAGGGCTGCCAGGGCCAGGTTGAACGGGCCGATGCCGATGCCGACGAGGTCGTGGACACGTCGGTCAGGGGCGCTGGGGTGGGGCACGGTCACCGGGGGGCCTCCGCGAGCGGATCGGGCAGATGGACGGGGACGGGCCGAAGTCCGGCGGCGATCCGGGCTTCGCCGGACCGGTGGCGGCCGGCGGGTCGGTGGCAGTGCCCGGGCACGGCCGGGTCACTCCCGGACCCTTCGGGGGTGGGCCGCGGCGTCCCTCCGGCCGGGGGCGCTGCCGAGCGGGCCTCATGGACGTCGGCCCGCGTCTGCGGGGCACCCGCCGCGCCGGGGTGTACGGCGGCGGGCCGCTCGCGCGGGTCACCGGCGTCCGGCAGGGGCCCGACCGGAGGGCGGCCCATGGGGTGCGGGGGTGCCGACCGGGTCATCGGGCGGCCTCCTCGGCCTGACCGGCGGCGGCGACCGTGTGCAGCAGCCGCTCCACGTCGGCGGGGGTGGTGTGCGGGTTGAGCAGGGTGAGCTTGAGCCGGACGCGTCCGGGGCCGTCACCGGGCAGTTCGGTGCGTCCGATCACCACCCGGCCCTCCTGCAGCAGTCGGCGGCGCAGCGCCGCGTTGACCGCGTCCTGGACGGCGGGCTCATGCAGTTCGGGCCGCTGGGGGCGGTAGCGGAAGACGGCGGTGGTGAGCACCGGCCGGGTGTGCAGTTCCAGCAGCGGGTAGGCGTCCACGGTGGCGGCTGCGTGGTGGGCCAGGTCGTGGCAGGCGTCGACGAGGCGGCCCAGGCCGCTGCGGCCGAGGGTGCGCAGGGTCACTGCGATCTTGAAGGCGTCGGGGCGCCGGGTGGTGCGCAGGGAGAGTCCCAGCAGGCTCGGGTAGCCGGCCTCCTCGTCGTCGGCGGGGTTGAGATAGGCCGCACGGCGGGCGAGCGGGGCGTAGCTGTCGGCGCTGCGGACCAGGAAGACCCCGGCGGCGGCCGGCTGCCAGCCCAGCTTGTGCCAGTCCAGCGAGACCGAGTCGGCACGGTCGATGCCGTCGAGCAGCGGGGCCAGCCGGTCGGAGAGCAGGGCTCCCCCGCCGTAGGCGGCGTCGATGTGCAGCCAGGCACCGTGTTCGGCGGCGAGGTCCGCGGCCCGGTGCAGGGGGTCGATCGAGCCGGTGTCGGTGGTGCCGGCGGTGGCGACGACGGCCACCGGGGTCTCGCCGCGGGCGACGGTCTCCTTCAGCGCCGCGGCGAGCGCCTCGGGGTCCATCCGCAGGTCGCGGTCGACGGGGACGGCGATCACGGCCTGCTCGCCGAGCCCGAGCAGGGCGGCGGCGCGCTGCACGGAGAAGTGGGCGGCGGCAGAGGCGAGGATCCGCGGGGTGGGGCCGGCGGGCAGTCCGTGGATCTCGGTGGGGCGCCCGGAGGCCCGGGTGAGGACGCGGTCGCGGGCGAGGAGCAGCCCCATCAGGTTGGACTCGGTGCCGCCGGACGTCAGGACCCCGGCCGCGGTGTCCGGCGGGTACCCGACCAGGGCCGCCAGTTCCCGGATCAGCAGGGTTTCCAGGGTCGTTGCGGCGGGCGCCTGGTCCCAGGAGTCCTGGGAGGGGTTGAGGGCGGCGGCGGCGAGGTCGGCGGCGACGGCCAGGGCCAGCGGCGGGCAGTGCAGATGGGCGGCGCAGCAGGGGTCGGCGGGGTCGGTGCTGCCGTGGGCCAGCAGGGCGGTGAGGCGGTGGAGTGCCTCCTCGCCGGTGCCGTCCGGCGGCGGGGCCAGTTCGGCCAGGGTCTGCGCGATCTGCTCGGCGAGCCTGCCGGGGGTGGTCGCCGGTACGGGGCCGCCGCGCGCCGCGGCGCCCTCCGCCAGGCCGTCCAGAACCGTCTCCAGCAGCGGGCGCAGCGCCCGGGGTCCGTCCGGGCCGCCGGCGAGGGCGGTGGCCCGGGGCGGGAGGCCGGCGGCAGAGGTACGGCCGGTCATGCGCGGACCTGCGCGGACGCCTCGGCGATGGCCTCGGAGAGCCGTTCCAGCACGGTCTCGGCCTGCTGGTCGCTGATGGTCAGCGGCGGGAGCAGCCGGACGACGGCGTCATGACGGCCGCCGAGCTCCACGATCAGGCCCCGCTCCAGGCAGCCGGTACGCACCCGGACGGCCAGCTCCGGGGCGGGCGGCAGGGCTCCGCCGCGGTCGGGCGGGCCGGCCGGGTCGACCAGTTCCACGCCGATCATCAGGCCGCGTCCGCGGACGTCGCCGACCACCGGCAGCGCGGAACGGAGTGCCTGCAGCCGGGCGGTGATCCGGGCGCCGACGGCGGCGGCGCGCTCGGCCAGCCGATCGGCTGCGACCAGCCGAAGGGTGGCGGCGCCGGCGGCCATGGCGAGGGTGTTGCCGCGGAAGGTACCGGTGTGGGCGCCGGGCAGCCAGCCGTCGTAGTCGTCGCGGTAGACGACGGCGGCCAGCGGCAGGGAGCCGCCGATCGCCTTGGAGACCACCATGGCGTCCGGCAGGATGCCGCTGTGCTCGACGGCCCACATGGCCCCGGTGCGTCCGACGCCGGTCTGCACCTCGTCGACGATCAGCGGGATGGAGCGCTCGGCGGTGATCCGCCGCATCTCGCGCAGCCAGCTGTCGGGGGCGGGTACGGCGCCCCCCTCGCCCTGGACGACCTCCAGGATCATGGCGGCCGGGGGAGGACTCCGCCTGACGGGTCGTCGAGCAGTCGCTCGGTGTAGACGGCGGCGAGTTCGGCGCCGCGGTCGCCGCCGACGGCGAAGGGGCAGCGGTAGTCGTAGGGGTAGGGCAGCCGGGTGATCTCGCCGGCGGCGGGGAGCGGCTCCTTGACGGCGACGCTGCCGGTGGCGGCCAGGGCGCCGGCGGTCATCCCGTGGTAGGCGCCGGTGAAGGCGAGGACGCCGCGGCGGCCGGTGGCGGTCTGCATCAGTTTCAGGGCCGCCTCGACCGCGTCGGTGCCGGCCGGTCCGCAGAAGTGGATCCGGGCGCGGTCGGCGAAGGCGGGCGGCAGGGTGTCGAAGAGGGCGTCGGTGAAGTCGTCCTTCTCCGCGGTGGCCAGGTCGAGGGTGTGCAGCGGAGCGCCCCGGTCCAGAGTGCGCCGGATGGCCTCCAGGACGACGGGGTGGTTGTGGCCGAGGGCGAGGGTGCCGGCGCCGGAGAGGCAGTCGAGATAGCGGCGGCCGTCGGCGCCTTCCACGGTCATCCCCTGGGCGCGGACCGGCACGATCGGGAAGGACCTGGCGTAGGTGCGGGCCGATGACTCACGGGCGCGCTGGCGGCGGAGGACAGCGTCCGCCCCCTGGGCGGTGCGTGCCGCGGCCGGCCCGGAGGGCGGGGCTGCGGCCGGGTCGAGCGGACGGCCGACGGCGAGGGTCATCAAGGGGCTCCGGTGGGTTCCGGGCGGGCAGGGCGGTGCTCACGCTGCGGCACGGCAGCATGGGATTGACATTAAGTAAGCCTTACCTTACTTAGAGCTGCCCCCAACCTAGCGGCGGCCACCGGCAAGGTCCAGTCGCACCACCGCCTACGCATGCCGACCAGCCGTCAGTTCGATATCCCCACAACTCCTCTGACGCCTCAAAGCCCTTGCCCCCCTTGCTCAACGCGTCCGCCCGGCGCGGGTGACGGCCCCCGGGCCGGCACCGCGACCGTCACCCGTTCGGACCGGTCTGCTCGCCCGCGGCGACCGGCCGTCCCTAGCGTGGGGACCGCACAGCCGTCCAACAGCTGTTTCGACAGCGCGAGGAGGAGACGTGCCGCAGGACATACCAGGACCGCATCGCCGAGCGCCCCTTCGCATCTCCGCGGGCGCAGCCGCCCTGCTGCTCACAGCCCTCCTCGCCCCGCCGGCCCAGGCCAGGGGCGGCCCGGTGGAGGGCCCCACCGCCTACCACGCGTCCGCAGCCGCCACCGGACGCACCGCGACCAGGGCGCAGGCCGCCCGGATCGACGCCTACTGGACCGCGGCGCGTCTGCGCGCGGCCCGGCCGATCCCGCTGCCCACCCGCTCCCGTACATCGGGCCCGACCACGTCGGGCACCACTCCCGAGCCGCCGCTCCCGCCCCGCATCGGAGCCGGCACCGCCCCCGTCCACCCGGTCACCGGGGGCCGGGACAAGGGCCACCGGCCGTCGGCCGCCCCCGTGGCCCGGCGCTGGGGCGGCCAGGGGCTGATGCCCGCCAGGACCGTGGGCCGGCTCTACTTCACCACCCCGATGGGCGACGCCAGTTGCACCGCCACCGTGATCAACAGCGTCCACCGCAACACCGTGTGGACCGCCGGGCACTGCGTCCACCCGGCCGGCGGCGGCTCCAAGGCCTACTACAACGACTTCATGTTCGTCCCCGACGCCGACAACGGCCAGGTCCCGCAAGGCCGCTGGCTCTTCCGGTACGCCACCGCCCCGCAGGCCTGGCAGGAGAACGGCGACTGGCACTACGACCTGGCGGCGCTGGCCTTCTATCCGCAGTCGGACGGCAGCAACCTGGCCGACCGGCTGGGCGCCCAGGGCTACCACTTCGGCGGCGGCACGCACTTCCGCCAGGTGGTCGACTTCGGCTACCCCAGCGACGGCTACCAGCGCGACGACTTCACCGGTCAGAACCTCTGGTACTGCGAAGGCCCCACCTCGGCCGTCAGCGCGACCGACGACATGATGACGATGCGGTGCGACATGGGCCACGGGTGCAGCGGCGGCGCCTGGATCGACGATCTGCGGCTCGACCGGGGCTGGGGGTACATCGTGGGCACCAACAGCCACCGCGACATCGACTCCTCGGGCGACTGGTCCGACGACCGGCTCTTCTCCGCCAGTCACGGCAATGCCGCGATCCATGTCTACGACGAGGTCTCCCGGTACTGACCCGGGCTCCGCACCCGATCCGGCCCCAGCCGCAGGGGCCGGCCACCGGGCCGCCCTCGCCCACCGGTCGTCCCGCGGCCCGGTCTCCTCGCACCTGCGCGGCTCCCCCGCCACAGGGCCCGGCCGCCCGGGTGTCCGCGGGGCCACGGCCGCACTGCACACGGAGCCCGGCGGCGGGAAAGGTGCCGGCCGGTGCCGCAGCCCGGCAGCGCGCAGCAGGTGCCGGAAGGGCGCCGGGCCGGGCCGCTCAGCAGCCGCAGTCGGCCGCCGGGCTGCCGGCCCCCGCCGGACGGCCTTTCCCCGGCCCCCCTCGACGCCGCGCCGCCACCTGGTTAGTCTGCGCGCACCGGACCCACCCGGGCCCGGTCCGGAGGAGGAGGCCTGTGGTGACCACCACCGACCAGGACGCGTTCTACGTCCTCACCGGGCTGCTGCTCACGCCCGCGCAGTTCCCGGCCGTGCTCGCGGACGACTATGCGGCCGCCTGCGAGGCCCTCGAGCTGGAACCGTGGGAGGCCGGCTACGGACTGGTCCTCGGCCAGGACGCCGACGGCGCCCGCTGGACGCTGGTCACCCATGACGCGGCGCTGGTCGCCTGCGCCGTCGCCGCCTGGGACTGCGGGCTGGAGTACGAACTGGAGCCTCCGGAGCGGACCGTGATCGCCAGCCTCCCGGGCTGGCCGCTGGAGCTGACCGTGCAGACCCCGGGCATCCCCGACCCGCACGACCCGGCCGACGCCGAGGGCCCGCTGCTGACCCCGCCCGACCCTGCCGCCTGGGGCCCGGCCCAGCGCCGCCTGGGCGCCGATGAGATCGGCCGCAACTGGCACCAGTGGCTGCAGCAGACCGGCACCGACGTGCGGTTCACCGACCCCGGCAGCGGCCCCCGCCACCCCGGCGTCGCCCGTGCGCTCGCAGAGGCCGCCGCCTATCTGCGGACGCCGCCGCCGGCCGGCCGCGTCCGCTCCGCCCCCGCCGGGGAGAACGCCCGCGCCGTACGCGCCGACGGCCCCGGCTGGAGCCTGGTCGCCCGTACCGACGACATCGCCTTCCTGCTCCTCGACGACGAGCCCGGCGAGGTGCTGCCCGTCGGACGCGGCCCCGAACTGCCCGGCCTGCTCGACGGACTCGACCGGCTCGCCCGCGACCAGGGCTGACCGGCGCCGCCCGCTCGCAGCCGCCGATTATCGGTTGCCGACTCCCGGAGCGTCGGTCAGGGTTCGTGCCATGACCGAGCCGCTCGCCGCCGCGCCCCCGCCGCCCGTCCCCGACGAGATCCTCGCCTACTACGCCCGCGGCCAGGAGGACGCCCGCCTCCGCACCGGAGCCGGACGGCTGGAGTTCTGGCGCACCCAGGATGTGCTGCGCCGCCTGCTGCCACCCGCACCCGCCCGGGTACTGGACGTCGGCGGGGGCAGCGGAGTGCATGCCGCCTGGCTCGCCGAGGACGGCTACCGGGTCGAGCTGCTGGACCCGGTACCGCTGCATGTCGCCCAGGCCGCCGAGCTCCCCGGTGTCACCGCCCGGCACGGCGACGCCCGCTCGCTCCCCGCGGCCGACGGCTCGGCCGACGCGGTACTGCTGCTCGGCCCGCTCTACCACCTCACCGAGCGCGCCGACCGGGTGGCCGCGCTGGCCGAGGCCGCCCGGGTGGTGCGGCCGGGCGGGCTGGTGGTGGCCGCCACCATCAACCGCTGGGCCGGGCTGCACGATCTGCTCAACCAGGGCAGGTACTTCACCCCGGGAACCGCCGCCCGGGTGCACTCCACCCTCGGCGACGGTCGTACTCGGCCCAGCGGACCGGACGCGCTGTTCACCACCGCCTACTTCCACCGCCCCGACGAGGTGACCGCCGAGTTCGCCGAGGCGGGCCTCGTCCCGGGCGGGCAGTACGGTGTCGAGGGCGCCGCCTGGCTGATGGGCGACGTGGTGGAGTGGCTGGACGACCCCGCCCGGCGTGCCGTGGCGCTGGACGCGGTCCGGCGCACCGAGTCGGAGCCGTCACTGCTCGGCGTCAGCGGCCATCTGCTCACCGCCGCCACCGCTCCGTCCCGGCCGTAGGCTGCGAGGGCGGGGCGGGGACGAGGTCGGACGGCGGAGGGAGGACCGGTGACGGTCCTGGTGGTCGAGCACAACGCGGGCGAGGGCCCCTATGCGGTCGCCGATGCGCTGCTGCGGGCCGGACTCGAGGTGCGGTACTGCCGTACCTCGGCGGGCGACGAGGTCCCGGACACCATCCCGGACGGCACCGAGGCCCTGGTGCTGCTGGGCGGCCCCCAGGACGCCTGGAGCGACCAGGGGTTCCCCTCCCGCCGGGCCGAACTCGCTCTGCTGCGCGCCGCCCTCGCCGCCGACCTGCCGGTCCTCGGCATCTGCCTGGGCGCCCAGCTGCTGGCCGAGGCCGCCGACGGAGGCGCCCGGCAGGGCGAGGCGGGGACGGAGCTGGGCTGGGAGCCGGTGCGGCTGACCGCGGCCGCGGCCGGCGACCCGCTGTTCGGCGGGTCGCCCCAGGATGCCGAGTACCGGGTGCTCCAGTGGCACAGCGACACCATGGCGCTGCCGGCCGGAGCCGTGCTGCTGGCCACCAGGGAGCGCTATCCGGTGCAGGCGTTCCGGGTGGGCGGGGCCGCCTGGGGACTGCAGTTCCATCTGGAGGCGCAGCTGGAGACCGTGCGGGTCTTCGCCGGCCAGCTGGACCGGGACGGCCGCGGCGGCGAAGCGGCCGCCCTGCTGACGGACGCGCCCGAGCGGCTGGCCCGGCTGGCCGCGTGGCGCGACGCGGTGCTGGACCGGTTCGCCGCGCTGGTGGCGGCCCGGGCCGGTCACTCCCGCACCCGTACGTTCTTCACTCCCCGGGCCGCGGGCTGGGAGGCACGCTTCCCCGATGACGGGCCTCGGTACCGTTCGGCGGTCGCCGCACTGGAGTTGACGCCTGGTCAGGCCGTACTGGACGCCGGTTGCGGGACCGGCCGCGCGCTGCCCGACCTGCGTGCGGCAGTGGGTGCGGCCGGCACGGTGCTCGGCGCCGACCTGACCCCCGCCATGCTGCACACGGCCGCGGCCAAGGGCCGCACCGCCGCGGCGGCGCTGCTGGTCGCCGACTGTGCACGGCTGCCGCTCCCCGACCAGGCCGTGGACGCCGTGTTCGCCGCCGGGCTGGTCTCCCATCTGCCGGACCCGGCGCAGGCCCTGGCCGAACTGGCCCGCGTCACCCGGCCCGGCGGACGGATCGCCCTCTTCCACCCGATCGGCCGGGCCGCGCTGGCCGCCCGCCACGGCCGCCGCATCAGCCCCGACGACCTGCGCGCCGAGCCCCGCCTCCGTCCGCTGCTCACCGCTGCGGGCTGGGACCTGACCCACTGCACCGACCGGGACGACCGCTATCTGGCCCTGGCCACCCGTCAGCAGCCCCGCCGCTCCGCGGACGCGGGAGCGGACGCGGGAGCGGACGCGGGAGCGGACGCGGGAGCGGACGCGGGAGCGGACGCGGGTCAGGGGCCTACGGCCCGCCAGCGGTAGCTGAGTTCCGGGCGGCCGACCTGCCCGTACTGCGGCTCCCGGACGGCGAGACCGACGGCGACCAGGTGCTCCAGATAGCGGCGGGCGGTGATCCGGGAGACTCCGACCTCGGTGGCGAGGGCGCCTGCGGAGAGACCTCCGCCGGCCTCGCGGAGGGTGGCGGTGACGACGTCCAGCGTGGGGGCGCTGAGCCCCTTGGGCAGATCGCTGCGGTCGGGGGTGCGCAGCGCGGCGAAGGCCCGGTCCACCTCGGCCTGCCCGGTGGCTTCGCCGGAGCGGGCCAAGGTGTCGCGGAACCGGGCGTACCGTTCCAGCCGGTCGTGGAGGGCGGCACTGCTGAACGGTTTCAGCAGGTACTGGACCACTCCCGCCGAGACCGCCTGCCGCACCATGCCCAGGTCGCGGGCGGAGGTGACGGCGATGACATCGGTGGTGTGCCCGGCGGCGCGCAGGCTGCGGCAGAGCTGGAGACCGTGCCCGTCCGGCAGGTAGAGGTCGAGCAGCAGCAGGTCGACAGGGGTGCCGTCGGCCCGGTGGCGTTCCAGGAAGTGCAGGGCGGCGGCCGCGGTGTGGACGGTGCCGACCGGCCGGAAGCCGCGGGCGCGCCCGACGTAGAGGGTGTGGGCGGCGGCGGCCACCGGGTCGTCCTCGACGACCAGCACGGCGATGTCGGGTCCTGCGGTCATTGCTGCTCCGGTGGTCGTCGCCGCTCCGGCGGTGCCTGCTGCTCCGGTGGTCGTCGCCGCTCCCGCGGCCATGGCGCCTCGGCGGGCCGGGGTGCCCGGGCGAGAGGAAGCCGGACGGTGAAGACGGCTCCGGTGTCCCGGCCGACCTCGACGGTGCCGCCGATCCGCCGGGCGGTCTGGGCGACCAGCGCGAGGCCGAGGCCCCGGCCGTGGGCGCGGTCCGCGTCCCCGTGGGCGTCCCCGTGGTGCTTGGTGGACCAGCCGCGCTGGAAGACCTGCCGGGCGCGGTCGGGGTCGAGACCGGGTCCGGTGTCGGCGACCCGCAGCAGCAGGACGCCGTCCTCGGCGCGGGCGGTGACGGTGACGGCCGGTGGGCCGGGGTGGTGGGCCGCGTTCTCGATGGCGGCGTCCACGGCGTTGTCGACCAGGTTGCCGAGGACGGTGACCAGGTCGCGGGCGTCCAGCTCGGGAGGCAGAACCCGGTCGTCGATGCGGCTGTCCTCGGTGAGGGTGAGTTCGACCCCGCGTTCGGCGGCCTGCGCGGCCTTGCCGAGCAGCAGGGCGGCCAGGACCGGCTCGGAGAGGGCGCCGACGACGCGGTCGGTGAGCTCCTGGGCGAGGGCGAGCTCCGCGGTGGCGAACTCCACGGCTTCGGCGGTGCGGCCGAGTTCGATCAGTGAGACCACCGCGTGCAGCCGGTTGGCGGCCTCGTGGGCCTGCGAGCGCAGCGACTCGGCGAAGCCGCGTACCGAGTCCAACTCGCCGGTGAGGGACTGGAGTTCGGTGTGGTCGCGAAGGGTGACCACGGTGCCGAGGCTGGCGCTGCGACCGTCGCCGATGGCGGAGGTGTTGACCACCACCACCCGCTCGTCGGTGAGGTGCACCTCGTCGAGGCGCGGCGGGGCGTCCAGCAGGGCGGCGGTGAGGGAGCCGGGCAGCCCCAGCCGGTCGACCCGGCGGCCCGCGGCGCCCTCGGGGAGGCCGAGCAGGGTGCGGGCGGCGTCGTTGCAGAGCGCCACCCGGTGGTCGCCGTCGAGCAGCAGCAGCCCCTCGCGCACGGAGTGCAGGGTGGCCTGGTGGTACTCGTACATCCGGCTGAGCTGGGTGGCGTTCATCCCGTGGGTGTGGCGGCGCAGCCGGGCGTTGGCGACATAGGTGCCGAGGCCGCCGAGGGCGAGGGCGGCCGCGGCGACGCAGACCATGGTGAGCAGCAGCGGGCGCAGTCCGGCGTTGATGTTCTGGACGGTGATGCCGGCGCTGACCAGGCCGACGATCCGGCCCTGCGGATCACGGACCGGAGTGACGACGCGGACGGAGAGGCCGAGGGTGCCGGTGTAGGTCTCGCTGTAGGTCTGTCCGGCGAGGGCCTGCCGGATGTTGCCCAGGTAGGGCTTGCCTATCTGGGCGGGGTCGGGGTGGGTCCAGCGGATGCCGTGGGTGTCCATGATGGTGACGAAGTCCACGTCGGAGTCCCGGTCGACCCGGTCGGCGTACGGCTGGAGCGCGGCGGAGGGGTCGGGGCTGCGGACCGCGGCGAGCACCGCGGGCGAGTCGGCGATGGCGACGGCGACACCGCGGGCCTGGTGGGAGGCGGCCTCCTGGGCGCGGCCGGCGGCGCTGAGGTAGGCGAGGGTGGCGCCGACCGCGACCACGGCGGCGACGATCACCGTCTGCACCGCGAAGAGCTGCCCGGCCAGGCTGCGGTGGCGGCCGCGCAGCAGGGTGCGGCAGCGGCGGCGCAGGCGGGCGGGGGGCAGGCTCATGGCCCACAGTCTGCCCCGGCCGGCGCGGGGTGCCTGCCCCCGGGACGGCCCGGGGTGTGAACGTTATGAACGCAAACGTGACCTGGCTCACGTCGGCGCCCATAGTCGGAGCGATCCGCCCACCCGGATCGTCCGTCAACCCGCCCCTGCAGTGCCGCCGGGGCCGAGGAGCCGCTCATGTCGTCCGCCGCCCCCGAGGCGGGCCCCGTACCGGGCCGCCGGGACACCACCCACTACCTCTATCTCGCGGTGATCGGCGCAGTGGTCGCCGGCATCCTGCTCGGCCTGGCCGCACCGGGCGTGGCCGTGGACCTCAAGCCGCTGGGCACCGCCTTCGTCAATCTGATCAAGATGATGATCAGTCCGGTGATCTTCTGCACCATCGTGCTGGGCATCGGCTCGGTGCGCAGCGCCGCCAGGGTCGGCGCCGTCGGCGGCCTCACCATCGGCTACTTCATGGTGATGTCGACGGTGGCCCTGGCCATCGGCCTGGTGGTCGGCAACCTGGTCCACCCCGGGGCCGGGCTGCATCTGACCGAGGCGCTGAGCAAGGCCGGGCAGGCGCAGGCCGGCACCGCGGCGGAGAGCACCACCGACTTCCTCGTGGGCATCGTCCCGACCTCGCTGCTCTCCGCCCTGACCGAGGGCCAGGTGCTGCAGACCCTGCTGGTGGCCCTGCTGGTGGGCTTCGCCCTGCAGGCGATGGGCCCGCTGGGCGAGCCCGTACTGCGCGGGGTGAAGCACCTGGAGCGGCTGGTCTTCCGGGTGATGCAGATGATCATGTGGGCGGCGCCGGTGGGCGCGTTCGGCGCCATGGCGGCGCTGGTCGGCGCGACCGGCATGGACGCCCTGAAGAGCCTGGCCATGGTGATGCTGGCCTTCTACGCCACCTGCCTGATCTTTGTGGGGGTGGTCCTCGGCGGGCTGCTGCGCATGGTCACCGGCATCAGCATCGTCCGGCTGCTGCGCTATCTGGGCCGCGAGTTCCTGCTGATCCTCTCCACCTCCTCCTCGGAGAGCGCGCTGCCGCGTCTGATCGCCAAGATGGAGCACCTCGGGGTGAGCCGCCCGGTCGCCGGTATCACCGTGCCGACCGGCTACTCCTTCAACCTGGACGGCACCGCCATCTACCTCACCATGGCGTCGCTCTTCATCGCCGAGGCGATGGACCGGCCGCTCTCCGCCGGCCAGCAGATCGGACTGCTGCTCTTCATGGTGATCGCCTCCAAGGGCGCGGCCGGGGTCTCCGGCGCCGGGATGGCCACCCTGGCCGGCGGCCTCCAGTCGCACCGGCCGGAACTGGTCGACGGCGTCGGGCTCATCGTCGGTATCGACCGGTTCATGTCCGAGGCCCGGGCACTCACCAACTTCGCGGGCAATGCGGTGGCGACCGTACTGATCGGCCACTGGACCAAGGAGCTGGACCGCGAGCAGGTCGACGCCGTCCTCGCCGGCCGGCTGCCGTTCGACGAGACCTCGCTGAGCAAGGCCGAGCAGCCCACGGACGGGGAGCAGGGCGCCGTACCCGCCCAGGCAGCCCAGGCAGGCACGCCCGCCGAGGTCTGACGCCCCCTTCGGCACCGCGCCCGTCCACCATCCCCCGGTGGACGGGCGCGGCCCCGCGTCCCCGGCCCCTCGCCGGGGCCCGCGGCGCGTCACCCGGTGGAGGCGTCCAGCAGCCTGGCGGCGTGCACCCGGCCGGCGTGCTCGACCAGCCGGATCAGCACCTCCTTGCCGGAGGCGCGGCGGCGGGCGTCACAGACCATCACCGGGGTGCCGGAGTCCAGGTCCAGCGCCCGGGCGACCTCGTCCGCCGCATGCTGGGGTGCACCGGAGAAGCGGTTGACCGCGACCACGAAGGGGATCCCCCGGTGCTCGAAGAAGTCGACCGCCGGGAAGCAGTCGTCCAGCCGCCGGGTGTCGGCGAGCACCACCGCCCCCAGCGCGCCCTGGGCGAGCTCGTCCCACAGGAACCAGAAGCGGTCCTGCCCCGGGGTGCCGAAGAGGTAGACGGACAGGCCCTCCCTGATGGTGATCCGGCCGAAGTCCATCGCCACCGTGGTGGTGGTCTTCTGCTCCACACCGCCCAGGTCGTCCACGGCCGCACCGGCCTGGGTCAGCTGCTCCTCGGTCCGCAGCGGCCGGATCTCGCTCACCGACCCGACCAGGGTGGTCTTTCCGACCCCGAAGCCGCCGGCGACCAGGATCTTGAGTGCGAGCACCTGAGCGCTCGCGCTGTCAGAGCGCACGGAGTCCATTGATCACTTCCCTGAGGATCTGCTCGTCGGGGAGCAGGGCGGGTGGCACGGGTCGGCCGACCCGGATGCAGGAGGCGTCCAGCAGATCGCCGAGGAGGACCCGGACCACGCCCAGCGGCAGGTCCACCTCCGCGGCGATCTCCGCGACGGACAGCGGCCCGGCCCGGCACAGGTCCAGGATCTCGGCCTGCTCGGGCCCCACCGGCGGCTCGACGCCGGCCGGGACCTGTGCGGTGATCTGCGCGATCAGGTCGAACGACTGCCCCGCCGTGCCGGTACGGCCCCGGGTGACCGCATAGGGGCGCACCATCGGCCCGGCCTCGTCGTCGTACCACTGGGCCGGCCGCTGCGGATACGGCGGCACGGCCGGGGGCCGGGCGGGGTCAGGAGGGAACAGCACCGCCGCCTCACCCCGCCGCGGTACTGCCCGCAGCGCTGCGCGGCGGGGTGTACAGGTGCTCGCCCACCCGGCGGACCAGGCGGGCCATTTCATAGGCGACCAGCCCCAGGTCGGCCCCGGCGGTGGTGAAGACGGCCAGGCAGCTGCCCTCACCCGCGGCGGCGACAAAGAGGTAGCCGCCCTCCAGTTCCACCATGGTCTGGCGGACGTCGCCGGCTCCGAAATGGCGTCCGGCTCCCTTCGCCAGGCTGTGGAACCCGGAGGCCACCGCCGCCAGGTGCTCGCCGTCCTCGCGGCTGAGCGCGGCCGAGGTGCCCATGGCGAGGCCGTCGGCCGAGAGCACCACGGCGTGCCGCACCTCCGGGACCCGGGTCACCAGTTCGTCCAGCAGCCAGTTGAGCTCACCGGAGTTGTGGGTCGTCCCGATCATCGTGCGTCTCCTTCGTACGGCCGGTCGGGTTCGGAGCGTGGAGTGGGCCCGGGGCGGCCGGCGCCGCGCGCCCAGCCGCTCTGGAAGGCGGCCATCGCCGCGCGGGCCTCCTCCGGCGACCGCCCCGCGGGGGCGGCCCCGCGGCGGGCCGCGGGGGCCTGGGGCGCGGGCGCCTGCCGCAGCTGTGGGGCGATGCTGGCCTGCCGCACCCGGCGGGGCAGGCCCACCGGGTCGCCGGACCCCGGGCCGGCCGGCCGCTCTGCTGGGGGGCCGGGCGGGGCCGCAGCGTGGCCCTGGGCGGCGGAGCGGAAGGGGGTGGGCCGCAGCACCCCGGGGTCTGCGCCGGCGGCGCCGAACGGGCGCAGCGGGCCCTGCTGCCCGGCCGCCGGCAGGGCGCGCAGGCCGTCGGGGGCGCGCCGGGGCCGCTGGTCGGCCCCGCCCGGCCCCCTGGGCGCGGCGGAGAGCGGCCGGACCGCCGGGGTGACGGTCGGCACCGGGTGAGCGGGCGCCGCCGTGACCGCCGGGGGTGCTGGCGGGACGGCCGCGGGCCGGACGGCGTCGCGCGGTGCGCGGGCGGCGGGCCGCTCCTCGCGGGGCGCGGCGGCGGGCCCGGCCGGTTCCGCCTCCAGCAGGGTGGTGGGCAGCAGCACCACCGCGGTGGTGCCGCCGTAGGCGGAGGGGCGCAGGGAGACCCTGACGCTCTGCCGGCGGGCGAGCCGGCTGACCACGAAGAGGCCCAGCCGGTCGCTGTCGAAGAGGTCCAGCTGCTGGGCGGCCTCGATCCGGCGGTTGGCGTCGGCCATGGCGTCGGCGCCCATGCCGAGGCCGCGGTCCTCGATCTCCACCGCGTAGCCGTTGCCGACCTGCTCGCCGCGGACGTGCACCCGGGTGTGCGGGGGCGAGAAGGCGGTGGCGTTCTCCACCAGCTCGGCGACCAGGTGGGTGAGGTCGGCGACGGCGGGCCCGGCGACCGAGACATGGGGCATCCGGTGCACCTCCACCCTGGCGTAGTCCTCGACCTCGGAGACGGCGGCGCGCACCACGTCCAGCAGCGGCACCGGGCGGCGCCAGGCACGGCCGGGGGCGGCGCCGGAGAGGATGATCAGGCCTTCGGCATGCCGGCGCATACGGGTCGTCAGATGGTCCAGCCGGAAGAGGTCGGCCAGCTCCGCGGGATCCTCGGTGCGGCGTTCCATGGCGTCCAGCAGGGTGAGCTGGCGGTGCACCAGCACCTGGCTGCGGCGGGCCAGGTTGACGAAGACCCCGGAGACCCCGGAGAGCACCTCGGCGCGTTCCGCCGCGGCCTGGAGGGCGGCCCGCTGCACGGTGTCCAGGGCGAGGGCGACCTGCCGATCTCGTCGTCGCCGTGGCCGGTGGAGAGCGGCGCCTCGGCGTCGACGTCGATCTCCTCGCCGGCCCGCAGCCGGCGCATCGCCCTGGGCAGCCGGCGTCCGGCCAGTTCCAGGGCGGAGTTGCGCAGCCCGACCAGCTCGGTGACCAGGCCCCGACCGACCTGCACGGAGATCATCAGCGAGGCGAGGACGGCCAGCAGGCCGAGGCCCACGGCGGCGCCGGAGCGGGTGAGGACGCCCAGCGCATAGGGGTCGGCACGCTCGGCGGCGGCCCGGCCGGCGTTCTCCTCGACCGAGCGCAGCTCCTGGGCGGTGCTCTCGGCCGCGGCGTCCCAGCGGTCGGCGGGAGCGGCCACGGCGGCGGACCGGCCGTCCGCGGCGGCGGTCACCGCGTCCTCCAGGGTGGTGAGGTCCTGCCACTCGGAGGAGTCGGCGACCCGCTGCCAGGCGGACCGGTCGGCCGGCCGCAGATCACCGGCGGACTGCCGGAAGAGGTCCCGGCGGGAGTACGCGGCTCCGCTGAACTCCCGGTGCTGGGCGCCGTCCAGCCGGCCGGCCGACCGGGCCGCGGTGAGCAGGGCGTCCTCCCGGGCCAGCATCTCCCGGCCGCGGGAGAACTCCAGCAGCACCCGGGCGTCGGAGGCGGCCTGCTGATCCTGAAGGCCCGTCAGCGATCCGCTGACGTCAAAGGCCTGGTCGATCACGGTGTTGTAGGTGCGGTAGGCGGCGGGCCAGTCCACCGACCGCGCCTCGATCCGCTTGCGCAGCGCGGCCAGCGAGCCCAGCCGGTCGATCAGGGTGGAGACCCGGGCGGCGGAGTCCTGGCCGAGGCCGGCGGCGTCGGCGCTGTTGTAGTCGCGGCCCAGGCCGAGCGGGGCCGCGGCCCGGTCGGTGGCAGTGGCGCGGTCCCGGACGGCGGCTTCTCCGGCGGAGGTGGGCGCGGCCAGGTAGCGGGCGGCGGCGGTGCGTTCGGCCTGGAGGGCGGTGACGGTGTCGGCCACCGGGTTCAGCAGGGTGCTGTGCACCTCCTTGAACCGCAGCAGATTCCAGATGTCCTGCGCGGTGTTGACGGTGGCGAACGCCCACAGGGCCATCAGCGACACCACGGGCACCATCAGCAGGGCGACGATCTTCGCCCGCACGGAGCGGAGGCGCGGGGCGATCCCGGCGGACCGCGGCCTCCGGGTGCCGCCGGACCGCGCCGGCCGGGGCGGGGGCGTGTCCCCGGCCGGCGCGGGATCCCGGGGGGCCGGACCGGCCTCGGAGGCGGGCGGCCCGGCATGGGCGCCGCGCCGGTGCGACCCGGCGGTGGGCCCGCTGGTGGAGCGGCGTACGTCGGCCGTGCCTGCGGCGGCTGCGGTGGGCACGCCGCCGGACGGCCTGCGGCGAAGTCGCATGGGTTCCTCGTTCCCGCTGGTTGGGTGGCGTGACGCCGGATCAGACGACGGCCGGTTCGTTGCGCAGTTCCTCGGCGGAGGCCGACGCGGCCTGCTCCCGCGCGGTGGGCGACAGGGCCACAAAGGCGGAGGTGAGGAAGAGGAACGAGCCCAGCCCCACGGCCAGCGGGAAGATGAACTCCATCGCGGTGGCCCCGCCCAGCGCGTCGCGGCCGGGCTGCATCCGGATGTGGACGGCCGCCATCCCGGTGTAGTGCATGCTGCTCACCGCCAGGCCCATGACCAGTGAGGCACCCGCTGCCGCGGCACCGCCGCGGACGGTGAGCGCGGCCCAGAGCGCGGCGGTGGCGGCGCCCACCGCGATCAGCACCGAGAGGGCCACCGGCAGCGGCGCATAGCCGAGCGAGCCGTGGATGCGTACCGCCGCCATGCCGATGTAGTGCATGCAGGCGACGCCGATGCCGGTGGTGAGGCCGCCGACGGCCAGGGCCCGGCCGCGGTGCCGGCTGTAGCCCACCGCGAACACCCCGAGACCGGTCACCAGCATCGCGACCAGCAGGCTGAGCACGGTGAGCGGCACGTTGTAGCGCAGTTCGGTGGAGAGACGCTGAAGCCCAGCATCGCCACGAAGTGCATGGTCCAGATGCCGGAGCCGATCGCCGCGGCGGCGGTCAGCAGCCAGTTGCGGCGGGCGGCTCCGGTGGCGGCCAGCGCGCGCACCGTGCACCGCAGGCCGAGCGCCGAGCCGACGCAGGCCATCACATAGGACAGCACGGGGGTGAGCCAGCCGAAGCTGAAGTGGTTCATGTCGCCCATGGGGTCTCCCTCGGTGGAGCGGGGTGGCGGGGACGCTACTCACCGTTGTGAACCGGTCACCGGAGGTTCGCCGAAAAGCCCGCACGGGCGGTGCGGGTGTGCTCGAATGGCTGCCATCTGTGCGAAATGCCGCCCCGCGGATGTCCCCCGTACGGGTGGCGGCGGGTGGCCGGAGTCGGCCACCCCCGGGATACGTCGGACGACTTCTGCTGCCCCAGCGGCGGCAAGTACCCTCACGACTGCAAGAGTCGGCCCCGCCTCCCCTGTAGCGCGGGCCCTCCTGCGGCCGGGCCCGGCCCGGTCCCACCATGCCCGCGCACCCTGTCCGGGGTGCGGCGAGCCAGTGGACGCTGCGGGCGTATCGGCCGCGCACTCCCCCGCCTCCCCGGGGGAGCTGCCTGGCCTCCTCGCAGCGCGGGCCCGACATGTCTGGAGTCCGCACCCATGTTGAAACGCGTCAGGGCGGCAGTGATCGCCATGACGGTGGCCACCGGAATGGGCCTGACCTGGCTCTCCGGTGCCGGGGCGAGCACCGCCTCCGCCGCCTCCACGGCGTCCCCCTCGTACACCTGGAGCAATGTGCGCATCGACGGGGGCGGCTTCGTCCCCGGCATCATCTTCAACCAGACCGAGAAGGGCCTGGTGTACGCCAGGACCGACATCGGCGGCGCCTACCGCCAGGACCCCACCACCAAGAAGTGGATCCCGCTGCTGGACTCGGTGGGCTGGGACGACTGGAGCTACACCGGCGTCGCCAGCCTGGCGACCGACCCGGTGCAGACAACCGGGTGTATGTCGCGGCCGGCAACTACACCAACAGCTGGGACCCCAACAACGGAGCCATCCTGCGCTCCACCGACAAGGGCGCCACCTGGCAGCGCACCGTCCTGCCGTTCAAGATCGGCGGCAATATGCCCGGCCGCGGTGAGGGCGAGCGGCTGGCGATCGACCCCAACAAGGACAGCGTGCTGTACTTCGGCGCGCCCAGCGGCAAGGGCCTGTGGCGCTCCACCGACTACGGCGTGACGTGGTCGCAGGTCACCGCCTTCCCCAACCCGGGGAACTACGCCGCGGACCCGACCGACACCACCGGGTACCAGAACGACAACCAGGGCGTGCTCTGGGTGACCTTCGACAAGCGCACCGGCACCAGCGGCAGCGCCACCCAGACCATCTACGTCGGCGTCGCCGACAAGGCCAACAGCATCTACCGCTCCACCGACGGCGGTGCGACCTGGTCCCGGGTGGCCGGGCAGCCCACCGGCTACCTGCCGCACAAGGGCGTCCTGGACCCGGTCAACGGCTATCTGTACATCTCCACCAGCGACACCGGCGGCCCCTACGACGGCTCCGCCGGCGATGTGTGGAAGTACGCCACCGCCACCGGCACCTGGACCCGCATCAGCCCCATGCCCTCCGATGACTCAGTCGGGGACGACTACTTCGGCTACAGCGGTCTGACCATCGACCGGCAGCACCCGAACACCCTGATGGTGACCGGCTACAGCTCCTGGTGGCCGGACACCCAGATCTTCCGCTCCACCGACGGCGGCGCCACCTGGAAGAAGATCTGGGACTACAGCAGCTACCCCAACCGGGTCGACCAGTACACGATGGATGTCTCCTCGTCGCCCTGGCTGACCTTCGGAAGCAACCCCTCGCCGCCCGAGGAGACGCCCAAGCTGGGCTGGATGACGGAGTCGCTGGAGATCGACCCGTTCGACTCCAACCGGATGATGTACGGCACCGGCGCCACCCTCTACGGCTCCGAGAACCTCACCAACTGGGACTCCGGCAGCAAGATCACCATCAAGCCGATGGTCCAGGGCCTGGAGGAGACCGCGGTCAACGACCTGGTGAGCCCGCCCAGCGGCGCCCCGCTGCTGAGCGCGCTCGGTGACATCGGCGGCTTCCGCCACACCGACATCACCAAGGTCCCGGCGATGATGTTCCAGTCGCCGAGCTTCACCACCAGCACCTCGCTGGACTACGCGGAGTCCAACCCGCTCCAGGTGGTCCGGGTCGGCAATGTGGACTCCTCCTCCACCTCCAAGCGGATCGCCTTCTCCAACGACAACGGCGCCAACTGGTACCAGGGCAGCAACGAGCCGTCCGGCACCACCGGCGGCGGCAATGTGGCGCTGGCGGCGGACGGCTCCAAGGTGCTCTGGAGCCCGGACGGCGCGGCCGTCTCCGTCTCCGCCTTCGGCGGCAGCTCCTGGACCTCGTCCAGCGGGATCCCGCAGGGCGCCCGGGTGGCGTCCGACCGGGTGAACGCCAAGAAGTTCTACGGGTTCGCGGCCGGCAAGTTCTACACCAGCACCGACGCCGGTTCGACCTTCACCGCCAGTGCGGCCACCGGTCTGCCCGCCTCGGGCCCCGTCCGGCTGAAGGCCGTCCCCGGTATCGAGGGCGACGTCTGGCTGGCCGGCGGTGACACCACCGGCAGCTACGGCCTGTGGCACTCCACCGACTCCGGGGCGCACTTCACCAAGGTCTCCGGGGTGGACCAGGCCGACTCCATCGGCTTCGGCAAGGCAGCCCCGGGCCGCTCCTACCCGGCGCTCTACTCCAGCGCCAAGATCGGCGGGGTGCGGGGCATCTACCGCTCCGACGACGCCGGCGCCAGCTGGGTGCGGATCAACGACGACCAGCACCAGTGGGGCTGGACCGGCGCCGCGATCACCGGCGACCCGCGGGTCTACGGCCGGGTGTACATCTCCACCAACGGCCGGGGCATCATCTACGGCGACACCACGGACACCCCGCCCACCAGCACTCCGCCGACCACCACCCCGCCCACCAGCACGCCCCCGACCAGCACCCCGCCGACCAGCACTCCGCCAACCTCCACGCCGCCCACCAGCACCCCGCCGACCAGCACCCCGCCCACCAGCACGCCCCCGACCGGGTCCGGCGGCTGCGAGGTCACCTATGCGATCACCAACCAGTGGAGCGGCGGCTTCCAGGCCGACGTCTCACTGAAGAACACCGGCACCACCGCCGTCGACGGCTGGACCGTCAAGTGGTCCTTCGGCAACGGGCAGCAGATCACCCAGCTGTGGAACGGCACCCTGACCCAGAGCGGCGCCAGTGTCTCGGTCGCCGACGCCGGGTACAACAAGTCGCTGGCGGCCGGTGGCGGCACCGCCTCCTTCGGCTTCACCGGCAACTGGACCGGCAGCAACACCAAGCCCGCCGCATTCAGCCTCAATGGCACCACCTGCACGGTGAAGTAGCACCACCGCAGCACTGAGGCAGGCCCATCGGGGCGGCGGCCGTCTTGCCGACGGCCGCCGCCCCGGTGACCATTGTCCCGCTGCTGGGTGAACAGCGGCCCAGGCACCGGGAGGTCCCGTGGAGATCGTCGTCCCGACCACGCACGGCAAGGTACGCGGACAGGAGGTGGACGACACCGGGGGTGTCGCGGCCTTCCTCGGCATCCCCTACGCGGCCCCGCCGGTGGGGCGGCGGCGCTTCCACGCACCGCAGCCGCCGGAGCCCTGGGACGGTGAACGGGACGCCTTCTCCTTCGGCCCCACCGCTCCCAAGCCCGGCTACCCTCCGGCGCTCGCCGCGATCCTGGCCGACCCGGACGTACCCGGCGACGGCTTCCTCAACCTCAACGTCTGGACCCCCGCCCCGGGCCGCGACTCCGCCCTGCCGGTGATGGTCTGGATCCACGGCGGGGCCTTCCGCAACGGCTCCTCCGCGGTCCCCGTCTACAACGGGGCCGCCTTCGCCCGCGACGGCATCGTCTGCGTCACGCTCAACTACCGGCTGGGCGCCGAGGGCTTTCTGCTGCTGCCGGACGGCACCGCCAACCTCGGGCTGCTCGACCAGATCGCCGCCCTGCGCTGGGTCCAGGAGAACATCGCGGCCTTCGGCGGCGACCCCGGCAATGTCACCGTCTTCGGCGAGTCCGCGGGCGCCATGTGTGTCACCACCCTGATGACCGTCCCCCGCGCGGCCGGGCTCTTCCACCGGGTGATCGCCCAGAGCGGCGCCGGCCACCACGCCCTGCCCGCGGACATCGCGCTGCGCATCACCACCCGCATCGCCGCCCATGCCGAGGTCCCGGCCACCGCCGACGCCCTGCGCGGTGCCGACCCACGGCGGCTGCAGGAGGCGGTCACCGCGGTGCAGCGCGAGTTCACCGGCGGCCACAGCCGGGAGGAGTGGGGGGAGGCCGCAGGCGGCGGCATGGTGCTGATGCCGGTCGTGGACGGAGACCTGCTGCCCGCCCGGCCGATCGACGCGGCCGCAGCCGGGGCCGGCACCGAGTACCCCCTGCTGACCGGCACCAACGCGGAGGAGTTCCGGCTCTACCTGGTGCCCACCGGGATCAGCGACTCGGTGCCCGAGGCGGCCCTGCCGGCCCTGCTGGCCGACTGCGGACCCGACCCGCGGGAGGTCGTCGCCGTCTACGGCGAGGCCCTGCCCGACGCCTCGCCGGGCGACCTGCTGGCCGCGGTGCTCACCGACCAGACCTTCCGCATCCCGGCGGTCAGGATGGCCGAGGCCCGCGCCGCGCACGGTGCACCCACCTGGGTGTACGACTTCGACTGGCGCTCCCCCGCCTTCGAGGGACGGCTGGGTGCCTGCCACGCCCTGGAGATCGGGTTCGTCTTCGACAATCTCGCGGAGGGCTCCATCGGCGGCACCGTCGCCGGGCCGCAGCACCTCGCCGACGAGATGCACGCCGCCTGGGTGGCCTTCGCCCGCGACGGCAGTCCCGGTCCGGCCTGGCCCGCGTACGGGGCGGACCGTGCGGTGCTGCGGTTCGCGGCCGACGGCAGCGGCGTGGTCCACGATCCACGAGCCGCCGAACGCAGGCTCTGGAACGGCCTGCGCTGAGCGGACCGTTCCGGAACCCGGCGTTCCTGCCGTCGACCGGCCGGGAACGCCGGGTCGAGGCGGGCCGGCCGGTCCGGACGGGCCGGGGTGTCGATCTCCACGGTCCGGCCGCCGACCACGGTGAAACCCATGACCGCCGCCGGCCGCCCGTCCACCGTCGGGACCGGACCGGCGGCGAGGCCCACCAGGGCCGGCAGCGGGGTCCGGGCGGTCGTGGCGAAGGCGAGTGCCTGACCGGCCCCGCCCGGGGCCCGGGGCGCTGTCCGGGGCCGCCGCCGCGCCTTGTCCCCGCCGCCGGCCCGCTGCTCGGACGCGCCCAAAGGCCCAGGAGGTGCGGCGGGGGCTCAGGAGGTGCGGCGGGTGGTGAGGTTGCGGGCGATGTCGAGGGTGAGCCGCTGCCAGGGGCGGCGGGGGTCGCGGCCGGTGAGCTCCCGGATGCGGCGCAACCGGTAGCGGAGGGTCTGCGGATGCAGATGGAGGGCGTCCGCGGCGGCGGTGGCGGACCCGGTGTCCAGATAGGCGTCCAGGGCCTCCACCAGATGGCGCCGGTCCGGCCGGAGCAGCGGACCGAGGACCGCGTGGGCGACCCGCTCCGGGGAGCCGCTGGGGCGGGCGCCGAGCAGCGCCAGCACATAGGCGTCCGCGTCGTGGAGCAGCGCTTCGGTGCCGTAGGCGTGGACGGGGGCGGTGTCCAGGGCGTCGGCGGCGAGCCGGTAGGCGGTGGGGATCTGCTCGATGGGCTCGCCGGTGATGGCGCAGCCGCGCCAGTGGTGGAGGGCGAGGGCGGCGGGCAGTTCGCCGGCCGTCCCGGCGGGGAGCAGCAGCACGGCACGTGGACCCCGGGTGGTCATCAGCACGGTGCCGCCGCCCGGTTCGGCCAGTCCGTCGGCGAGGGAGGCGGCGGCGGCCGCGGCGGCGGCCTCGGGGAGGGCGGTCTCGCGGGCTGCGGCGGGCTGGGCGGGATCGGGCTCGGCGACCACCAGGCAGTAGGGGTCGGGGAGTCTCACGCCCAGGCGGCTGGTGCGGTCGGCGAGCGCGCCGGCCGAGGAGTGACGGCCGGTCACCAGGTCGTCCAGGAGGTCGCGCAGGGCGCGGTTGCGGTCGCCGGAGAGTCGCTCGGCTGCGGCGGTGTAGCCGGCGTAGAGCGATTCGGAGATGGTGTCCAGGCCGGAGAGCCACAGGTTGGCGAGGGCGAAGACGTCCTCGACCTCCAGGAGGTCCGCGGTGTGGGTGGAGAGGTGCTCCAGCAGTGCGGTGGCCGCGACCCGGTAGGCGCGCAGCACGGCGGGCAGCGGGCGGCCGTCGGCGGCCCGGGCGGCGCCGATGCCGCGGAAGCGGGCGAGGTCGGCGGGGGTGAAGTCGCCGCCGTCCACCCAGAGCTCCAGGCTGCGGGTGAGCACCCAGGCTGTGATGGCGCGGACCTCGGGGAGTCTGCTGCCGTCCAGGGCCCGGTAGGCGGGGACCTGCCGTCGCACCTGCTGGACCAGGGTGTCCACGGCCGGTCCGACCTCGTTGAGGATGTCCCGCTGCACCTGCTCCCGCGCCTGGTGTCCCATGTCTGCCCCGTTCCGTCCGATTGTCATCGGCTGATAAGACCCCCCGCGCGTTCTGCGCAGAGTCGTTGTCCGGGATTGTCACTCCCGCCAGTATTCGACGGGAAGACCCCCTAGGGAAGGAGTGCCTGTGACAGCCGTCGCCGCCGGGCCGGAGGTGCCGCCGAGGTCGGCGCCGTTCGCCGAGAAGATGGCCTACTACCGTTCGCAGCACACCAGCCGGGGCATCCGGATGACCCATCTGGTGGGCATCCCGGGGGTGGCGGTCTCGCTGCCGCTGCTCTTCGCCCGGCCTCGGGTGGGGGTGCCGATGTTCGCGGCGAGCTGGGCGCTCCAGGTCGCCGGCCACAGGCTCTTCGAGAAGAACAACCCCGCACTGACCAAGGGGTTCGTCTCGTTCCAGCTGTGCGGGCTGGCGTTCTGGTGCGAGGAGGTCGGCGAGCTGATCGCCGGGCGCGGTCTGGACTGACGCGGACCGGACTGACGTATCGTCAACTCCGTTCACCCGCACGCCGTGTCCGCTCTGCGGTCAACCGGGCACAGGGGGTGACAGCGGCCCGGTGCGGCCCCCATGCTGGCCTCGTGGCGCAGACTGACCCGGGATCACAGGAGCCGTCGCCCGTCCTCGACCGGGGTTCCGCCGGAGTGTCCGCGGAGCCCCGGCCGCCGGATCCCGGGCCGCCGGCGACCGGGCCCCGCTGGGCCGCGGCGGCGACGGTGCTGGTGCTGCTGCTCCTGGCGGGCCGGTACGGGTACCACCGCGATGAGCTCTACTTCCTCCAGGCGGGCCGCCACCCGTCGTGGGGCTATCCGGACCAGGGCCCGTTGACGCCGCTGCTGGCGCGGCTGGCGGACCTGGTCGCCCCCGGCAACCTGTATGTGCTGCGTACACCCTCCGCGCTGATCGCGGGCGGCTGTGTGCTGCTGGTGGCGGGGATCGCCCGTGAACTGGGCGGCAGCCGGGCCGCCCAGACGATGGCGGCCTTCCTCACCGCGACCTCGGCGATCGCGCTGGCCGGCGGGCATCTGCTCTCCACCACCACCGCCGATGTGCTGGTGTGGCTGGTGGTGCTGCGCTGGACCGTACGGGTGCTGCGCACCGGGGACACCCGATGGGCGCCGGCCGTCGGCGCCGTCCTCGGGGTGGGCCTGCTCAACAAGGACCTGCCGCTGCTGCTGGGCGCCGGGCTGGTGATCGGCGTGGCCTGGGCCGGGCCGCGTACGCTGCTCACCGACCGGCGGATCCTCACCGGCGCCGCCCTCGCCCTGCTGATCGCCGCACCCAACCTGGTGTGGCAGGCCGCGCACAACTTTCCGCAGCTGCGGATGGCCTCCGCCATCTCCGGCGGGGACAGCTCCTACGGCGGCCGGCTGACCGGTCTGCTGCTCCAGCTGGTGATCATCAGCCCGTTCGCGGTGCCGGTGTGGGTGGCCGGTCTGCGGGCGCTGGAGCGCCGCCCGGAGTGGCGCTGCTACCGGGCGCTCGGCCGGACCGCGGTGGTGGTGTACGCGATCGTGCTGATCACCGGCGGCAAGGGCTACTACGACGCCCCACTGCTGCTGGCGCTGACCGCCGCGGGATCGGTGCGCTTCGCCGTGGGCGGCATCGGCCGCTGGTGGGTCCGGGCCGGGGCGGTGGCGGCGCTGGTCTCGGCAGCGGTGATCTCACTTCCGGTGATCCCGGCGGACCGGCTGCCCGGCGCCGTGGTCGCCGTCAACTACGACGCCGGGGAGACCATCGGCTGGCCCGCCTTCACCGACTCGGTCGCAGCGGTGTTCCGGTCCCTGCCCGCCCAGGAGCGGGACCGCGCCGTCATCCTCACCGCGAACTACGGCGAGGCCGGGGCGCTCGCCCGCTACGGCCCGGCGGCCGGCCTGCCGCGGGCCTACTCGGGGCACAACGGCATGGCCGACTTCGGCAGGCCGCCGAACGGCACCGATGTGGTGATCGCCGTCGGCTGGGACCACCCCGACCAGTTGCAGCAGTGGTTCTCGGACGTCCGCGACGCCGGCCGGATCGACGAGCGGGTCGATGTCGACAACGACGAGAACCACGGCACCGTCCGGGTGTGCCGCCACCCCCTGCGGCCGTGGTCCGAGCTGTGGCAGCAGATGCGGCACCTCGGCTGACGCCGCACGGGGGTGGGGCACGGGTCCTGCCGCGGTCAGTGCGCCGCGTCCAGCTCCGCCAGCTCGGCCGGGTCCAGCACCAGGTCGGCGGCGGCCGCGGAGTCACGCGCGGTCTCCGGCCTGCTGGAGCCGGGGATCGGGATCACCACGGGCGACTTGGCCAGCATCCAGGCCAGGCAGACCTGCTGCGGGGAGACCCCGTGGGCCCCGGCGACCCGGGCGAAGGCGGCATGGGTGGTGCCCAGCCCACCGGCCCGGGAGATGCCGCCCAGCGGGCTCCAGGGCAGGAAGGCGATGCCCAGCTCGTCGCAGAGCTCCAGCTCCGGCTCGCTGGAGCGGAACTCCGGGGAGAACTGGTTCTGCACCGAGACCAGCCGGCCGCCCAGGATCTCGTTGGCCAGCCGGATCTGCTCGGGATTCGCGTTGGAGATGCCCGCCATCCGGATCTTGCCGGCGTCCAGCAGGTCCCGTACCGCACCGACCGAGTCCGCATAGGGGACCCGGGGGTCGGGGCGGTGGAACTGGTAGAGGCCGATGGCCTCGACGCCCAGCCTGGACAGCGAGGCCTCGCAGGCCGCCCTGAGGTGCTCGGGCGAGCCGTCCAGCGTCCAGCGGCCGTCACCGGGCCGCAGATGGCCGCCCTTGGTGGCCACCAGGACGTCGCCGCCGCGGGCATGGCCGGAGAGCGCCTTGGCGACCAGGGACTCGTTGTGGCCGACCTCGTCGGCGTGCAGATGGTAGGCGTCGGCGGTGTCGATCAGGGTGACCCCCGCATCGAGCGCCGCATGGACGGCGGCGATCGAGCGGGCCTCGTCCGGGCGGCCCTCGATGGACATCGGCATGGCACCGAGCCCGATCGCACTGACCTCGGTGTCGCCGATCCGGCGGGTCTGCATGGTCCTTGCACCCTTCGTCGCGCTGGTGGACGCTGCCAGCCTCTCCCCGCAACCGCCTGCCGTCCAATAGAAGAAAGCGAAGGCACTGAGCAGCTACGCTGCACAATCATGGAACTGCGCCATCTGGAGTACTTCGTCGCCGTCGCCGAGGAGCGCCACTTCACCAGGGCGGCCCAGCGGCTGATGGTCTCCCAGTCCGGCCTGTCGGCGTCGATCCGGGCGCTGGAGCGGGAGCTCGGCGCCCCGCTGTTCCTCCGCACCACCCGCAGCGTCGAGCTGACCGGCGCCGGGCAGGCCCTGCTGGGCGACGCCGCCAGGGCGCTGGCCAGCGTACGGGCCGCCCGGGAGGCGGTGGCGGCCGTGCAGGGACTGCTGCGCGGGACCCTGTCGGTGGGCACCGAGCAGTGCATCGCCGGGGTCGACGTCGCCGCGCTGCTGGCCCGGTTCCGTGCCGCACACGGCGGAGTGGAGGTACGGCTGCGGCAGGCCGGTTCCGCGGCCCTGGTGGAGGATGTCGCGGCCGGCCGGGTCGATCTGGCGTTTGTCGCCCTGTGCGGGGCCGCCCCGGAGGCCGTACGGCTGATCCCGCTGGTCCGTGAGCCGATGGTCGCGGTCTGCCGCGCCGACCATCCGCTGGCGGACGCACCACAGGTGACGGCGGCCCGGTTGGGCGGCGAGGCCTTCGTCGACTTCCACGCCGACTGGGGCACCAGGGCGGTGACGGACCGGCTGTTCGCCTCCGCCGGGGTCGACCGGCAGGTCGCCCTGGAGGTCAACGATGTGCACAGCCTGCTGGACCTGGTGCAGCACGGTCTGGGCGTCGCCGTGGTGCCGCTGGCCTACACCCGCAAGCCGCAGGCTGCGGAGCTGCGCACGCTCCCGCTGGCGGACGCCGAGGCCCACGGCTGGCAGGTGGCGGTCGCAGTGCCCGCCGACGACCGGCTGGGCCCGGCCGCCCGTGAGCTGCTCTCCTGTCTGGACGCGGCACCGGCCGGGGGACGGGAGCCCGGGCGGATTCTCCAAGGCTGCTCCAAGGTCCGCTGACCGTCGCCCTGAACTCCGCCTGGTCTGCTGGCTTCGGGGCAGCGGGGCAGGGGTCACCGCCCGCCCTCGCGGCCCGGCTGGTCGCGGGCCGGGCGCTCCGCCTGGTGTGCCGGCTCACCGAGACGGTGGAGTATATGACGGACACTCAGGACCTGGGAGCAGGGCCGCTCGCCCGCGGCCCGCTCACTGCCCGGCTCCGGCCTGGGGCTCGCCATCGTGCGGCAGGTCGCCAAGACGCACGGCGGCGGCGTCGCCGCCGAGCCGCTGGAGCGCGGAGTGCGGATGCGGCTCTTCCTCCCCGTCCTGGCACCGGGGTGAGCCCGGGCCGCACCGGCCCCGGGTGATCGGCCTCTCGGCCGACGGGCGCGGGGCTTGTATGCTGCTCAGCGCTTCACAGAGTCGTAGCCCCCTGCCTCTGCATCGGAGGCGGCACCCGACCCGCACCCCACGACTGCGAAGCGTCCGGCACGGGAACGTATCGCCCCGGGCCTCGGGGCCGACACCGGCGGACGCTTCACGGGACCGCGGGCCGCCGGGGATCGACGACGACCGGTCTGCCATGCGTCCGGGACGGAAGGCCAGTGACTCCCCCGCGGGCCGACGCCCGCGATGCCTTTCAAGGAGACCGGTGAACCGCAACGAACAGCACCCCCGCAGCGCCCGACCGGGCCGTCCGCGCACCCGCCGACCGCTCACCACCACCCTTGCGCTGCTGCTGGCGGCAGCCGGCGTCGCGGCCGGCACCACCGCGTGCAGCGGCGACGCCACACCCCCGCCGGTGGTCGGCGGCCAGAGCGCGCCGGCGGTCGCCCCGACGTCGGTGGAGTCGGTGTCGCCCCAGCTCGCCGCCGCCCGGGCGGCCGCCTCGGCCTCGCTGAAGAGCGTCAAGGGCCGCGGCAACGCGGTGGGGGACGTCCAGCTCTCCGGTGTCGACGAGGCCACCGCCCATGGGCATCCGGCCGCCACCGTGAAGATCACCAACCACACCGCCCAGGCGGCCTCCTATGCCGTCCAGGTGGACTTCGCGGACGGCGCGGGCACGGTGGTGGAGAGCGCGGTGACGGCGCTCGACGATCTCGGCCCGGGGCAGACCGCCACGCTGCTCACCTTTGGTTCCAAGGCCACCCAGGCCGGCACCACGGCCAAGGTCGCCAAGGCCGAGCGCCACTGATGTGCGGCCGGGCCCGGCCGGCGCGCGGTCGCGCCGTCCCGGGCCCGGCCGGGTCAGCGGCGGGCCGCCCGCAGCGCGGGCAGATCGGCGACCACGGTGCAGGAGCCGGGGGCGATCTCGGTGAAGCCGGCGTCGCGCACCACCGGCAGCCCGCTCTCCACCAGGGCCGCCCAGCCGACGGACTCCGCCGTGCGCACCGCGAGCGCAAAGCCGCTCGCCGCCCAGGCCGCCCGCTCCCCCTCGGTCAGTTCCCACCAGGCCAGCTGGGCGGCGTGCCCGGCCTGCGCCATGGTCTTGCCGGCGCTCATCTCCAGCCCCGGGTTGAGCCAGAGCACCGGCGTGCCGGGGTCCGGGGCGGGCGGCGGCGCGGGGTCGTCCAGGTCCGTACCGGAGACCTGGAGCCTGGCCAGGTCCTTGGGCCAGGCGTCCAGCGGTACGGGCGGGTAGACCCGCACCTCGGCGGCGTCGCCGGTGACGGTGATCCCCGGCAGGGCCTCGGCCCGCCGCCACTCGGCGCCGCGGGCCCGCCGCACCACCTTGCGGATCCGTGCGTCCTGCCAGGCCTCCACCACCTCGGTCCACTCGCCGCCGGTGGCCCTGGGGTCGGCCAGCAGGGTCAGCACCGCGCGGGCGGCGGTCTCCAGGGCGTCGGTGCGGCCGGGGGGCTCGGCCCGCTCCAGACGGACCACCAGCGGAAGCACATACTGCGGCGCCGCGTCGCGGGCGGCTGCCGGCGAGGGCTCGTCGAAGGGATCGGTCACGCGCTCAAGAATGCCAGCCGCGCTGCGCCGGTCGGGCGGCCGGTAGGCTGACCTGCCATGACCGCAGGCATACCGGCCGGGTACGGGATCGACACCGACCCGGCGCGCATCGATCGGGCTCTGGTGCACCACTGGCTGTCCACCGACGCCTACTGGGCACTGGGCCGCAGCCGGGAGACCGTGGACCGGGCCGCGGACGGTTCGCTGAACTTCGGGGCCTACGACGACTCCGGCAGCCAGTGCGGCTACGCCCGGGTGGTCACCGATCTGGCGACCTTCGCCTGGCTCTGCGATGTCTATGTCGACCGGGCGCACCGGGGGCGGGGGCTCGGCCTGGCGCTGGCGGCGGCGGTCCGGGACCATCTGGCGCCCTACGGGCTGCGGCGGGTGCTGCTGGCCACCGGGGACGCCCACGGGGTGTACCAGCGGGTGGGTTTCCGGCCGCTGGCGGATCCGCAGCGGTGGATGGTGCTGGGCCAGGAGGGCTGAGCCGGACGCCGGCCCGTCAGCTGCCGGGCGGGTTCTCGGCCTCGGCGACGCGTCGCCGGGCCTCCTCCCAGTCGACCGGCAGGTCGGTGTCGGGAAGGGTCCAGGAGATGAAGACGGGACTGACCGTGCGGCGGCGGAAGCGCCGCATGGCGTCCACATGGGGCCCGCCGCGGACGAAGGCGTCCAGGGCGGCGTGGTCGCGCCAGGCGGAGAGCGTCCAGAGGGTTCCGGAGCGCAGTTCCGCGGCCAGCGAGACGCCCAGCGCCCCTTCGGCGGCCAGTACCCGCCGGCGGAGCGCCAGCGCGGCGAGCAGGAAGAGCGGCAGCGAGCGGGCGGGGTGCAGCCCCAGGCGGGTGGCCAGCACCACGGCCTCGGCACCGGTGGGAGCGGCCCCCGGGGTGTGCGCATCCGCGGGCTGTCTCCAGGGCAGCGTCGGCATCGGCTCCTCCTGCGGCGGTGCTGCGGGGCCGCCGTGGGGGCGGGCGGTGCGGGCGGCGGCCCCAGCTTGCCGGAACCGCCGCCCCACCACCAGATGCCGTACGGCGGGCCCGCCGTCAGGCGACCAGGTCCTCGGGGAGGTCGGGCAGCGGATGCCCCAGGGCTGCGGCCAGGGCGGTGGAGAGCGGCCTGACCAGCTGGTGGAGGCGGATGCTCGGGCCGGTGCCCAGCCGTTCCCAGGGGGCGAGGGCGAGCCGGTCGGTGAGGTCCTCGACACCGTGCCGTACGGCCAGGCCCTCCTCGGTGAGCCTGCCGTCGCCGTCCAGCAGCCCGCGGTCGGCCAGCCGGCGCTCCGCGGCCTCCCAGTCGGTGTCGGACCAGCCGCGCCGCGGCTGGAGGGACGCCCGGACCTCGCCGCCCTCGGCGGTGATGGCGACCAGCGCCTCCACCGCGTCCAGGCCGGAGCGCAGCAGGGCGGCATTGTGTCCGTCGCCGCGCCACTCGCGCAGCGTGGTGACGGCCTGCCAGAGCCTGAGGTGGGGTTCCTCGGGGAGCGGCAGTGCGGCGTTGGCGGCGCCCAGGGGGCGCCCGGCTGCGGTGCAGGCGGCTGCTGCGGCGGCGGCCAGCTCCGCCGCCTCGGCGATCTCCGGGGATTCGACGACCCGGTCGCCGAGGAGTGCCCGCAGGGCGGCGTCGGCACCGGCGAGGCGGGCGCCGAGGATCTTCCCGGGGTCCGCCCGGTCCCAGACCACGGGGATGGAGCGGGCGATCAGTGCGGGGCTGAAGTGGTAGAAGATCGCGTCCACGACCGGGGCGGTGACCGCTCCCAGCGGGGCGGCGCGTCCGGCGAAGTAGACCGCCCAGGGGTGGGTGATGCCGTACGGCCGGAAGGCGGCTGCGGACTGCAGGGCCAGGATGGAGCCGGTGTGGTACGGGTCCAGGACGTCGCGCAGGGCGCGGGCGAGACGCAGTTCTGTGGGGCGCTGGGGCTGCTGCTCGGTCACTGACGGCTCCTCGGTAGATGGACCGATGAGCATCATAGAGTGAACATTTCACTCCCTCAATGATTCTTCGGCAACGCCGTACCGCCCCGGGGGCGCGCCCCTGGACGGCGTCAGCGCAGCCGGGGGTCGAGGGCGTCCCGTACCGCGTCGCCCAGCAGCAGGAACGACAGCACCGTCACCGAGAGGAAGAGGGCGGGGAAGACCAGCAGATGCGGGTGGTCCGCATAGAAGTCCTGCGCCATGTTCAGCTGGAGGCCCCAGGAGACGGTGGGGTACTGCAGTCCCACGCCCAGGTAGTCCAGCGTGGCCTCGCCGGCGATCACATTGCCGACGTTGAGCATCGCCACCACAAAGACCGGCGCGAAGGCGTTGGGCAGGATGTGGCGGGCCATCAGCCGCAGCGGCCCCGCGCCCAGCGCCCGGGCGGCGAGGACGAAGTCGGCCTCCCGTACCGCGATCACCTGGGAGCGCATGATCCTGGTCATGGTGGTCCAGCCGAGCGCCACCAGCACCAGGGTGATCGCCCAGATGCCGTGCCCGGGGAAGGCCACCAGGATCACCGTGGCACCGAGGACGAAGGGCAGGCCGAAGAAGATGTCGGTCAGCCGCGAGACCACCGCGTCGACCACCCCGCCGAAGTATCCGGCCATCGTGCCCAGCACCACCGAGACCGCCAGCGCGAAGACCGTCACCGCGGTGCCCACCACCAGGCTGGGCCGGGCCCCGTGCACCACCTGCGACCAGTAGTCGCAGCCCTGGACGTCCCAGCCGAACGGATGCCCCGAGGCCGGGCCCTGCTTGGCGCGCAGCAGATCGCACTGTTCATTGGGCCCCAGCCGGGCGAAGAGCGAGGGGACCGCCGCCATCACCGCGGCGAGCACCAGGATCACCATGGAGCACCAGAACAGGGGTCTGCGGCGCAGCTCGTACCAGGCGTCGCCGCCGCGCCGCCGGGCCGGCTCGGCCGGCGGGTGGCCGGGTTCGGGCAGCGGTGCGGCGACCGGGTCCAGTGTGGTGGGTTCACTCATGGCGGATCCTCGGGTCCAGGACGCCGTAGAGCAGGTCCACGGCCAGGTTCACCAGCAGGAAGACCAGCACCAGCGCGGTGGTGGCGCCGACCACCACCGGGCCCTCCTTGAGCTGGATGGACTGGAAGACCTGCTGCCCCACCCCGGGCAGGTTGAAGATGCCCTCGGTCACCACCGCCCCGGCCATCAGCGAGCCGAAGTCCACCCCCAGGAAGGTGACCACCGGGATCAGGGAGTTGCGCAGGGTGTGCACCACCACGGTGCGGGTGCGGGTCAGCCCCTTGGCCGTGGCGGTGCGGACATAGTCGGCGCGCAGGTTCTCGATCAGTGTGGTGCGGGTCAGCCGGGCCACATACGCCAGCCCGAAGGAGCCCAGCACCATGCCGGGCAGCAGATAACTGGTGGGCCACCCGTCCTCGGTGCCCGCGGTGGGCAGCAGCTGCCACTTCAGGCCGATCAGCAGCTGGGCGGTGTAGCCCACCACGAAGACCGGCACCGCGATCACCAGGGTGGTGCCGGCCAGCACCGCGGTGTCCACCGCCTTGCCGCGGCGCAGCCCGGCGATGACGCCGAGGACGGTGCCGAAGACCAGCTCGAAGAGCCAGGCGGTGACGGCCAGTTGGGCCGTCACCGCCCAGCGGTCGCGCAGCAGGTCGGAGACGCTCTGCCCGGTGAAGGTCTCACCGAGGTCGCCGCGCAGCAGCCCGGCGAGGTACTTGCCGTACTGCACCAGCAGGGGGTCGTCCAGGTGGTAGCGCTGGTGCAGCGCGGCCAGCACCGACGGTGAGACCGGCTTGTCGCCCGCCAGGGCCCGCACCGGGTCTCCGGGCAGGGCGAAGACCAGGGCGTAGATCAGGAAGGTGGTCCCCAGGAAGACGGGCACCGCCTGGAGCAGCCGCCGCGCGGTGTACCGCCACATCTACTTCACGCTGATCTGGTCGAGGTGGAGGGTGATGTAGGGGTCGACCTTGACGTCTCGCAGCCGGTCGGAGTAGGCGGAGTAGTCGGTCCAGTTCCACAGCGGCACCATCGGCATCTCTCCCAGCGCGACATCCTCGGCCTGCTGGTAGAGGCGGATGGCGGTGGCGGAGTCGGCCGCCTGGTTCGCCTGCTTCACCAGGTCCAGGAACTTCGGGTTCTGCCATCCCATCTTGTTGCCGTTGCCCCACATCGGCTCCAGGTAGTCCTGGGCGTTGGGGTAGTCCATCACCCAGTTCTGCCGGTACGGCCCGCTCTCCTTCTTCCCGGAGAGGGTGGAGGAGTAGTCGGCGGCCGGGATCTTCCGGAAGGTGATCTGCTGGATGCCCAGGTTCTGCTTGAGCTCGTTGGCGACCGCGGTCATCCACTGCTCGTAGGTGGCGTCGGAGTTGGCGAACCACAGCTCCAGCGGGCCGTTGAAGCCGCCCGCCTGGGCGAGCAGCTGCTTGGCCTTGGCGGGGTCGTAGGTGCAGGCCTCACCGCAGGCGTCCTTGCGGTAGCCGGGGACGTTGGGTGCCAGCAGCGAGGCCATCGGCTGGTAGGCGCCGTTGTAGACGGCGTTGACGATGGCCTTGCGGTCGATCGCCATGGAGAAGGCCTTGCGCAGCCTGGGGTCGGCGAAGCGCTTGTCGAAGACCGGGAAGCCCAGGTAGTCCATGGTGCCGCTGGGGGTGTCCAGCAGCCTGTCGCCGAGCAGCCGCTTGGCCTCCGGGATGTGCGCGGGCGGGATGTTCACCATGTAGTCCACCTGCCCGGCCTGGAAGTCGGTCCAGGCGGTGTCCTTGTTGGCGTAGATCTTGAACTGCACACCGCCCGCCGCGGCCGGCCGGGGGCCCTTGTAGCCGCTGTACTTCTTGAGCGCGATCTGCTGGTTGTGCTGCCAGTCCCCGTCCATCTGGAAGGGGCCGTTGCCGATCGGGTGGACGTCGAATTCTTGGGGTCGCTGAAGGCGGCCTTGGGCAGCGGCGCGAAGCCCATGTAGGAGAGCGTCATCGGGAAGGGGCTGAAGGGGGCGGTCAGCTTCACCGTGAAGGTGAGGTCGTCCACCACCTTGAGGCCGCTGAGGGTCTTGGTGGCCGGCGCCGACTTGCCGTCCTCCGGGTTGAGCGCCGGATAGCCCTCGATGTTGCCGAAGTAGTAGTTGTTGGCCCAGCCGTTGGGGCCGTACGCGGCGGCGTTCCAGGCGTCCACAAAACTCTGCGCGGTGACCTTCTCCCCGTTCTGGAAGCTCTGCCCGGCCCTGAGCTTGACGGTCCAGTTGCGCTGGTCGCCGGAGGTCACCGACTGCGCCGCCTGCATCACCGGATGGCCGTCCTTGGGGTCCAGGACCACCAGGGTGTCGAAGACACCGTTGAGCACATCGATGGAGTAGCTGCTGGAGGTGTTGCCCGGGGTCAGATGGTCGGGTTCGGTCAGGGCGACGCTGTACGAGGCGTCCGCACCGGTGGCGTCCCCCTTCCCCTTCCCTCCGGAGCCGCCGCACGCGGTGGCGGCGAGCAGAGCGGCGAGGGTGGCGGCGCCCCAGCGGACGGGGCGGACGTGCCTGGTCATGGAACCTCCGGGGGCAGAGTTTGATGCCAAAGAACACCACCGGGGGTGGCCCGAGGCAACGCCTCGTCAGCAATGTTTGCCCTCAACGAACACCGGACAACCCATTCGGCCCACCACATCCCTCCCCCGGCCGCACCCGGCCGCCCGCAGACGGCGTCCCGGGCCCGGCGCACGGGCCTTCGGGCGGGCGAGCGGTCGGTGACCGCCCGGGCCCCCGGGGCCGGGCAGCGGACCGGCGTCCGTCCGCAGCCGTGCGGCCCGGTACGCGCACGGCCCCCGGAGGGTGCACCGCCCCGCCGGGTGGCTGTGCGCAGCGCGGGGCGGCGCTGCTCAGCCTGTGGGCGGCGCGGCGGCGAGCAGGGCCGCCAGCAAAGCGGCCGGGGGGCCAGTGCGTCAAGGCGGATGTGCTCGCTGCGGGCATGTGCGCCGCCGCCCTGCGGTCCCAGCCCGTCGAGGGTGGGAACCCCGGCGGCGCCGGGCCAGTTGGTGTCGCCGGCCCCGCCTGCCGGGCCCCCGGTGAGGTTCAGCCCCAGCCGGGCGCCGAGCGCCCGTGCGTGGTCCATCAGGGCGCGGTCCGAGCCGGGCTGCCAGGCGGGGCGCCGGGAGAGGACCTCGGCGTGGATCCTGGCCCCGGCCCGGTGCGGCGGCAACGTGGCCAGCAGCCGCAGCGCCTCCCGCTCGGCGGCGGCCTCGGTGAACCGCAGTCCCAGCTCGGCCTCGGCCCGTCCGGCGACCACATTGGCCCGGGTGCCGCCGCTGATCCGGCCGACGTTGACGGCGTTGCCGGGGCGGGCCCCGATGCGTCCGCGCAGCTCCAGCAGCTGGTCGGTGAGCTCGTCGATCGCGGAGACGCCCCGGGCGGCCTCCAGTCCGGCGTGGGACTCCCTGCCGGTGACCTCCAGCCGGATGCGGGCGGAGCCGCGGCGTGCGGTCTTCAACCCGCCGTCGGGGTGCGGGGGTTCCAGGCCGAGGGCGGCGGCGGCGCCCGGCAGGTGGCGGGCGACCAGCCGGCCGCCGTCGGGGCTGCCGACCTCCTCGTCGGAGAGGACCAGGGCCACCACGGGCCGGGCGCAGCAGGCCCCGAGTTCGCCGAGCAGGGCGAGGGCGGTCTCCAGCACCACCAGGCTGCCCTTCATGTCGAAGACCCCGGCTCCGGTGGCGGTGCCGTCGCGGTGTTCGCGGTAGGGGAGTTCGGCGGTGCTGCCGGCCGGCCAGACGGTGTCGTGGTGGGCCAGCACCAGCAGATGGCCGCCGTCGGTCCGCCCGTCGAGCCGGGCCACCAGGTGGTCGCCGTGTGCGCCGGGGATCCGCTCGACCTGGGCTCCCGCCGCGGCGAGTCCCCGGGTCAGTTCGCCGGCCAGCAGGTCCAGCCGGAGGGCGTCGCCGGAGGGGGACTCCAGGGCGACCAGTTGGGCGAGCCGGCGCCGCATACGCCGTTCCCTGGCGCGGGCGGCGGCGGGCAGTCGGGCGCAGAGGCCGTCGGGTTCCTCGGGTTCGGGATCAGTCATAGTCGGGCTCCCGGGCGGCCGCGGCCACCTGGGTGAGGGCCCGGAAGCAGCGCATTCCGTCGTACATCCGCTCGCTGGTGAAGGCCACGGTGCGGGGGCCCTCGGCGCTGACGGTGGGCACGGCGGTGCAGGCGTCGGCGAGCTGGGTGGCGTCGAACTCCAGCTCGAACCGCCAGGGGCCGCGCGGCACGCTCTGCGGCCGGCCCACGGCCTCCAGTGCGCCGGCTGCGGCCTCACGGATCAGCGAGGCGGTGCGCGCCGGCGGCAGGCAGACCGCGGCGTAGCGGCTGACGCAGGTCTTCACCGCCACGGTGCGCGCGTGCGGAGCCCAGTCGGCGGCCTCCTTGCAGGTGAGGTCGTCCCCGGTGACCAGCACCACGGGCACTCCCGCCTCGGCGGCGAGCAGCGCGTTCAGCCGGCCCTCGGAGGCGGGCTCGCCGTTGATGCGCAGCTGGAGGAGGCCGCTGGGCATATAGGTGTGGGACAGCACACCGGGCTCGCCGCCGCCGGTGTGGTAGCCGACAAAGGCCACCGCGTCGGCCTCCAGCACGCCCTCCATCATGCCGAGCGGCTTGTGCCGGCCCGTGAGCATGGCGGCACGCGGGTCCAGCTCCTCCAGCAGGATGTTGCGCATGGTGCAGTGCGCCTCGTTGACCAGCACCTCGTCGGCACCGGCGTCGAGGAACCCCTGCACTGCGGCGTTGGTGTCGGAGGTCAGCATCCGGCGCAGGCGGTCCCACTGCTCGCTGCCGGGGCGGACGTCCTGGGGACAGGTGACGCCGCTGGCGCCCTCCATGTCTGCCGAGACCAGAATGCGCATCAGCTTGCTCTCCCTCTCTGCCCGGCACGGTCGGCGGGCGGTCACCGCGGTCAGGGTCTGTGCGGAGCGGGTGCGGTCCGGCCGTACGGACGCTGCCGCGACCGGGCCCCACGGGTCCGTACCACGTCCTGCCGGAAGTAGCGGCCGGAGCCGAAGAGGTCCCCCGGCAGGGTGAACCTGACCGGTCGGGCTTCGGCCGGGGGACGGTCGCGGCGCGGGGGTGCCGTCATGGCTCCCGGTAGACGGACAGGGTTCTGGCGATCTCCTCACGGCGCGCCAGACGCCGCCGGGCGCCCTTGGCCCGGGCCCCGACGACCAGCGACAGGGCGTGCACGGTGGCGGCGACCGCCGTCGGGGAATCGGTGAAGGAGGTGGAGGCGGTGACGGCCACCAGGGCGTAGTCGCTGAGCTCCGCCAGCGGACTGTCCGGCGCGTCGGTCACTCCCACCACCGGTACGCCCTGGTCGCGCAGCGCCCGGACCAGTTCCAGCGTCCCGACGCTGTAGCGGCGCAGGCCGAAGGCGACGGCGACATCGGCCGGTCCGGCGTCCAGCAGGGCCTCCACGTCCCGCCCGCCGCAGCCTCCGACGACGGTCACCTGCGGCAGTACCGCCGACAGGTCGGCGGCCAGCAGCTGGGCGAAGGCATAGGACTTGCGCTCCCCCAGCAGATAGCGGCTACGGGCGGCGACGATCACCGCGGCGGCCAGCTCCAGGGTGTCGCCGGCCGCCAGGTGCTGGAGGGTGTGGCGGACGTTCTCGGCCTCGTGGTCGGCCGCGCGGCCCACCAGGTCGCCACTGTCGCTGCCGTTGACCCGGGCACTGTAGCGCTCCTCGGGGGTGCGAAGCTCCCGGTCCTGCTCCTCGCGGACCCGCCACTGCAGCTCCGCCATACTGGCGAAGCCGGCCAGCTCCACCAGCTCGCTCAGGGCCCGGTAGGGGGCCGCCGAGGCCCGCAGCAGGTCCTCGGCCGGGCGCAGCGCGGAGCCGGGGTAGTCCTCCAGGAGCAGCCGGGCGAGCCGGCGGCCGTCGTCGCCGAGCTGGTCGGCGGCGTCCTGGAGCAGTTGGCGGGGGTCGGACCACTGCGAGGCGAGACCGTTCACGGACTCCTCCGGCGGAAGACATAGACGGCCAGGCCGTCGGTGGCGCGCGGGCAGGAGAAGGCCTCCCAGCCCGAATCCAGCAGGCCGGTGAAGGACGCGGCGACCCGCTGCTGGAGTGCACGGGCCCGCTCGGGCCCGTTCAGCTCCCGCCAGCGCGCCCAGTCCGCGGGCACCGGAAGGCAGGCGGTGGCGGGCCGCACCGGGGCCGCCGCGGCGGGACCGGCCGCCGGGTCGGGCTCGGCGGCCGCGCCGTAGGTGATCCGCACCCGGCCGGGCTCAAGCCCCTCGGCCCGTACGGCAGCGGGGCGGGCCCGGCCGCCCGCGGCACGGGCGAGCACCCGCTCGTCCATCAGATCCCAGTCGACGATCAGCCGGTCGGTGGCCAGTCCCCGGTCGCGCCCGGCGGCGGCGTCGCCGTAGAAGTCGGGGACGAAGGTGCGCACCACGCCCCCGAGGACGTCGGTGTTGAAGCGGGCGTTGCGGGCCCGCAGCGGGTCGAAGGCCCAGCGCAGCAGGCCGATGCCCATGGCGAGGCAGGCCCTGCGCTGACCCATCTTCAGCGCCTGTCCCAGGCCGCGGCCCTGGAGCTCCGGCTCGACCACGGCGACCTGGGAGTACTGGTACAGGGTGCCGGTGCGTTCGTCGCGGGAGAGGAAGCTGTACGCGAACCCCACCGGGTCGCCGGGTTCCTCGTCGCGGTAGGCGCCGATCACCAGGCCGCTGTGGCCGCCGAGCGCGGAGAGCAGCCGGGGGGTGACCGCCTCCTCCCGCGGGGCGATCTCGAAGACCCGCCGGTAGAGCTCGACGCAGGCCTTCAGCTCGGTGCGGCCGGCGGTGCGGACGGTGAAGCCGTCGGGGGTCCGCAGATAGCTGCGGTGCTCCTGCGGTGCATGTGACTGCACGTCATCTCCCCGACCGCATCGGTGCACTCCTCGTGTCCCTCGATGTTTTCCCACGGCGAAATTGCCCGTCAAGTGATGCCCCCAGGGACCCGCTGTAGTTTGCTGGCGTCGAACAAGACGTCGGAAGCAGCTGCGGGAGGCGTTGTGAGTTCGACCGGTACGGCGGGGACATCGGCAGCGGAGCAGTCGGCGAGCGGTGGGCCGGCCCCGCTCCCGGCGGACGGGGGCGTCGGCCCCGGCGGGAGCCAGGAGGACGCCGAGCGGCAGGTGGCGGAGCAGGTGGGCGCGTCGGTACGGGCGAGACGCCGCTCGCTGGGGCTGACCCTGGAGGCGGTGGGCAGACGCACCGGCCTGTCCAAGAGCTTCCTCAGCCAGGTGGAGTCCGGCCGGACCAACCCCACGCTGGGCACTCTCACCCGGCTGTCACTCGCGCTGGGCGCCACCCCGGCCGCGCTGCTGGGCGGCCCGGCCGATCCGGGCCCGGCCGACCGCCCCCCGGGGGCGCCGCCGGCCACCACCCGCCGTCCGGCGCGGCCGCGGGCCAACTGGCCGGTCGGCACCGGACGGACCTATCCGCTGACGGCCCCGGGGACGCACCGCTTCGAGGTGGTGCTGTGCGACGGCACCCCCCGCCACCACGAGCAGCCGGTGCAGCACCCCGGGGAGGAGTTCTGCCATGTGCTGTCGGGCGCGGTGCGGGTGGAGGTGGGGACGCAGAGCTGTCTGCTGCACACCGGTGAGTCGCTGCACTACGACAGTTCGTTACCGCATCGCATAGCGGCCCAGACCGGGACGACCCGTTTTCTGCTGGTGATCTGAGGCGCCGTCCGGTGGGGTGGCCGCGCCGCAGGCCGCGCGGTCAGGCGGGGGCGGAGATCAGGCGGCGATGGGCGTGCCGCAGGGTGTCCTCGCGGACGTGCAGGCGGGGAGCGGCCCGCAGGGCGAGGGCGGCGGCGCCGGCGCCGCCGTCGAAGGCGGTAAGGACGGGCGCCTCACGGCGTTCGGTGAGGCCGGTGCGGACCAGTTCGGCCAGCAGGGTGGGCTCGGTGAGCAGCGACCCGGAGAGCACAAAGGGTTCCGTCGGGTCGTCCTGGCCGAGCGCCCGGGCGGAGGCCACCAGGTGTCTGGCGGCCTCGCCGAGGATCCGACGTGCCGTCACATCTCCCTGCGCCGCAGCCCTTTCGACCACGGGGGCGAGCACGGCCAGCCGGGCCGGCTCGGCGTCGTAGACGGCGGCGATCACGGCCTGGGCGAGCGCCTCGCGGCCCTGGACGGCGATGGCCGCACGGTCGCAGCCGGGACCCAGCAGCGCCTCGGGGAGGTCGTCCACCAGCAGGGTGGGCTCGCGGCGGCCGTCGAGGGCGCCCAGCACCGCGCGGACGGCCTGCTGGCCGATCCAGACCCCGGACCCCTCGTCGCCCACCAGCCATCCGTAGCCGTCGCAGCGGCGTACCGCGCGGCGGTCCCGGACCCGGGCGGAGACCGCGCCGGTACCGGCGATCAGCACGGTGCCGTCGGGCGCGTCGGTGGCCGCGGCGAAGGCCACGGCCAGGTCGGGGATGACCGTCGGCCCACCGGGCAGGCCCACCGCCGACCAGGCCCGCCTGGCCAGCCCCTCGGCCCGGTCGCGGCCGGCCGACCCGGCGCCGGCCATGCCCAGCACCCCGGCGGCGACCCTGGCCGGGTCGATGTCCCGCAGGGCGCCGCGCAGCGCCTCCACCAGATGGGCGCCGGGGTCGCGTACGGAGCGCAGATTGCCGCCGCCGGAGGCACCCCGGCCGACCACCGCTCCCCCGGGTGTGGCGACCGTGCACCGGGTGCTGGTGCCTCCCGCGTCCACCCCGACCACCACCACGGCCCCGGTGTCCACCCGTTCGCTGCCCGCGCCGTATGTCATGAGCAGGCAAGGTAGTCCCGGGGCCGTAGTGGCGTAAACGGCGTCACCGGATGTTTACCTGCGGGCCGTCCTGGAGGACACCAGATCCACGTCGTCCGCCTTGACGAAGGCGATCCGGTGCCCGAACTGGATCTCGTAGTAGCAGGCTGCCCGGTCACCACCAAGTGCCCTGCCGGGTCGAAGGTGGTGGCCCAGTAGTACTGCCCGGCCACGGCGCCGCCGACCGCGTACCGCTGACCCGCGGGCATCCGGTACTGAAGCGGCGTCACGGCCTGCACCGGCACGCCCTCCGGATAGGCGTCGGCCTCGGGGTAGGCGCGGCCGTAGACGGGGATGTCGGCCAGCCCGGCCTTGGGCGTCACCACGGCGCCCTTGGACCACACGGCGGTGCGCTCACCCGGAGCGTTGCGGAACCAGGCCTTCTGGCCGAGGTACCAGATCGCCGTCCAGTCCCCCTGCCGGTCCGCGAGGGCGTAGCGCTGGCCGGTGGTGGCGCGGGCACCCATGTCGGTCACCGCGTCGGTCGCCGGGTCGGGGCTGCGGCCGATGTCGGTGATCAGCGGCGAGTCGTCGGCGGGCAGGGTGTGCAGGGCGACCGAGGCCGAGCCCTGGGAGGGGCACGGCTCCCCGGCGGTGGTGCAGCCGGTGTAGACGGGCCGGTTGGTGTCGTAGTCGGGGAGGATGGTCACCAGCCCGCCGTTCGGCCCGGCGTCGGGGTGGAACGGCCGCCCCAGGAGCTCGAAGTAGTGCGCCCAGTCCCAGTACGGGCCGGGGTCCAGATGCATCCCGCCCACGGACGAGGCGGTGGGGCCGGGCACGTTGTCGTGGCCCAGGATGTGCTGGCGGTCCAGCGGGATGTCGTACCGCTGGGCGAGATAGCGCACCAGGCGGGCCGAACTGCGGTACATCGCCTCGGTGTACCAGGTGCCGCCGCTGGCCAGGAAGCCCTCGTGCTCGATGCCGACGGAGCGGGCGTTGATGTCCCAGTTGCCCGCCTGCCACCCGACGTTCTTGGGCTGGATGTGCTCGTCGACATGACCGTCCGCGGAGCGGATGCTGTAGTGCCAGCCCAGATAGGTCGGGTCCTGGACCAGCTTGAGGGTGGTGTCCCAGCTGGCCTCGGTGTCATGGATGACGATGTAGTCGATCTGCTGCGATTCGGGCCGGTCGGCCACGTCGTAGTTGCCGTAGTCGCCAGGGTCGCTCCCCAGCTGCTGGTACGGAGCCGGCAGCCACTCGCAGGCCAGGGTGCGCGGGCAGTCGGGGGCCCGGTCCTCGGCGGGGGCGGCGGGGGTGGTGACCGGGGCGGCGCGCAGCGCCACGGACTGGCCGTCGTCGGTGGTGCGCCGGGCGCCGGTGCGCAGCATTCCGTAGACGTCGTCGGCGAACTGACGCTGGGTCGCCTGGTCGTCCGCTCCCGAGTAGCGCGCCACGGCCCAGTACCAGTCGGCCGGATCACTGCTCGCCGCACGGTGCTGCTGCCGCTGGAGGTCGGCGAGCAGGGCGGCACCGCCGGCGATGTTGGCTGCGGGATCGGTGCGCAGTGCGGCGGCGGGCAGCCGGGTGAGCGCGGCGGCGCGCTCCAGGGTGCGCAGCCGGACGGGGACGGCCTCCGGGGCGGGCAGGGCCGCCGCCGGCCGGGCCAGGGGGCGGGCGTCGTCACCGCGGGCGTCGCCCTCGGCGTCGCCGGTCTGCTGCGGCAGGGCGGCGAGTGCGGCCCGGGCGTCGGTGAGGTGCATCGGGCCGTAGCCCGCGTCGGTGCTGGGCTGCCCGGCGTGGGTGTCCCAGCGGGACTCCAGATAGGAGACGCCGAGCAGTACAGCCTCGGGGACGCCGTAGCGCTGCGCGGCCTCCTGGTAGTCGTGCTGACGATCCGTCGGCTGCGCGGCATGCGCCTGCGGGACCGCGGCGACGGCGGACAGCAGGACTGCGGCGGCCGCAGCGGCAAGGGTGCGCGGCGTGGTGCGTCGCGCTCTGGCAGGAAGCATGAGCACTCCTGACGGAGGGTCTGGGGGGAGGGGCCGGTCCCGGTGGCGGCCGGGACCGGCAGGTCGCGGCTCAGCCGTTGGCGAGGGCCTGGAGCCGGTCGTAGGCGCCGTTGAAGTAGTCCTGGTCCCCGGGGAAGGTGCCGGAGTCGGCGTACTGCCAGATGGTCTGGTAGCTCCAGCCGGCCGGCAGGGTCCCGACGCCGGTGGAGTAACGGGCTACCCACAGCGGGTTGGTGGAGCCGAAGGCCGAACTGTTCCCGGTGCAGGTGGTCCACCAGTCGGTGGTGGTGTAGATGGTCGGGTAGCGGCTGGTGAGGCTGTGGACCGTGTTGCTGAAGTCACGTATCCAGCTCACCATGCCCGACTGGCTGAGCCCGTAGCACGTTGCGCCGTACGGGTTGTACTCGATGTCGAGGGCCGGCGGCAGGGTCTTGCCGTCCTTGGACCAGCCACCGCCGTGGCTGACGAAGTAGTTGGCCTGGCTGGCGCCACTGGAGTTGTCCGGCAGGGCGAAGTGGTAGGCGCCGCGGATCATGCCGACGTTGTAGGAGCCGTTGTACTGCTGGGCGAAGTACGGGTTGGTGTAGCTGGTGCCCTCGGTCGCCTTCACATAGGCGAACTTGGCGCCGTTGGCCCAGGCGGTGCTCCAGGCGACGTTCCCCTGGTAGCTGCTGACGTCCATCCCCGGCGTCTGGGTGGCCAGCGGGCCGACGGTACGGGGGGTGACACTGGCGCCCTCGTGTTGACGGATCGTCGAGCCCGCGTAGTCGCGGTCGGGATGTGCGGGCCTGGCCGTCGGGCCCGCGGCGTCGGCGGCACCCGCGGTGCCGCCCAGCACCGACGCACCCAGGACGAGGACGGCCGCGGCGGAGCGGACGGCCCGGAGGCTGATGGTCATGACTACCCCTCGGAATAGGGAGTGGCATGTGCATGGCGCATGGACCGTACAAGCCGTCGGCCCCGGCGGGCCAGCGCCCGTTCACTCCCAGCGGACCACCGCTGTCCGGCCGCCCGATTGTTCGGTGTGGGCGGACACACCGCCGCATTCGCTGGCAACCGCTCGGGGCGGCGAGGAGAGTGATGCCCTGTCGTGCACTCGTCGACTCCTGGAGCGCTCATGGAGCAGGCCCCGATCTCCCGCCGCGCCGCCCTCACCGGCGCGCTCGCCGCAGCCGCAGCCGTGGCCCTCCCGCAGACCGCGCACGCCGCCGTGCCGGGCCGCCAACGGACCCCCGACACCGCTCCGGTGGACTACCAGGCCTGGACCCGCTACGCGGACTGGCACAAGGGGACCGCCGCCGGCGTGCGGGTGCGGCCCGGCGGCGGCCACGCCCCCGACGGCATCGCCATCGACCGGCCGCTCGGCACCGCCCCGTACACCGACCCCCACACCGGCACCACCGCCGACTGGGAGTACGCGACCTGGACCTCGCCCGAGCACCGCCCCGGCTTCGGCGCCAGCGAACTGGTCGCCTCCTGGAACGCCGACACCCCGCCCGGCACCTGGATCGAGGTGGAGCTCCAGGGCACCTACAGCGACGGCACTGCCACCCCCTGGTATGTGATGGGACGTTGGGCCCGCGACGACACCGACATCCGCCGCACCTCGGTCGACGGGCAGAGCGACTCCCGCAGCGACATCTCCACCGACACCTTCGAGATCAGCGACAAGGCGAGCGGGCTGCGACTGGCCTCCTACCGCCTGCGGATCACCCTGCGCCGCAGCCCCGGAAGCACCGCCACACCCTTCGTCCGCAGGCTCGGCGCCATGGCCTCCGACATCCCCGACCGCTTCACCGTGCCCGCCTCCGTCCCCGGCGAGGGACGCGGGATCGAACTGGCCGTCCCCCGCTACTCGCAGGACGTCCACAAGGGCCAGTACCCGCAGTACGACAACGGCGGTGAGGCCTGGTGCAGCCCCACCTCCTCGGAGATGGTGATCGAGTACTGGGGCCACCACCCCTCGGCCGCCGACCTCTCCTGGATCGACCCCGGCTACGCCGACCCGGCGGTCTGCCAGGCGGCCCGCTCCACCTATGACAGCCAGTACGCCGGCTGCGGCAACTGGCCCTTCAACGCCGCCTATGCCGCCTCCTACGGCCTGGACGCGCTGGTCACCCGGCTGCACTCGCTCAATGACGTGGAGCGGCTGATCAAGGTCGGCATCCCGGTGATAACGTCCCAGTCCTTCCTGGCCACCGAGCTGGACGGGGCCGGCTACAACACCTCGGGCCATCTGATGACGCTCATCGGCTTCACCGCCGAGGGCGACGTCATCGCCAACGACCCGGCCTCCTCCGACGACGCCGCGGTCCGCCATGTCTACCAGCGGCGGCAGTTCGAGAACATCTGGCTGCGCACCAAGCGCTACGCCGCCGACGGCTCCGTCCGCGGCGGCTCCGGCGGCATCGTCTACCTGTACAAGACCCCGGGCACCCCCTGGCCGAAGGGGCTGGACCTCAGGTAGAGGAAGGCACCTTCCGAGAGCCCCGGGGAGAATCTGCGGAGATCCATCAGGTTTGATCTCCGAACCAGGCGTCCGTCACCGCGCGGCTCGGCCACTTCAGCACTGCCACGATCGTCTCCCGCAGATCCAGGTGGACCGGGGTGAACATGTGCCGCAGGGGCTGGGAAGCCGCGTGGGCGCAGGGACGCCGCTCGTCGGCCTGACGCGGCGGTCGCGGCGGGACCAGTCCTGCCGCGGCCGACGCCGGGTTCCATTGCCGGAGGTTCCGGGTGTCGCGCCCCAGCGGACCGCCCTGCGTCCCGGTGACGACCGACTGGTAGGTGCGCGGCACCCGGCCGGTGGCCTGTCGGTCCGCCTCCGGGTCGTCCGCCGTCCCGGGCGGTACGCCGAGGCCCCCGTCGCTCACGCGACGGGGGCCTCTTGTTCTGCTTGTCCTACCGCTTCTGCTACTCCGGACCGCCGCCGCCACCGCCGTGCCCGCCGTGCTTGACGATGTCGATGCTGTTGCCGCACAGGTTGAGCGGCATGTTGATCGGGATCTGGACCACATTGCCGGACAGGAGGCCCGGGGAGCCGATGGCAACGCCTCTCGCGAAGGCTGAGCTGACGTTGATGCACACGTTGCCCGCGGTGCCGCCGAGCGCTTGGGCGGGGGTGCCCGAGAAGGCGACAAGGGCGCTGCTCAGCCCTGTGGCAAGGGCGAGGGTTTTCTTCATGGCGGGAGCCATACCAGATGACGACACGTCATATACCGCTTCATCGGGGAGATCACCCGTCCGGTCGAGCACTGGCGGCGGGTACTGCGGCTGCCAGGCGGCGGCTCGGTGGGCGGGTGGGTCACCACAAGCGCGGCTGGGCGGGGATGGATTCCACGTCGGCGAGGTCCGGTTCGCGGTCCTCGTCCCGGGTGATGGCCTCGGCGGCGGCCAGAGCCTGTTCGGTCCAGGTGCGGGCCTGTTCCTTGTCGCCGGCCACCGCGTGGGCGCGGGCCAGGGACTCGTAGGGGCGCAGGGCGCGCACTCGCCTGACGGTGTCCGGAGCCCCGACGGGTCGCCCTGCACCGCTCGCCCGGCTGCGCCGCACCGCTGCCGGCCCCTGCGGTCCGACCGGCTGCGGGACACTCCGTCCCGTCCGGGCGGTTGCGGGTGCCCGTGTACCGGGCCGAGCCGCGCGGGACGTGGACGACCGCCGCCGGCGCCGGGGATGACCTCTGAGGTCATCGACCCCGGGACGACCGCCTGACAGGGTTTCCGGTGTCAGGGAAACACCGGAGCACACCGAAGGAGGGGCCGCCATGAGCGACCTCAAGGAGCTTGTCGTCCGCTACCTCGCCATCTGGAACGAGGCCGACCCGGAGCGCCGGGAGCAGGCCGTCGCGGAGCTGTGGGCCGAGGACGGAACGTACACCGACCCCCTGGCCGATGTGTCCGGGCGCGCCGGGATCGCCGCGGTGGTGGCCGCGGCCCGGGAGCAGTTCCCGGGTTTCGCCTTTCGGCTGGCGGGAGAGGTCGACACCAACCACCACATCGCCCGGTTCCGGTGGGAGCTGGTCCCGGACGGCGGCGGCGATGCCCCGGTGGTCGGCTTCGATGTGGCAGTGGCGGACGCCGACGGACGGCTGAAGAGCGTCTACGGGTTCCTGGACCGGGTGCCGTCGGTCTGAGAGCGGCCGCGCCGCGGCGCCCGGGTCACTCGTCGAGGAACGGCGGCAGCAGCAGGTCCCGCAGTTCCGCGGTGAGGCTGTCCCGCAGTTCGGGCCTGCCGTGGAACTGCGCGGGCGTGTTCTGGAGCAGCACGATCCGCCACCCGCCCCCGCCGAGCCCGGCGGCGACGACCGTCTGACGGGCGTTGAGCTCCGGCTTGAGGTCGGACTCGCCGGGTGGCACCAGCCCGGCGACGGCCTGGAGGACGGCGGCGTCGGACCCCACCAGCCGGACCCCGCGCACCTTGGCCACATAGGCCGGGGTGGGGTGCCCGGCGAAGAGCGCGGCCATGTCGGCCGCGATCTGGTCCCGGCCGCTGTGGCGGCTGCCGTCGAAGCCGATCGCCTCGCCGTCCTCGGCGAACGTCGCGGCGAAGGCCTCGGCGTCCCGTGTGTTCCAGCCCTCCAGCAGCGCCCGGTAGAGCTCACGGACGGCCCGGTCGACGGCGGCGTCGGTACCCATGGCGCCCAGCCTAGAACCTCCGCACCGGATCGTCCGCCCCATGGACCCCGGTGGCTGACCGCGCCGCCCCGGCCGAGGATGGCGGTATGGGCAATATCGACGAGTACGGCGGTGGGCAGGGCCCCTCGGCCGATGTGCTGGTGGTGACCACCAACGAGGTGGCCGGGTGCCGGGTGGACCAGGTGCTGGGCGAGGTGTTCGGCCTCACGGTGCGTTCCCGGCATCTGGGCGCACAGGTCGGCGCCGGCCTGAAGTCGCTGATCGGCGGTGAGCTGCGGGGACTCACCAAGACGCTGGTGCAGAGCCGCAACGAGGCGATGGAGCGGTTGCAGGAGCAGGCCCGCGCCAGGGGTGCCAACGCGGTGCTGGCCATGCGGTTCGATGTGACCGAGGGTGCCGAGGCGGGGACCGAGATCTGCGCCTACGGCACCGCGGCGGTGATCAGCCGGCTGAGCTGAGCAGCGGGGGCGCGGAGACCGCATTCAGGGCCGCCGCCAGGTCCTCCAGCAGGTCCTCGGGGTCCTCCAGGCCGACCGAGAGGCGCAGCAGCCCCGGGTCCGGCCGGGCACCCTCGGCCACCGGGCGGTGGGTGAGCGCCGCGGGCACCTGGATCAGTGTGGAGACGCCGCCCAGCGAGACCGCATGGGTGATCAGCCGGCACCCTGCCGCGACCTGCTCGGCGGCCGCCGCGCCGCCGCGTACGGCGAAGGCCAGCACCGAGCCGGGCAGTGCCAGCTGCCGTCCCAGCAGACCGGCCGGGTCGGCGCCGGGCAGCCCGGGGAAGTGCACCCGGGTCACCTCGGGCCGGTCGGCCAGCCGGTCGGCGAGAACCCGGGCGCTCTCGCTCTGCCGGCGCACCCGCAGCGGCAGGGTCTGCAGGCCGCGGTGGAGCAGATAGGCGGAGAGCGGATGCAGGATGCCTCCGGTGACGGCCCGCACCGACCGCAGCCGGGCGGCCCATGCGGGACCGCAGGCGACCACCCCGGCCAGCACATCGCCGTGGCCGCCGAGGTACTTGGTGGCGCTGTGCAGCACCAGGTCGGCGCCGTGCCGCCCGGGCCGCTGGAGCACGGGGGTGGCGAAGGTGTTGTCGACCAGCAGCGGCACCGGGTCGGCCCCGGGGCGGCGGCACTGGGCGGCGACGGCAGCGATGTCGACCAGTTGCAGGGTGGGGTTGGCGGGGGTCTCCAGGATCACCAGGCCGGTGTCCGGGCGCAGCGCGGCGGCGACGGTCTCCGGCTCGGCCCAGCTGACCTCGGTGCCGAGCAGTCCGGTGGCCAGCAGATGGTCGGTGCCGCCGTAGAGCGGGCGCACCGCGACCACATGGCCGCGCCCCGCGGCGCGGGCGGCGGTGAGGCAGGCGGCGAGCGCGGCCATGCCGGAGGCGAAGGCGACCGCCTCGGGCTGCTCCTCCAGTTCCGCCAGGGCGTCCTCGAAGCGGGCCGTGGTGGGGTTCCACAGCCGCTGGTAGACATGGCTGTGAGCGGGGTCGGGGCGGCCGCCGCCGGCCAGCTGCTCATAGGCGTCGCCGCCGGTGCCCACGCCGGGCAGCGGGTTGGCGGTGGAGAGGTCGATGGGCGGCACATGGACGCCCAGGGCGTGCAGATCGCTGCGGCCTGCGTGGACGGCGGTGGTGTCGGGGCGGCGGCGTTCCGGCATGTCGGTCCTCCCTGGGCGGGTGCGCTGTGGCAGCCACGGTGGAGGACTTCCGGCGCCCGGCGCGATCGGACCGCACGATATTCGGATTCCGCCGGCTCACTCTTGCTCTTCTTCGGTACAGGGGGTCACCATCGTGCTCGTGCCGAACGAACTTCACCACGAGCTGGCGCCCGTCGACCGGGCCATCCTGCGGGTGCTGCGCGACAATGCGCGCACTCCGAACAAGGCTGTGGCGGAGGCGGTCGGGATCGCGCCGTCGACCTGCCTGACCAGGATCCGGTCGCTGTGCGAGCGGGGCGTCATCCGGGGCTTCCACACCGATGTGGACCCGGGTGCGCTGGGCCTGGGCGTCCAGGCCATGATCGCGGTGCGGCTGCACTCGCACGCGCCCCGGCATGTGGCGGCCTTCGTCAAGGGCGCGCCGGACCTGCCGGGGGTGCTGTCGGTCTTCCATGTCGCCGGGCCGGACGACTATCTGCTGCACGTGGCGGCAGCGGACACGGCGGCGCTGCGGGACTTCGTCCTGGAGCATCTGACCGCCCATCCGGCGGTGCAGCAGGCCCGGACCAGCCTGATCTTCGGCCAGGTGCGGGGGGCGGCCGCGGGGGCCGCCGGGTAGCGGCCCGCCCGGTCAGTCCGGCCTGTCCGGTCTGTCTAATCTGTCCGATCTGTCCGGTCAACCGACGGGGCCGCTGCGGCTCCAGCCGGGGGCCCTGACCTCCAGTTCCACCTCGCCCTGGGTCACCTCGTCGCCGCAGCAGCGGCAGACGAGGGCCGGCTCCAGTGCGTGGTCCCGGTGGCGCAGTACGGCGGGGGGCTCGTCGACGGCCCACTTGTCGCCCCAGGTGATCAGGGCGCGGATCACCGGGTTGAGGTCCCGGCCGGCCTGGGTCAGGTGGTACTCGAAGCGCGGGGGGCGTTCGCTGTAGGGGCGGCGCTCGACCACGCCCGCCTCCTCCAGGGCGCGCAGTCGTGCGGTGAGCCGGTCGCGGGGGGCGCCGGTGTTGCGGACCAGCGCGTCGAAGCGGTGGTTGCCGAGGGAGATCTCGCGCACCGCGAGCAGCGCCCACTTCTCGCCGACGAGGCCGAGGGCTGCGGCGGCGGAGCAGGGACGCCCGGGCAGAGCGGGGTTCGTACTGGTCACTCCTCAAGGTTGCCATTCCAAACTCACTGGCGCTAGCTTGCCCCCATGAGAGTTGGAGAATCAAACTCACGACTGTCGGCGACCGCCACCACCTGGGTGGTGGCCGCAGGCGTCTTCGTGGTCAATCTCGACCTGTTCATCGTCAATGTGGCCATGCCCGCGATGGGCACCTCCTTCCACCACGCCTCGCTGTCCTCGCTCTCCTGGGTGCTGAACGCCTACGCCATCGTCTTCGCGGCACTGCTGGTCCCCGCCGGACGCCTCGCCGACCGGGCCGGACACCGCCGCGGCTTCCTGCTGGGCCTCGGCGTCTTCACCGCCGCGTCCGCGCTGTGCGCCCTGGCCCCCGGCGTCGGCTGGCTGGTCGCAGCCCGGATCCTGCAGGCCGCCGGAGCCGCCGCCCTGATGCCCACCTCGCTGGCGCTGCTGCTCGCCGCCACCCCCGCCGAGCGCCGGTCCCAGGCGGTCCGCGGCTGGGCCGCCATCGGCGGCATCGCGGCCGGGCTCGGCCCCGTGCTGGGCGGTCTGCTGGTGGCGGCCGACTGGCGCTGGGTCTTCCTGGTCAACCTCCCGGTGGGGGCGGCCGCACTCGCGGTCGGGGCCCGGCTGCTGCCCGACGTACGGCCGGACCAGCGCGGCCCGCTGCCCGACCTCGCCGGGGCGGCACTGCTCACCCTGGGCATCGGCGCCCTCGCCCTCGGCCTGGTCAAGGCCCGCGACTGGGGCTGGAGCTCCGCCGGGGTGATCGGGACGCTGGCCGCCTCGGCGGTACTGGCCGGCTGCTTCCTGCTGCGCTCGGCCCGCCATCCGGCCCCGGTGGTCGAGCTGCCGCTGCTGCGGATCCGGGCGTTCGCCGTCGCATCGGGGGCCTCGCTGCTCTTCTCCGTCGGCTTCGCCGCAATGCTGCTCACCTCGGTGCTCTGGTGCCAGCAGGTGTGGGGCTACTCGGCGATGCGCACCGGCCTGGCCATCGCACCCGGACCGCTGCTGGTCCCCCCGCTCACCCTGGCCACCGGACGGGTGGTGCACCGCTTCGGACCCGCTCGGGTCGCCGCGTTCGGCTGCCTGGTGTTCGGCATCGGGACGCTCTGGTGGGCGACGGCCCTGGAGACCCGGCCGAACTGGGCGGCAGGGCTCCTCCCCGGCATGCTGGTCACCGGCCTCGGTGTCGCACTGGCGCTGCCCACCCTGGTCGGCGCGGCCGCTACGGCCCTTCCCCCGCACCGCTTCGCGACCGGATCGGCCGTCACCACCATGGCCCGGCAGACCGGATCGGTCCTCGGGGTGGCGCTGATGGTCACCCTGCTGGGCTCCCCCGCCACCGCGCAGGCCGCCCTGCACGCCTTCCGCCACGGCTGGACCGCCACCGCGGTCGCCGCCCTGCTGGGCGCAGCCGCCTGCCTGCTGCTGCCCCGTCCGGCGGTCGCGGCCCCGGCTGCGGCCGCCCGTACCGCACAGGACAGGCAGCAGGAGCCGCAGCGCGGCTGAGCCGCGTCCTTCCGCTCCCTCTTTGGCAAGGCACCGCCCAGACATGGCTCCGGGCTCCGCGCCCCGGGCTCCGCGGCAGGGCGGCACAGCGCCGAGGACGACTCGATCGCGCGGTACCCGCCCTGCCCGGCCCGGGGCGCATCGGCCGGTGTGGATGCCGGCTTCGACGGCCAGGCCGGTGCACCCGCTCCGGCGGGCCTGGTCCGCCGATGTCTCGGGAGCCTGCACCGAGGTGCGGTACTGCCCGGGCGACCCGGTGCAGCGGGACCCTCGACGGTGCTCTCCGCGGTCGACACGGCGGCCGGCGCCATCGTGGTCCCCGACTGCTGTCCGCTCTCCCCTGCCGGCATGGCACAACGGCGGACATGGCACAACGGCAGGCACCAGCGGCAGGCCGCCGCCGGTGCCTGCACGGGCCGCCCCGGAAGAGGCGCAGCAGCCCGGGTGTTGCAGGGGCGTGACTGCTTCCGCCGAAGAGGTCCGGCCCGCCATCGCCGCACCCGCCCCCGTGTCCACCGCCCCCGCGTCCAGGGCCGATGTGGTCGTCGTCGGAGCGGGCCAGGCGGGGCTGTCGGCGGCGTACCACCTGCGGCGGCGTGGGTTCGCCCCGTACAGCGGCTTTGTGGTGCTGGACGCCGACGAGGCCCCGGGAGGGGCCTGGGGCCACCGCTCCCCCAGCCTGACCATGGCGTCCGTGCACGGCTTCCACGACCTGCCGGGCATGCCGCTGCCGGCCGCCGACCCGAGGCGGCCGGCCCGTGACGCGGTGCCTGAGTACTTCGCGGCCTATGAGCGGGCCCACACCCTCCCGGTGCTGCGCCCGGTACGGGTAAGGGCCGTGCGGCCGGGTCCGGCGGGGCTGCTGCTGGTGGAGACGGACGCAGGCGACTGGTCCGCCCGGGCCCTGGTGAACGCCACGGGCACCTGGACCAGGCCCTTCGTCCCGCACTACCCGGGGGCCGGCCTGTTCCGTGGGCGGCAGCTGCACTACGCGGAGTACACCGGGCCGGAGGAGTTCCGGGGGCAGCGGGTGGTGGTGGTCGGCGGCGGGGCGTCCGCGATCCAGGTGCTGTCGGAGACGGCGGCGGTCGCGGAGACCCTCTGGGTGACCCGCCGCCCTCCGGTCTTCCGCGACACCCCCTTCACCATGGAGGCGGGCCGCGCCGCGGTGGCCCGGGTCGAGCAGCGGGTCCGGGCCGGACTCCCGGTGCAGAGCGTGGTGAGCGTGACCGGGCTGACCGACAGCCCGGCGGTGCTGCGCGCCCGGGAGCTGGGGGCGCTGAACCGGCTGCCCATGTTCGACCGGCTCACCGCAACCGGTGTCGCCTGGGACGACGGCCGCAGCATCGCGGTCGACGCGGTCGTCTGGGCCACCGGGTTCCGTCCCGAGGTCGGCCATCTGGCGCCGCTGGGGCTGCGCGAGCCCGGCGGCGGCATCCGGGTCGACGGCACCCGTGCCATCGCCGACCCCCGCATCCAGCTGGTCGGCTACGGCCCCTCCGCCAGTACCGTCGGCGCCAACCGCGCCGGGCGCGAGGCCGCCGCCCGGGTCCATGCGCTGCTGCACGCCCAGGGCGCACCCGTCCCTGCGGGCGTGGACGCTCAGCGGTCGTAGTCGACGACCACCCGGTCGGAGACCGGCAGCGACTGGCAGGTGAGCACATACCCGGCGTCGACCTCGGCCTGTTCCAGCGCGAAGTTCCGCCGCATCCGGACCTCGCCCTCGACCACCAGCGCCCGGCAGGTGCCGCAGACCCCGCCCTTGCAGGCGAACGGCAGGTCGGGGCGGGAGCGCTGGGCGCCGTCGAGGAGGCTGCGGTCCCGGGGCAGCCGCAGTTCGGTGGCGCGTCCGTCGAGCACCACCGTCACCTCGCTGACCGGCCCGGTCGGCGTGGCCTCGTCGTGGTGCACGGGCTCGGGGGGCAGCTCGTCCTCGGCGTGGAAGAGCTCCTGGTGGACACGGTCCGGCTGCACACCGCGCGCGGCGATCACCGCCCGGGCGCCGGTCACCATCTCGTGCGGACCGCAGAGCCACCAGTGGTCGACCGAGGCGGTGTCGACCAGGGCGTCCAGCAGGGCGGCGAGCCGCTCCGGGTCGAGCCGGCCGGTGAGCAGCTCCGCGTCGCGGGCCTCCCGGGAGAGCACATGGACCAGCTGGAAACGGCCCGGGAACCGGTCCTTGAGGTCGGCGAGCTCGTCGGTGAACATCACCGTGTCGGTGCGGCGGTTGCCGTACAGCAGGGTGACCTGCGAGCGGTCGTCCCAGTCGAGCAGTGAGCCGGCGATGGAGAGCATGGGGGTGATCCCGGAGCCTGCGGCGAGCAGCACATGGGTGCCGGGCCGGTCCGGTTCCGGGGTGAAGGCGCCGCTGGGCGGCAGCACCTCGACGGTGTCGCCCGGCCGGGCCCGGTGCACCAGCCAGCCGGAGAACAGCCCGCCGGGCACCTCGCGCACCGCGATCCGCAGCGGTCCGCCGGCCGGGGAGCAGATCGAGTACGAGCGCCGCTCGTCGCGGCCGTCGACGATGCGCCGCAGGGTGAGGGCCTGGCCGGGGCGGAAGGCGTAGTCGGCGGCCAGCTCCTCGGGGACGTCCAGGGTGACCGCCACCGCGTCCTCGCACAGCCGGTCCAGGCCGGCGATGCGCAGCGGATGGAAGGCGGGGCGCGGGCGCAGCGGCCGGGTGGTGGCGGCGGGGGCGGCCATCAGATCTCCTTGACGTACTCGAACGGCTCCAGGCAGCCGCGGCAGCGCCACAGTGCCTTGCAGGAGGTGGAGCCGAAGCGGGACAGCTCCTGGGTGTCGGCGGAGCCGCACTGCGGGCAGCGGACCGCCGGGCGGGTCGGTGCGAGGACCAGCGGCACCGGGCCGGTGCGGGGGCCGACGGGCCCCGGTGGGGCGATACCGGCGGCCGCGAGCCGCCGGCGCCCGCGTTCGGTGATCCGGTCGGTGCTCCAGGGCGGGTCGAGCCGGGTGCGTACCCGGACATCGCCGAAACCGGCCGCGTGCAGGGCGGTGTCCAGGTCGGCGGCCATCTCGGCCATCGCGGGACAGCCGGAGTAGGTGGGGGTGATCCAGGCGGTGACGGCGCCGGACGCCTCGATGTCGACGCCGCACAGCACACCCAGGTCGGCGAGGGTGAGCATGGGCAGTTCCGGATCGCACACGGCCTCGGCGGCGGCCCGCGCGCGGGCCAGGTCGGCCGGGCCCGCCCCGGGGGTCACCAGACCGCTCCGGGGTGGGCGCGGGCCACGCACTGCAGCTCGGCGAGGAGCAGGCCCATGGCCTCGGTGTGGACGCCGTCCCGCCCGGCCCGCCCGCCGACGGCCGCCGCGGCGGGGGCCTGCGGCCGGTCCAGCCCGGCGGCGGCCAGCACCTCGGCGAGCACCTGCTCGACCTCGGGGCGCAGCTCGGCCGGGTCGACGGCGGCGCCGGACGCGGCGAGCCGCAGTTCCACGGGGTGCGGGGTGAGCAGCTCCGCCAGGTGGGGCCAGAGGGTGTCCAGGGCGTCCTGCATCCTCCGGTGGGAGAGCTCGGTGCCGTCGCCCAGCCTGACCGTCCAGGCGGCGGCGTACTCGCGGTGGTACGCCACCTCCTTGGCGCCCTTGGCGGCGACCGCGGCCAGCACGGGGTCGGCGGAGGCGGCAAGGCGCTGGAGGAGGGCGAGCCGGACGCAGGAGAAGAGCAGCAGCCGGGCGACGCAGTGCGCAAAGTCCCCGTTGGCGAGCTCCACCAGGTGGACGCTGCGGAACTGGTGCTCGTCGCGGAGGTACGCCAGATCGTCCTCGGTGCGCCCGGTGCCGTCGGCCTGCCCGGCCCGGGTGAGCAGCAGCCGGGCCTGTCCGAGCAGGTCCAGGCCGATGTTGGCGAGCGCCACCTCGTCCTCGAGCTCGGGCGCGCGGGTGCACCACTCGGTGAGCCGCTGGGCCAGCACCAGGGCGTCGTCGCCCAGCATCAGGCAGTACGCACCCAGGTCGGCGCCGTCCACCCCGGTGGGCAGGGTGGTGTCCACACCGCTGAGCGGGTCGGTGAATCCGGTGCCGTAGGCCCAGCGGGCCTCGCCCTCGGGGGACGCCTCGGCGAGGGACAGGTAGACGTGGTCGTCGCTCACGCGCCGCTCCTTCTTCCGGGGTGTGGCTAGATGTGGGGGACGTCCGCGGGGATGTCGTAGAAGGTGGGGTGGCGGTAGACCTTGTCGCCGGCGGGGGCGAAGAAGGGGTCCTTCTCGTCCGGGGTGGAGGCGGTGATGGCGTCCGAGCGGACCACCCAGATGGAGACGCCCTCGTTGCGGCGGGTGTAGAGGTCACGGGCGTTGAGCAGGGCCATCCGCTCGTCGGCGGCGTGCAGCGAGCCGACGTGGACATGGTTGAGGCCCCGCTTGCTGCGGACGAAGACCTCGTACAGCGGCCACTGTGCCCGGGGGGCGGTGGTGTCGCTCATGCTGCTCCTCCTGCGGACGGGGTGGTGCGGGCTCGGGAGGCCTGCTTGGCGGCGTGGGCGGCGGCTGCCTCGCGCACCCAGGCGCCCTCCTGGTGGGCGCTGCGGCGGCGGTCGATGCGCTCGGCGTTGCAGGGGCCCTGGCCGCGGATGACCCGGCCGAGCTCCTCCCAGTCGGGCTCGCCGAAGTCGTGGTGGCCGCGCTCCTCGTTCCACTCCAGGTCGGGATCGGGCAGGGTGACGCCCAGCCGTTCGGCCTGAGGGACCGTCATGTCGACGAAGCGCTGGCGCAGTTCGTCATTGGTGTGGCGCTTGATCCGCCAGGCCATGGACTGCGCGGTGTTGGGCGAGTCGGCGTCCGGCGGGCCGAACATCATCAGCGACGGCCACCACCAGCGGTCGACGGCGTCCTGCAGCATCCGGCGCTGCGACTCGGTGCCCCGGGAGAGGGTCATCAGCAGTTCGTAGCCCTGCCGCTGGTGGAAGGACTCCTCCTTGCAGATGCGCACCATCGCGCGGGCGTAGGGGCCGTAGGAGCAGCGGCAGAGCGGCACCTGGTTGCAGATGGCCGCGCCGTCCACCAGCCAGCCGATCACCCCGACGTCGGCGAAGGTCAGGGTGGGGTAGTTGAAGATCGAGGAGTACTTCTGGCGGCCGCTGATCAGCTTCTCGGTGAGCTCTGCGCGGTCGACGCCCAGGGTCTCCGCGGCGGAGTAGAGGTAGAGGCCGTGCCCGGCCTCGTCCTGCACCTTGGCCAGCAGGATCGCCTTGCGGCGCAGGGAGGGGGCGCGGGTAAGCCAGTTGCCCTCCGGCTGCATGCCGATGATCTCCGAGTGGGCGTGCTGGGCGATCTGCCGGATCAGCGTCGCCCGGTAGCCGTCCGGCATCCAGTCCCTCGGCTCGATCCGCTGCTCGGACTCGACGACCTGCTCGAAACGGTGCTGCAGCGCATCGGCTCCGGGTGCTGCGGCGGTCGCCGCGGCGGCTGCTGTACCGGTGCTGGACATCGACCCCACCTCCCTACTGACCGTTCGGTCGGCTCCCAGTCTCGCGGGTGACCGACGCCTCTGGCAAGAGCGATCAGGCCGGACGGGTCGGAGAACCCCGACACCCCGCGGCGCGCCGGCGCCGGCGAATAACGGGTGACAGATATTGAAATCTGTCACCCGTCATGCGATGCTCGTTCTGTCACCACCCCTGAGGAGTCACTTTGATCACCCGCCCCCTCGGCACCACCGGCCCCGCCGTCTCCGCCATCGGACTCGGCTGCATGGGCATGTCCGACCTCTACGGCCCCGCGGACGAGACGGAGTCCATCGCCACCGTCCACGCCGCCCTCGACGCCGGCGTCACCCTGCTGGACACCGGCGACTTCTACGGCATGGGCCACAACGAGATGCTGATTCGCGAGGCGCTTCGCGGCCGCGACCGCGACCAGGTCGCCATCAGCGTGAAGTTCGGCGCCCTGCGCGGCCCGGACGGCAGCTGGCTGGGCAACGACGCCCGTCCGGCGTCGGTGAAGACCTTCCTGGCCTACACACTGCGCCGGCTGGGCACCGACCATGTCGACATCTACCGTCCCGCCCGGCTCGACCCCGCCGTGCCGGTCGAGGAGACGGTCGGCGCCATCGCCGAGCTGGTCCAGGCCGGCTACGTCCGTCACCTGGGCCTGTCCGAGGTGAGCGCCGCCACCCTGCGCCGCGCCCACGCCGTACATCCCGTCTCCGACCTGCAGATCGAGTACTCGCTGCTCTCCCGCTCCATCGAGACCGAGATCCTGCCCACCGCCCGTGAACTGGGGGGGCGTCACCGCCTACGGAGTGCTCTCCCGCGGCCTGCTGAGCGGCCGCTGGAGCAAGGACCGCGAGACCGCCCCCGGGGACTTCCGCGCCATGAGCCCCCGCTTCAGCGGCGACAACCTGGCCCACAACCTCACCCTGGTGGACGCCCTGCGCGCGGTCGCCGAGGAGCGGCAGGCCACCGTCGCCCAGACGGCCATCGCCTGGGTCCTCTCCCGCGGCGAGGACATCGTCCCGCTGGTCGGCGCCCGCCGCCGGGACCGGCTTGCCGAGGCGCTCGGGGCGCTCGACCTGCGGCTCTCCGACCGCGACCTGGCCCGGATCGAGGAGGCGGTGCCCGCCGGGGCCGCCGCCGGCGACCGGTACGCTGCCCAGCAGATGGCCCATCTGGACAGCGAGTCCGGACCCCACCGCGACCACTGAGGACGGCCCCACCCGTGACGGAGAGTGCACTGACCCCCGAGCGGATCCTCCGGGCGACCGAGGACGTGCTGCGGCGGTACGGCCCGGCCAAGGCCACCGTCGTGGATGTCGCCCGGACGCTCGGGGTCAGTCACGGCAGCGTCTACCGCCACTTCTCCAGCAAGGCCGCGCTGCGCGAGGCCGTCACCGAGCGGTGGCTGGACCGGGCCCATACCTCGCTGGCGGGCATCGCCGCCGATGCCGGTCCGGCGGACGAACGGCTGCACCGCTGGCTGAGGACGCTCTTTGAGGCCAAGCAGCACAAGGCGCTGGACGACCCCGAGCTGTTCGCCACCTACACCACGCTGATCGGCCAGACCAGCGAGGTGGTGGAGCGGCATCTGGAGACCCTGGTCGAGCAGCTGACCGCGATCATCGCCGACGGTGTGGCCCAGGGCATCTTCGCCGCCGACGATCCGGCCACCGCCGCCCGGGCCTTCTTCCAGGCCACCTCCCGTTTCCACGATCCATGCCATGCCGCCCAGTGGTCCGGGCCGCGGATCGAGGAGGACTTGGAGGCGGTGTGGACGCTGCTCCGCAATGGACTGGCCACCCGCTGAGCAGCGGCGGAGCCGTTCGGCACGGCGTACCGGCCCGGCGGCGCCCGGCCCCCGCGCACGGCACGGACCGCTCGGAACGGCCCTAACTCCGCGCTGCGGCCGGGCCGATGTCCATGTGCATCCGCAGCACCAGCCCGTCATGGCCGGCACGCACCTCGACCAGGTCGCAGAGCTGGTGGATCATCCACAGGCCGCGGCCGCCCTCCGCGGAGGCCAGCCCCGGCCGCCGGCGTCCGGCCAGCAGGTCGCCCAGCCGGCCGGAGTCCCGTACCTCCGCCACCACGGCACCGCCCTCGGACCAGACCCGCAGCTCTCCGCCGCCTCCCCCGTGGGCCACCGAGTTCCCGGTGGCCTCGCCGACCGCCAGCACCAGGTCACGGCGGCGACCGCGGTCCAGTCCGCTCGCCGCCAGCCGGTGGTCCAGCCAGCCGCGGACGGCCGCCAGTTCCCCGGCGGTGAAGCCCAGCCGCTGGAAGCGCTGCGGTTGCGGCAGCGCCGTGTCGCAGTCGGCGCACACCTGCGCGGGGGCGGTGTAGCCGACCGAGGTGCAGCGCTTGCCTCCCTGGAGCATCGTGGGATGGGTGCGACGGGCGTCCTCGACGACCCGGGGCGCCAGGCCCGCGGTGTCATAGGGACAGAGGATGGAGACCGGGCGCCGCCGGAAGGCCAGGTTGATCAGCGCCTCGTGACGGGTGGCCTCCCGCACCTCGGCGGGTGAGCGCTGCGGCCAGATCGGCTCGCCGACCAGTCGGCTGCGGCCGGTGGTGTGGCGGTCGGCGAACTCACGCAGCGCGGCGAGGATCCGGCCCGGATTGCGGCCCAGCTCGGCCATGTCGGCGAAGTCGACCGCGCCGGCGGTGTCGCCTAGCCGCTCGCGCAGCGGTCCCAGGCGCGGTCGCGGGACGGCGACCAGCACCGGTTCACCGGCCTCCAGGCCCGCGCGGACAAAGCTGCCGACGCCGTCCAGATAGGCGTCCAGCCCCTGGTAGAGCAGAGCCGGATGATCGAACTCCGGATCTGCCGGTTCCTCGCTACGCAGTGTGCCCTCGCTCACACTTCCGCACCTCCAGCGCCCGGCGGCGCACCCAGACACCGTACCCACGGCGCCTGACCCGCCGTCCACTGCCCGGCACCGCCGCTCTCCTACCCATTTCCGGGCGATGACTCGCCCCCTTCGGCCTCTGGCGGAAGAGGGCGGCCGCAGGTGGTCACTGGGGAGCGGCAGCGCCCTCCTGCTAGCGTGCCGCTGCACCACAACTGTGAACGAGGAGGGGCACCCCCATGGCGGACATCGAGGCGGCCAAGGCGGCGTTCGAGCGGTTCGACGTCAACGGCGACGGACAGATCTCGGCTGCCGAGTACAAGAGCACCATGGCGGCTCTCGGCAACCACTACGTCACCGAGGAGCTCGCCAAGAGCGTCATCAAGGCTGCCGACAGCAACGGCGACGGCCTGATCTCCTGGGACGAGTTCTGGGCCACCCAGCAGAGCTGACCCGCCGTGCCGCAGGGCGCGGAACCGCCGGAGGGCGGCTTCGCGCCCTGCGGCTGCCGGAACCGATCGTGTCACCGGACGGCGCCGGAGCCCTCTGCCTGACTGTACGGGTGGGCGCCGGATCAGCCGCGCGGTGTTCCGTACGGAGATGCGCGAGGGGTCTGCGGGCCACCCGGGACGCCGCTCACCCACCGGCTCGCGCCGACCGCCCGGGGCCGACTGCGCAAGGCTGCGGCGGAGGCTGTCGGCGGGGCTGCGGGGATGTCGGTGCGGCTGACGGCCAGCCATGTCGTGCTGCCGTCCGGAAGCCTGCGGAGGAGAGCTCGTACAGGAGCGCCGACCGGCTCGCGGCGGCGGTGCTGCACACCGCGGGCGCGAGCCGCTGACGGCGCTCCGGCTCTGGTGCGGGCGGGAGACGGGGGGACCCCCGCCCGCATCCGGAGCCTGACACAGTCCGGAGGCATTGACAATACCGATCGGTATGTGAAGTTGCTGACGGGCCTTCAGATCCAGCCCCGGCACCCGGACGGCCGTACCGCGGCAGCCCGGCCGTGACCCCCTCCCCACCTGCGGCGTTGCCCGGTCATGGACCCTGAGATCAGCACTGGCGACCCCGACGAGCCCGGCACCGACACCGCACCCGCCGTCCCCGAGGACGACGACGGCTGGGCCTGGACCAGCGCGGTGCCGCAGACCGAGTGACCCGGCCCCGCCCGACCGCGCACGGCCGGCTCCGGGGGCCGGTACGGAATCCGGCGCCCGCCGTCCGCGTTGTACGGCCATGGCTACCGAACCTGCGGAGCAGCACCCTCGCGTCGAGGCAGGCAGCAAGCGGATCCGCGCCTTCCTGGGCGGCCTCCCGGTCGTCGACACCGTCCGGCCGGCCCTGGTGTGGGAGATCCCGTACTACCCGGCCTACTACCTCCCCGCGGCCGATCTCCGGGCGGATCTGGAGCCCACCGGCCGCACCAGACACTCCCCCGCGCTCGGTGAGGGGCAGCTGTTCGATGTACGGTCCGGCGGCCGCACCGCGCAGGGCGCCGCGGTGCGCTACCCCGACTCCCCGGTGGCGCAGCTGCGCGACCTGGTGCGACTGGACTGGGACGCCATGGACGCCTGGTTCGAGGAGGACGAGGAGGTCTTCGTCCACCCGCGCAGCCCCTACACCCGGATCGACATCCTGTCCTCGTCCCGGTCGGTGCGGGTGGAGATCGAGGGCGTGACGGTGGCCGAGAGCAGCAGCCCCCGGGTGCTCTTCGAGACCGGGCTGCCGCCGCGGTTCTACCTGCCGAAGACCGATGTGCGGCTGGACCTGCTGGAGCCGGGCGAGACGGTGAGCCGCTGCCCGTACAAGGGCCGCGCGGAGCATCTCTCGGCGCGGATCGACGGCCGGCTGCACACGGATGTCGCCTGGACCTATCCGACCCCGCTGCGGGAGAGCGCGGCCATCGCCGGGCTGGTCTGCTTCTACGACTCCCGCGCGGACGTCACGGTGGAACCGGCCCGCGGCTGACCGCTACCCGCCACAGCGGGGACACCCCGCCGGACGGGACGCGGTCGTCCCGTCCGGCGGGGCGGGGTGTCACCCCGCGTACAGCTCGTCGATGTCCGCGGCGTACGCCTTGACGATCGCCCGGCGGCGCAGTTTGAGCGACGGCGTGAGCAGTCCCTGGCCCACGCTGAACTCCACGGGCAGGATGCGGAAGGCACGAATGGACTCCGCCCGGGACACGGCGGTGTTGGCGGTCACCACCACCCGCTGGATCTCCTCCTGCAGATCCGTGTCGGACACCGCCCCCCAGCCCGCGTCGGCCTGCTTCTGGTGCACCCGCTGCCAGTGCACCAGCGCCTCCGGGTCCAGGGTGATCAGCGCCGCCACATAGGGCCGGTTGTCCCCCACCAGCAGGCACTGGGAGATCAGCGGATGCGCCCGCACCCGCTCCTCCAGCACCGCCGGGGCGACACTCTTGCCGCCGCTGGTGATGATGACGTCCTTCTTGCGGCCGGTGATGGAGAGATAGCCGTCCTGGTCCAGGGACCCCAGGTCACCGGTGGCGAACCAGCCGTCCCTGAGCACCTCCGCGGTGCCCTGCGGATCATTGAGGTAGCCCGCGAAGACGGTGCCGCCGCGCACCCAGATCTCACCGTCGGGGGCGATGTGCACGGCGGAGCCGGGCAGCGGACGGCCGACGGTGCCGAACTTGGTACGGCCCAGCGGCTGCCCGGTGACGGCGCCGGTGGTCTCCGTCAGCCCGTAGCCGTCGTAGACGGTGATGCCGATGCCCGCGAAGAGCAGCCCCAGCGTGCGGCTGAGCGCGGAGCCACCGGAGACCGCATGGCGCACCCGGCCGCCCAGCACCGCGCGCAGTCTGCGGTAGATCAGGCGGTCGTACATGCGGTGCCGCAGCCGCAGGGCGGGGCTGGGCCCCGGTCCGCTGCGTTCCCGGCGCGCCTCCTGGGCCTCGGCGAAGCGCACCGCCACGTCCATGGCCTTGTCGAAGGCCTCCGTCCGGCCGGCATCCGCGGCGCTGAGCCGCGCCCGGGAGACGATCTTCTCGAAGACATAGGGCACGGCGAAGAGGAAGGTGGGCCGGAAGGACGCCAGCGCGGGCAGCAGCTCCCCGGTGGTGATCTCCGGCTGGTGGCCGAGCCGCACCCCCGCGCGGAGGCAGTAGACCTGCACCATCAGGCCGTAGACATGGGCCAGCGGCAGGAACACCAGGATGGCCGGCTGCTCGCCCGGTGCGGCGGCCAGTGCGCCCCAGCCGGCCTGGAGGGTGTCGCACTCCACGGCGAAGTTGGCATGGGTGACCACACAGCCCTTGGGCCGCCCGGTGGTGCCGGAGGTATAGGTGATCGCGGCGGGCGAGTTGGGGTCGACGGCTGCACGGTGGCTGTGCACGGTCTCGTCCGGGATGTCCCGGCCGAGCCGGGACAGCTGCCGTACACAGCCGCCGTCCAGCTGCCAGATGCGCTTGAGGGTGGGCAGCCCGTCGCAGGCGGCGCCGACGGTCATGGCGTCGTCCTCGTGCTCCACCACGCAGGCGACCGCACGGGAGTCTGCCAGGATCCAGCTGACCTGCTCCGACGAGGAGGTGGGGTAGATGGGCACCACCTGCGCGCCGATCGACCAGAGGGCATAGCTGAACTGGGTCCACTCATAGCGGGTGCGCGCCATGATGCCGACCCGGTCGCCGAACCGGACGCCGCTCGCCAGCAGCCCCTTGGCGAGGGCCGTCACCTCGTCGCGGAAGGCGGCCGCGGTCACCTCCGACCAGCCGGCGGCCCCGGGTGCCCGCCTCGCCAGTTGGATCCGTTGCGGTTCCTGTGCCGCCACCTGGTAGACCGTGTCGGCCAGCCCCCCGCTCCGCGGGGGCTCCACCAAGGGCGGGACGCTGAAGTCGCGCACCGTGCCACTCTCCCTCACCCGTTGCACCGCCGAACCGACCGGCGGTGGCAGGGCAAGCTACCGGACCCCCTTGCATACTGCCTAGGGGCGTGCAGTTGCACGTGCACGCTGCTGACATGACGTCTCAACAGCTTATTGGCACTGCATGCAAGCTGGAGTGCCATAATGGAGATCGGACATACCCCCGCACAGGCCCCGGACGGTCCACGCCCCGCGCCGGACGGCACAAGGACGTCACCTCACCCTGCCGCGACGCACACCGAGCCGGGCCGCAACGCGCACACCCCGCCGCCCGGGCAGCCTCCCCGACCAACCCCCTGCCGACGCCACGTCACCTCCCGTATCCGCTCCGGCTGCCGTCCGGAGCCCGGCCCCTTTGGGCCAGGGCGTGCCAGGCGCGAATGGTCGGACAAGCCCTAGCATCGGGTGCCATGCGCATCCTCGTACTGGGCGGTACCTCCTTTGTCGGCCGGGCGATCGTGGAGGACGCCCTGCGCGCCGGCGCCGAACCGACGCTCTTCAGCCGCGGCAGGACCGGCACCGGCCTCTTCCCGGACGTACCGAGGCTCATCGGCGACCGCGACACCGGCGACTACGACGCACTGCGAGCCGGGAGCTGGGACGCCGTGGTGGACGTCAGCGGCTATCTCCCGCGCCAGGTCGGGCAGGCCATGGACGCGCTGGGCGACCGGGTCGGCCGCTACCTCTTCATCTCCAGCAACGCGGTCTACGCCCGGGAGGGCGTACGGCCGGGCGCCGACGAGGACACCCCGCGACTGGCCCCGGTGCGCCATGTGCGGCAGGTCCAGGACCTGGACGACGCCACCTACGGTCCGTCCAAGGCGGCCTGCGAGGACGATGTGACGGCCCGTTACGGCGACCGGGCCACCGTTGTGCGCCCCGGCCAGGTGGTCGGGCCGCACGACGGCTCGGACCTCTTCACCTACTGGGTGCGCCGGGCCGCACGCGGCGGACGGGTCGCACTGCCCGGCGATCCGGAGCAGCCGGTGCAGGTGGTGGACTCCCGCGATGTTGCCCGTCTGGTGGTGCAGCTGCTGGCGGACGACCGGCCCGGCGCCTTCCATGCCGTCGGCCCGGCGGAGCCGACCACCCTGGGCGGGCTGATCGAGAGCTGCGCCCGGGCGGCGGGCAGCCGGGTGGAGATCGTGCCGGTGCCGCCCGGGACGGCGCCGCGCTTCCCGCTGGTCCGGGCGGACCGTGTCACCCAGCAGCGGAGTCCGGCCCGCGCCCGGGCGGCCGGTCTGCCCGCGACCCCGCTGGAGGTCACCGCCGCCGATGTGCTGGCCTGGGACCGCGAGCGGGGGAGCCGCCGCTGAGCCGCGGGTTCTCCCCCGAGGAGGAGCAACGGCTGCTCGGCCGGCACGGCTGACCGGCCGGCCCACCGCGCTCAGCCGGCGAAGGAGGCGAAGTAGGTGGCGGCCATGTCGTCGTCGGCGTGCCCCTGCGCGGCTGCCCGGCGGAACCGTTCGGCACCGGCCGCGGCGACGTCCAGGGCGATGCCGGCCTGCCGGCCGGCCTCGACGATCAGCCGGGCGTCCTTCTCCGCGGTGGCGGTGGCGAAGTTGGGGCTGTAGTCCCCGGCCATGATGGCGGCGGCCTTGGCCCGGAGATAGCCCATGTCCAGCGGGCCGCCGGCGATCGCGTCCAGGAACGCGTGCGGGTCGACGTCCAGGGCCTGGGCGAGGGCCAGCGCCTCGGCGGTGCCATGGGTGACGGTGAGCACCCAGCTGTTGCAGACCAGCTTGAGCCGGGTGGCGGCGCCGGCCGCCCCGTCCTCGCCCACCCAGGCGGTCCTGCTGCCGACGGCGTCGAAGACCGGTGCCAGTACGGCCCGGGTGTCCGCCGGTCCTGCCGCCAGGACCAGCAACTGACCGCTCTCCGCGGGTTGCCGGGTGCCGAGGACGGGTGCGTCGACATAGCGCAGGCCGTGCTCGGTGGCGAACGCGGCCAGCACCGGCTGGGCCTCCAGCCCGGCGGTGGAGCACTGGGCCCACACCGCGCCGGGCCGCAGCGCCGGTGCGGCCTGGCCCATGGCCTGGAGCGCGGCATGGCCGTCGTACAGCATGGTAAGGACCACATCGGCCCCGTGGACCGCCTCGGCCGGGGTGTCCGCGACCCTTGCGCCGTCGGCCGCCAGCGGCTGGGCCTTGGCCCGGGTGCGGTTCCACACCCGCACCTGCAGCCCCGCGCGGGCCAGGTTGCGGGCCATGGCCGCGCCCATGATGCCGGTGCCGAGGACTGCCACAGCGGTGTCAGGGGTGTTGTCGGCCACGGGTGCTCCCTCTCCTCGTCGGTGTTCCGAGGTCATCCTGCGCCGTCGGCGCCCCGATGTCACCGACATCGGGGCGCCGGGTGCGTCCAGGTCAGCAGGTCAGCAGCCGATGGGCTGGGAGCCGACCGCGACGTCGTCGAACCAGAGGGTGTCGTCCCCGCTGCCGTAGCTCTCCCAGCCGAGGCGGAAGGTGGTGGGCCGGGGCGCCGTGGTGCGGCTCAGCCACTGGTTGTCGATGTCCTGGGTGGGAGTGCCGTCGAGATGCAGCCCCGGTACCTCGGTGTCGTCGAGATAGGTGCTCATGGACTGCTTGGTGGTGTCGATCTGGAAGCGCAGGCAGACCCAGCGCCCGGTCGGCAGCGGGGTGGACTGGGCGACTCCCGCGGGGCTCTGCACCGGGAGGGTCGCGTCGTCGGACTGCCGGTTCCACTGGAGGGCGTTGTTCTGGCCGCCGATCCGCAGATCCTTGCCGCCGTCGTTGGCGTCCGCCATGGTGATCGAGGTGACATGGGCGGACGGCAGTGCGGTGGTGTGCCGGACCCGCATCCGCGCGTACAGCACCGGGCCGATCGAGGAGACGTCCTTGGTGGTGCCGACGAAGACGTGGTTGCAGTACCCGGCGTGGCCGTCGATCCGCAGGGAGCGGGTTCCGCTGTAGGCCACCGAGGTGTCGATGGCTGCGGTGCCCGAGCCCTGACAGTCGGGGGTGACGACCTGCCAGTCGCCGGTGGGGACGGTACCCGTCTGGTCCTCGAAGCCCGAGCAGACCACCGCGGTGCCGCAGCCGGCGGACGGCGGCGGGGTGGTGGGGGCGGTCGGCGGCGGGGTGGTGGGCGGGGTCGAGGTGGGCGGAGTGGAGGTGGGCGGGGTGGTGGGGCTGGTGGGCGGGGTGGTGGTCGGGGTCGGGCCGGTGGTGGCTCCGTTGCAGGTGGTGCCGTTGAGGGCGAAGTCCGCGGGCGGCGGGTCGGCGATCGCCCAGGTGCCCTGGACGCCGAAGTCCGCGCTGCCGCCGGTGGCGAGGCTGCCGTTCCAGGCGACGTTGGTGGCGGTGACGGCCTTGCCGGACTGGGTGACGGTCGAGTTCCAGGCGGAGGTGATGTGCTCGTCGGCGCCGTAGGTCCAGGTCAGCTTCCAGCTGCTGACCGCCGCTCCGAGGTTGGTGACCTTGATCTGCGCCGTGTATCCGCCGGACCACTGGTTGACGGTGTAGTCGACCTTGCAGCCGACCGTGGCGGCGGCCTCGGCGTTCGGCAGGGGCAGCAGCGCGGCGCCGACGGCGAGCAGGACCGAGGCCCCTGCGGCCGCGGCGGTACGGATCCGGGCGCGGGACCGGACGCGGTGGTTCGATGGGGTGCTGGTCATGGGGCGTTCCGCTTCCTCTCGTAAGCCTGGGTGGGGGCTTGCCTGTGCGGACCGGGGAGGTGCTCGGTCGCCCGCGGATTCGCGAGCGATATGGGAGCGCTCCCAGTCACCAGGGCCCATCGACGCCCAGAACGACGGAGGAGCGCGGACCCAGGGGCGGGTCCGGCCTCCACTTCTCACAGTCGCGTGGTTGGTCGGATTTGGTAGATATGAAGCCAGTACTGTCGCGAGCGCGTCAAGTTAACCGCATGCCTTCATTTCTCGAACCCATCCGCCCGATCCCGGCACCTGGGCGGGAGCGCTCCCACAACCTTCAAACGCCAGGGGCGAGTTTCCGCCGCTCCGTCGAATTCTCGTCATGGACACGCGACGTGCACGGCAGAGATCGCTACTCTGTCGCGCGGCGGCGCCGAGTCGCCACGCACGGGGGGAAGTTGACGACACGTCAGCTTGTGCGGGCCAATGAAACCCGTGCCACGAGGAACTGATGGCGTTTCAAACTTCCGAAACGGTGTTCTGGTGTCTGGTCGTCTGCCTGCTGGCTGCTGCCGTGGGCGCACTGCGCCTGTGGCGCTCCGCCACCGCCGCACGCAGACGCACCGCGACCCTGGAGCGCAACCTCCGAGCACGGGACGAGGAGGCCCGGCACCTGGTCGAGGTACGGCTTCCGGCCGTCACCGATGCGGTGTACAGCCGCAATGTGCCGATCCCCGGGCTGCTGGACGCCGGCCTCGAGGGCTCCCCCTTCGGTCGGAACCTGCACGCCGCCGCCGCGGCGTTCGGCGGCTTCGTGGAGACCGCGCAGTCCCGTGCCGACCGGGCCTCGCGCGCCTCGCTGGCGTCCGCGATGAAGGCGCTGCAGGGCCTCGCCAATGAGCAGCAGCTGGCCATCTCGGCCATGCAGGACCGGCACGACGATCCCGAGGTGCTCCAGGGCCTGCTGGAGATCGACCACATGAACGCGCAGATCGGCCGGCGTGCCCAGGCCATCGCGGTGCTCTCCGGCTCCTGGCCCGGACGGCAGCGGGTCTCCTCCCCGGTGCTGGCCGTGGTCCGCGGCGCCACCTCCCGGATCCGCGACTACCAGCGGGTGCAGATCCGCGGCCAGGTCGAGCTGGCGGTGGTGAGCCGAGCGGTGGAACCGGCCGTACTGGCCGTCGCCGAGCTGCTGGACAACGCCGCACGGCACTCCCAGCCGGACACCCCGATCGAGGTCTCCATCCAGTCCGCCCACAACGGTGTCTCGATCGTCATCGACGACTGCGGCGTCGGCATGCTGGAGGAGGAGATCAGACAGGCCTCCGCGCTGCTCTCCGGTGAGCAGGCGGTGGACGTCACCCGGCTCGGCGACCCCCCGGCCTTCGGCCATGCGGTGGTCGGCCGGCTGGCCTCCCGATACGGGTTCCGGGCATTCGCCGATTCGGCGTCACCGTTCGGCGGTCTGCGCGCGGTGGTCTTCCTGCCCAGCGCCCTGCTCACTCCGATCGAGCGGAACGCCCCCACTGTGACCCCACCCCGCACCGCGGCACCCCAGCCCGCGCACCAGCCCCAGCCGGCCCCGGCCCCGGCGCCCGCGCCCGCGCCCGCGCCGGCCGTTGCCCCCGCGCCCGTCCCCGCCCCGCAGGCGGCCCCGGTGTCACCCCCGGCCCAGGCTCCGGCCCCGGCGCCCGCAGCCCGGGCCGACGCCCCGGAAGGCCCCCTGGACGACCTGCCGCAGCGCCGCCGCCGGCAGCCCGCCGCCGAGCACGCCCGTGCCGACGCGCCCCGCGCCCCGCAGGCGCCGGAGCCGCGTCCCGCCAAGGAGGACGCCGCCACGCTCGGCGCCTTCCAGCGGGGCACCAGGGCCGGCCGCGCCACACCCCCCGCAGACACCACCGAAGGCCCGTCGCAGGGCGAAAGGCAGCCGCAGCGATGAACTATGACGGCACACTCGACTGGATGCTCGACGAGGCGCTCGGCATGCCCGAGGCCCTGCACGCGATCCTGCTGACCCGGGACGGTCTGCTGCGGGCCCGCTCCCAGGGGATCTCCCGCGACGAGGCCGAGCGCCAGGCCGCTGCGCTGTGCGGAGTGGTCTCCATCAGCCGCAACACCGCGGGCTTCTGCGGCTATGCCGACAACGGGCCGGTCCCGCCGTGGCGGCAGACCCTGATCGAGTTCGACGACGCCTTCGTCCTGGTCATCGCCGCCGGTGAGGGCTCCTATCTGGCGGTCTCGGCCACCGACCGGGTCGACCTGGAGGCGTGCAGCTTCCGGATGCAGCAGCTGGTGGACCGCCTGGGGAAGGCCATGGCCAGCCCCGACCGCCTCGGCGAGGACGGCCGCGGATGACCGCCCGCCGTCGGGACAGCGCGCTGGTGAGGCCGTATGTGGTCACCGACGGCCGGGCCGTGCCCAGTCGGAACACCCTGGACCTGGTCACCTTGGTCCGGGTCACCGGGAGCCGGCCCGCGGGGCTGCTCAGCCCGGAGAAGCAGGCGCTGCTGGGGCTCTGCCGGGGCGGCGCGCTCTCGGTCGCCGAGATCTCGGCGCACCTGACCCTGCCGGTCGGCATCTGCAAGGTGCTGATCGCCGACCTGGTCGACGAGGGCTTACTGAGCACCCGCTCCCCCATCCCCCGGGCGGAGCGCCCGGACCGCGACCTTGTGGAGGAGGTACTCCGTGGACTCCGCGCCCTCCGGTGACACCCGCTATCTGCCCGCATCGGTGCAGCGGGCCGTCAAGATCGTGGTGGCGGGGCCCTTCGGCGTCGGCAAGACGACCCTGGTGGGCACCCTCTCCGAGATCCGGCCGCTGCGTACCGAGGAGACCATGACGCAGGCCGGCGCGGCCGTCGACGACCTCGCGGGGATCAAGGACAAGACGACCACCACGGTCGCCATGGACTTCGGCCGCCTCACCCTCAACGACCATCTGGTCCTCTTCCTCTTCGGCGCCCCGGGCCAGGCGCGCTTCCAGCAGTTGTGGCACGACCTCACCTACGGCGCGCTGGGCGCCCTGGTGCTGGCCGACACCCGCCGGCTGGACCAGTCCTTCGACGTCATCGACCGGCTGGAGGAGGCCGGGCTGCCGTACGCGGTGGCCGTCAACGACTTCCCGGACGCCCCCTCGTACGACGAGGAGCGGCTGCGCAAGGCGCTGGACCTGCTGCCCGAGACCCCGATGGTGGTCTGCGACGCCCGTGACCGGACGTCCGCCACCGATGCGCTGATCACCCTCGTCGAGCATCTGCTCACCCTCAGCTGACCTGGAGCCCTGACCCGTGACCGCCCCTGTCCAACCCACCGGCCCCGCAGACCACCCGGTGCCGCCCCCCGGCTGCCCCGCCCATGGCGGCGGCAGCAACCGGATCCCGCTCCACGGCGCGGACTTCGCCGCCGACCCGGACTCCGTCTACGCGCGGCTGCGGGAGTACGGCCCCGCGGCGCCGGTCGAGCTGGCCCCCGGAGTCGACGCCAAGCTGGTCACCTCCTACGGCACCGCGCTCAAGGTGCTGCGCGGCACCCAGACCTTCGTCAAGGACGCCCGGCGCTGGCGCGCCCTGGCCACCGGCGAGGTCTCCGCCGACAACCCGGTGGTGCCGATGATGGTCTACCGGCCCAACTGCCTGTACGCGGACGGCGAGGCGCACACCCGGCTGCGCTCCGCGGTGACCGACAGCCTGGACCGGGTGGACCCGCACGAGCTGCGCCACTACGTCGAGCAGAGCGCCGACGCCCTGATCGACGACTTCAGCCGCGCGGGCACCGCGGACCTGATCGGCGACTACGCCAAGCGGCTGCCGCTGCTGGTCTTCAAGCAGATGTTCGGCTGCCCCGGCGACATCGGGGACCGGCTGGTCGCGGGGATGTCCGGCATCTTCGACGGCGTGGACGCCGAGAAGGCCAACGAGATGCTCACCCGGGCGACGATCGACCTGATCACGCTCAAGCACCAGCGGCCCGGTGCCGACGTGACCTCGTGGCTGATGGCCCACCCGGCGCAGCTGACCGACGAGGAGGTCATCCATCAGCTTGTGGTTCTGCTGGGCGCCGGGACCGAGCCGCAGCAGAACCTGATCGCCAACACGCTTCGGCTGCTGCTCGCGGACGACCGCTTCGCGGGTGACCTCTCCGGTGGCAGCCTGCCGGTGGAGGACGCCCTCGACGAGGTGCTGTGGACCACCTACACGCCCATGGCCAACTACGCCGTCCACTACCCCGTCCAGGACACCGAGCTGGACGGGGTCCGGTTCCGCGAGGGGGAGCCGATCGTGATCTCCTTCGCGGCCGCCAACACCGACCCCTCCCTTCCCGCCGGCCACCGGGCCGGCAACCGCGCGCACCTCGCCTGGAGCGCCGGGCCCCACACCTGCCCGGCCAAGAGCCCCGCCCGGCTGATCGCCACGGTGGCCATCGAGAAGCTGCTCGACCGCCTTCCTGACCTCGAACTCGCCGTACCCGTGGGTGAGTTGTCCTGGCGGCCCGGCCCGTTCCACCGGGCACTGAGCTCCCTCCCCGTCCGCTTCCCCCGTTCCGCTGCACCCGCACAGCCCGACGAGAACCCTGGAGCGCGCTCATGGCACAGCAGCCCGCCTGCCCCTTCCGACTCGACCCCGCCGGCGGCGACTTCGACGGTGAGTCCGCCGAGCTCCACTCCCTCGGCGCCGCGACGCTCGTGGAGCTTCCGAACGCTGTGGAGGCGTGGTCGATAAACAGCTTCGAGCTGCTGAAGCGGCTCCTCAACGATCCGCGTGTCTCCAAGGACCCCAACCAGCACTGGCCGGCCTTCATCAACGGGGAGATCCCGCAGGAGTGGCCGTTCTTCATCTGGGTCGCGGTGAGCAATATGTTCACCGCGTACGGCGAGGACCACATGCGGCTGCGCAAGCTGGTCGCCAAGGCGTTCACACCGCGCCGGACGGCGGCCATGCGGCCGCGGATCGAGGAGATCACCGGTGAGCTGCTGGACGCCGTCGGGGCGGCCCCGGCGGGCGAGCCGGTCGACCTGCGGTCGGCCTTCGCCCACCCGCTGCCCATCGAGGTGATCTGCGGTCTGTTCGGCGTCCCGGAGAAGTCCCGGGACGGGCTGCGCCGGACGGTGGAGTCGGTCTTCAACGCCGCCGCCGAGCCGGAGGAGGTCGCGGCCACCCAGGTCGCCCTCTACGGGCTGCTGACCGACCTGGTCTCGTCCAAGCGGGCGGAGCCCGGCGACGACATGACCAGCGATCTGATCGAGGCCCGCAGTGAGGACGACGGCTCGGCGCTCAGCGAGACCGAGCTGCTGGACACCCTGCTGCTGACCATCAGCGCCGGCTTCGAGACCACCGTCAACCTGCTCGACAACGCCATCACCGCGCTGCTCACCCATCCCGAGCAGCTGGCGCTGGTCCGGTCCGGCGAGGCCACCTGGGACGACGTCATCGACGAGACGCTGCGGTGGCGGGCGCCCGTGCCCCACCTGCCGCTGCGCTACGCCGTGGACGACATCGAGCTGGCGGACGGCACCACCATCCGCAAGGGCGATGCGATCCTGGCCGCGTACGGCGCGGCGGGGCGCGACCCCGAGCTGCACGGTGACACCGCCGCCGACTTCGACATCACCCGGCCGACCCGGCGCGACCACCTGGCCTTCGGCTACGGCGCCCACTACTGCCTGGGGGTGTCCCTGGCCCGGCTGGAGGCCAATGTCGCCCTGCCCGCCCTGTTCGAGCGCTTCCCCGACCTGGCGCTGGCGGTCCCGCAGGACGCGCTGGAGCCGCTGGGCACCATGCTGGCCAACGGGCACCGCGTGGTGCCGGCCCTGACGGCCCCGGCCGTCTGACCCAGCCACTGCGGCGGGCTCCCTCCCGGGGGCCCGCCGCAGCCGCGTCCGGCGCCGCAGGCCGGCCGCGCACCCGAGGTCCCGGCGGGGTCCGGCCGAGCGGCTCCGCGCTGCCGCACATGGCTCCCGTACGACGTCGGCTGACGGTTCGTGGGAATTCGCCCGACCGGGCGCCGCCGGAGCGTCCGTGTGGCGTGTCTGCGGGGTCGGGCGTGCGGGATTATGACGTCCATGGGAGACACGCTGCGGACCGTCGGCGGCCGCTACACCCTGCGGGCCTCGCTCGGCCGCGGCGGCATGGGCACGGTGTGGCGGGCCGACGACGTCCTGCTGGACCGTCAGGTGGCCGTCAAGGAGGTCCATCTGCGGGAGACCGGGGACGGCGGCGGTGCCGAGGTGCAGCGGGAGCGGACGCTGCGTGAGGCCCGTGCGGCGGCGCAGATCAGACACCCCTCGGTGGTCGGCGTCCATGACGTGGTGGAGCAGGACGGCCGGCTGTGGATCGTGATGGAGCTGGTGGACGGGCGGTCGCTGGCCGATGTGATCGCGGCCGACGGCCCGCTCGACCCCAGGGAGGCGGCCAGGACCGGCCTCGCGGTGCTGGACGCCCTGGGCGCCGCGCACGGGCGAGGGGTGCTGCACCGGGATGTGAAGCCGGCCAATGTCCTGCTGGAGCGCGGCACCGGCCGGGTGGTGCTCACCGACTTCGGGATCGCCCGGCTGGACGGCAGCGCCACGCTGACCGAGGTGGGCTCCTTCCTGGGCTCGCCGGAGTTCACGGCTCCCGAGCGGGTGGAGGGCGGGGCGGCCGGCCCGGCGTCGGACCTGTGGTCGCTGGGGGTGCTGCTCTGCGCGGCCCTGGCCGGCCGTTCGCCGTTCCAGCGGGACTCCATGGCGGCGATCCTGCACGCGGTGATGTTCGAGGAGATATCGCTGCCCGAATCCGCGCGGCCGCTGGCCCCGGCCGTGGAAGGGCTGCTGCGCCGCGACCCGGCGGAGCGGGCGACCGCGGCGGAGACCGCCCGGCGGCTCCGGGAGTTCCTGGCCGATGCGGGCACCGCGACCCAGACCGCCCGACTGGCCTCCGGCCGGGCGGGACGCACGTCGCCGCAGGACGCTGCCGCGCTCGTGGGCTCCGCGGCGGTGCCGGAGGAGGTCGCGGCCGCGGGGCCCGACACGGCCCCGCCGCAGCGCCGGGGACGGCCGCGGCTGCTGGTCGCGGGGGTGCTGCTGGTCGCTGCGGCGGTGGGCGCGGGGGTGATCGTCGCACTGCTCCCGGGGCAGCAGGAGCGACCCGGGGCCTCCACCGCCCCGCACTCCTCGGCGCCTGCCTCCGCTCCCCGCGTCTCCACGCACCCGGCCCTCACCCCCTCGTCCTCCGCTTCCCTGGCCTCCGCCGCGCCGCCCGGCTACACGCTGGTCCATGACCCGCTGGGCTTCTCACTGGACGTACCGGACGGCTGGACCCGCTCCCTGGAGCCGCCCCGGGTCTTCTACTACTCCCCGGGCCGGGTCTTCCGGCTGGGCATCCGCATCGGCGCGCGGACCGCCGCCGGTCCGATGGCGGATCTCGGCGCCCAGGCCGCCCGCGGTCCCAAGGACTATCCGGGCTACCACGACGGCACGGTCGGCGAGACGGTGATGCACGGCGGTACGGCCGCACTGTGGCAGTTCACCTGGGCGGGTGACGGCGGTGGGACGCGGCGTTCCCGCGATCTGAGCTGGGTGGAGCACGGCCACACCTACGACCTGTGGATCTCCGCACCGCTGGAGCGGGACCAGGAGGCGTGGAAGCACTTCCAGACCGCGCAGTCGTCGTTCCGTCCCTGAGGCCAGCCGGGCACCGGAACCGCGCCGGGGTCAGCTCCGGGTCAGCGCATAGGTGCGCAGTCCGTCGGCGTCCTCGGTGCGCCGGAACCCGGCGCGGTCCATCACCCGCTGGGAGGGCAGATTGCCGGGCGCCGTGGTGGCGGTGACCCGGTGCACACCGGGCTGCCGCAGTGCCCAGCCCGCCAGGGCCTGCAGCGCCTCGGTGGCGTAGCCGCGGCCGCGGGCGCCGGGGGCGAGTTCAAAGCCGATCTCGGTGGCACCGTCGAGGGGCGGTCCATGGAAGCAGATGCCGCCCCCACGCTCAGCCCGTCCGTGCGCCGGTCGATCCGGTAGAGCGCCCAGCCCGGTGTGTGGCAACCCGCGTCGGCTGCCAGGGTGAGCACTCCGGCGGCCTCCCGGGTGCCCGCTCCCGGTACGCCGCCCAGCCACTCCCGGCCGCCGGTGCGGCCTGCCACCAGCAGGGCGGCCTCGGCGGGCAGCACCTCGTGCAGGACCAGACGCTCGGTGGGCAGGGCGCACGGGGCGGGGGGCTGGTCCATGCCGGCCATTATGCCGCCCGGGAAAATATTCTTGAGCACTCAATGGTCATGGCATGCTTGAGCACTCAAGGAGTACTCAAGGAATACTCGCGGAGGTAGCGATGAGTGAGTATCTGGACGCCTGTCTGCGCCTCGCCCGGGCGCAGGCGGTGCTGGTCAAGCGGTTCGACAACCAGCTGGGCAGGCTGCACGGCCTGAGCTTCGCCGACTTCCTGCTGCTCCAGCAGCTGGGCAGCGCCCCCGGCGACCGGATGCGGCGGGTGGACCTCGCCGCCGCCCTGGGCCTCACCGCGTCCGGGGTCACCCGCTCGCTGGGCCCGCTGGAGCGGGTCGGCCTGGTGGAGCGGGAGCCCGACCCCCGGGACGCCCGGGTGGCCTATGCCGCACTGACCGACGCGGGCCGGGAGCGGCTCCAGCACGCCGAGAAGGCCGCCGGCCAGCTGGCCGCGTCGGTGCTCGGCGGTGAGGAGTGGGCACCCGGGGAGGTGGCCGCACTGACGGGCTTCCTCACCAGGCTCGGCGGCACCGGGCTGCCCGCGCAGCCCGGCGGGACTGCCTGACCCATCGCCGTGCCCCGTCGGCAGCAGCCCGGCGGGGCGTGGCGGGGCCGGCGCGGTAGCGTGCTCGGCATGGCACCCAGATTCGCTACCGCACACCGCCCGGACCTGGCCGAACTGGTGGAGTTCCTGCGCCCGCGCCACCGCGCGCTGCTGATCACCACCCGGGCCGACGGCCGCCCCCAGACCTCGCCCGTCGCCTGCGGGGTGGACTCCGAGGGCCGCATCGTGGTCTCCACCTATCCGCAGCGGGTCAAGTCCCACAACGCCCGGCGGGACGCCCGGGTGTCGGTCTGCGTGCTGTCCGACGACTGGGACGGCCCGTATGTCCAGGTCGACGGTGAGGCCGAGGTGCTGGACCTGCCGGAGGCCCTGGAGCCGCTGGTCGACTACTACCGCTGCATCGCGGGCGAGCATCCGGACTGGGACGAGTACCGGGAGGCCATGCGCCGTCAGGGCAAGTGCCTGATCCGGGTCACCCCGCAGCGCTGGGGCCCGATCGCCACCGGCGGCTTCCCGCCCCCCTCGGACGCTTAGCACTCGTCCGGCCATGCGCGCCGTTGCGGCGTGCGGCGTCCGCAGGGCCCCTCCTCGCCGAAGGCGGGCAAGGAGGGCGCATCGCACGGCGGAGGATCGACCTCGTACGGGGCGTACCCGGTCGACTCAGCGAAGTGCCCTGCCTGGGGGTACCTCCCGGCCGAAGGCCGGGGGAGCGTCGCGCGCCGGGCGGGAACGGTCGGACAGGCCCTCGCCCCCACCGGCCGGGCGGACCTCAACCCGAGTGGTGTCCCTGGTGCGCGGTGGAGCCCTCCAGCACCCCGCCCAGCCGCAACCGGAGCCGCGCCAGGACGGCCGGGTCCCCGCCCACCGCCCAGCGCGGCCCCACCAGGTACTGGCCGTAGCTCTCCGCCTCGGCCTTCCACTGGCCGAGCCCCGTCTGCGTGGTGAAGACCACCATGGCCACGCGGCCCGCGGACGAGGAGCAGACCGCCTGCCGGAAGTCCGCGTTGGCGGTCCCCGGGTGCAGCGAGCAGCCCGAGAGCGCCGCCAGCCGGGCCAGATCCGGCGGCGCGGGCGCCACCGAGGGAGCGGGCGGGGCGGCGGCGGAAGCCCCCGGGAGGGCGGCGCCGGCCCGAGGAACACCCCCCGCGAAGGCGGCCCCCGCGAGTGCGGCGCAGAGCGCCGAGCCGGCCAGCAGCCGGGTCTGGAAGCGGCGCGCCCCCGTGGCGGCCGGGGCGGCGACGGGGATCGCCGGGCTGACGGCCATGGCAGCCCTCCTCGCGTACACGGTCGTGCTCTGGGTACGCGTCGCACTGTGCGGCGGTTCACCCCGCGACGACCGCACCCGGACCCCCGGTGAGCAGCGGAGCACGGGCGGGTTCAACCCGCGGATCCGGCTGCGAAGGCGGCCTGGAGACGATGTAATGACCAGGTGGGAGGCGAGCAGGCGGAGAGCCACGGGACCCGGACGCTGCGCGCGGATCTCGCCCGCAGGCTGCTCCGCTCCGGTCTCGACACCGCCACCCCGTTGCGGGCTCTCGCCGAGCAGATCCTGGTGTCCACGGGCGCCACGCTGGCCGCGGTGTACGCCCCGTGCGAGCGCACCGACCAGCTGACCCTGGTCGAGGAGGCCGGCGCCCCGCGCACCCTGTACGGGCTGCCCGATTCCTATCCCACAGCCGGGGACTCCCCGCCGGCGCGAGTGGTCGCCACCGGGGTGCCGCTCTGGCTGGCGTCCGGTGAGGCGGTGGACTCCGGCCTCGACCCGCTGCTCCCCGCGGGGGCGTCGCTGGCCGTACTCCCGCTGAGCGGCGCGCCCGGGCAGGGCTGCCTGCTGGTCGTGGACGAGTGCCCGGACAGCTTCGACGACGAGTACCGCCAGGTGCTGGGCATGTTCGCGGAGCGGATGTCGGCCGACGACGCTCTGCCGCCGAGCGGGTCGGCCGTCGATGACGTCGGCCATTTCATGCTGACCCTGACCACCGGCTGCCTGGAGGCCGACGCCCGGGTGCTGGAGCTGTTCGACCTGGCTCCGGAGGAGTTCGACGGCCGGGTGGAGTCGCTGCTGGCGCTCACCGTCCCGGAGGACCTCCCGAGCCTGATGTCCGCGCTGGACCCCAGCCACGGGGCCGCCGGACGCGACCTGGAGTTCCGCATCCGGCGCCGCGGCGGCGATCTCTGCTGGCTGCGGATGTGCAGCGAGCTCACCCTGAGCCATGACGGCCTGCCCACCCGGTTGATGGGCACCATCGCCGACGCCTCCCGGATGCGGCCCGGTGTCGATGACATCTCCCTGGTGCGACGGCTGGCGGCGACCCTGGCGACCGCGGTCACCGTCAAGGACGTGGGCCGCGCGGTGGTGGCCGCGCTCCGCCATCCGCTGGGCGCCGCACGGGTCGCGCTCGCCGAGCTGGAGTCGGAGCGGCTGGTGGTCACCCTGCTCGACCCGCCCGAACCCGAGGCCTGGCCGGACATCTGGCGCAGCCAGTGGCGTACCGAGTGGCCCGACGCCCCTGCCCGCGCCATGCCCACCCTGGAGACCGCACTGCGCGAGGGCCGCGCCTCCTACTGGCCGGCGGGCGCGCCCCTGGAGGAGGCGCTGACCGGCATCGGGCCCGGCGGGCTCGCGGTGCTGCCGCTGCCGTCCTCGGGCCGGATGGTGGGCGGCTGCATGCTCGGCTGGTCCGCACCCCATGAGTTCACCGCCGATGAACGCGCCCTGCTGACCGCCGCCGCCGCGCTGGCCGGACAGGCGCTGGAGCGGGCCCGTGCGCTGGACGCCGAGCACGAGCTGATCGGCACCCTCCAGCGCAGCCTGCTGCCACGGCGGCTGCCGGCGCTGCCCGGGGGCACGGCCGTGGCCCGCTATCTGCCCGCCACAGCCGGGCTCCAGGTCGGCGGCGACTGGTACGACGTCATCCCGCTGACCGACGGGCGGGTGGCGCTGGTGATCGGCGATGTGCAGGGACACAACGCGGTCGCCGCCACGTTGATGGGTCAGATCCGGACCGCGATCCGGGCCTATGCGATGGAGGGGCACCCGGCCGACGTGGTGGTGTCGCACGCCAACCGGCTGCTGGTGGGGATCGGCGCCGACCTCTTCGCCACCTGCTGCTATGTGGTGGTGGACATGGAGGAGGGCACCGCCTGGTGCGCGCGGGCCGGACACATCCCGCCGGTGCTGCGGCTCCCGGACGGCTCCACCGAGGTGGTCGACGCCGAGGGGGGACCGCCGCTGGGCGTGGACGACGACGCCTACTATCCGATCACCCCGCTGGCGCTGGTGCCGGGCACGGTGGTGGTGCTCACCACCGACGGTCTGGTGGAGTCCCGCAGCCTCACCCTGGACGACGGTCTGGAGCAGCTCCGCGACATCCTGGCCCGCACCGATCCGGGTGATGTGGAGCTGGTGGCCGACGCGCTGCTCGGCGGCGTCGACCGGCGGGACGACGACGTCGCGGTGCTGCTGCTGCGCTATGTGGGCGTGGGATCGCTTCCGGTACGGGCCGGCTGGGCGGTGTGGCGGCTGCCCGAGGCGGTCTCCCATGCCCGCCGTTTCGTGGGCCGTACGCTCAACTCCTGGGGACTGGGCGATCAGCGGGATGTGGTGCTGCTGATCGTCTCCGAACTGGTCACCAATGCCCTGGTGCACACCCAGGGGCCGGTGCGGCTGGACCTGACCTATGTCGCCGACCGGCTGCGGATCGCGGTGACCGACGCCTCCCCCCGCTCGCCCGTCAAGCCGGCCAGCATCGGCTGGGAGGCCACCGGAGGACGGGGGATCCTGCTGGTGGAGGCGGTGTCCACCGGGTTCGGCTCGCTGCCGATGGGCGGCGGCAAGCAGGTGTGGAGCGAGATTCCCGTCCCTGCGGGGCGGGCGAACCATCACCATGCGAACGGCCGCCGCTGAGCTGACGGTACGTCATCACCGTTGCGATGCCGCCGACTCCCGCGCCGCCAGAGCATCGAGCAGCGGCAGCGCCGCAGCCAGCCAGGCCGCAGCGAGCAGCCAGCCGCCGAGGACGTCGGTGGGCCAGTGCACCCCCAGATAGACCCGGCTGGCGCCGACCGCCGCGGCCCAGCAGAGGCAGAGCAGGGCGGCGATCCGTCCGGCGGTGCGGTCGGCGGCCCGGACGGCGGCCCAGGCGAGCAGGCCCGCGGCGATCGCCGAGGTGGTGGTGTGACCGGAGGGGAAGGCATGGCCGCCGGCTCTCGCGGCCCAGTCGGCCACCGGCGGCCGGGGCCTGGCCAGCGCTTCCATCAGCGCGGTGCGCAGCAGTTGACCGAGCGCCAGGGCCACCCCGCACGCCGCGGCGACGGCCGCCCTGCGGCTCGGCGGAGTTCCCCGGCGGCAGACCGTCCACCCGGCGGCGAGGGCCACCAGATACGGGACGGGCCCGGTGCCGGTCGCGGTGAGCAGCCGGACCAGGGCCGCCGCGGTGGCCGGGCGGTGGGCGACGGCCCAGTCGTGCAGCGTCCGGTCGATCCGGAAGGGGTGCCCGGACCTCGCCGCGACCGCCTGGGCGAGCAGCCCGAAGGCGACGGCCGGCAGCGCGAAGACGACGGCCCGGCGAAGCGCGGTCGTGGGGCGCGGGGCCATGGGCTACTGCCTTCCCTTCGGGTGCGTCCGCCGGCGTCCGACGTGTGACAGCAATGCGTCTACGTCAATGTAGACGACAGCGCGGTGTCCGGCGCCACCCGGACGGCGCAGCGCACGCCGGAGCGCCACGGAGACGGGATGGCACAGGGACGGAGCGTCTGTCCAGCGGTGCGCCGCCGTCCGGGTGAGCCGCCGGTGGTCACGCAGCGTGCCGGACGGCCGGGTGCCGGGGCGGCCCTAGCGTGCTGGCGAGGAGTGCGCCAAGCGCCTCCGTATCCCGTGACCGCCTGCGCCGCGGACGGGAAGGCCGTCGCTTCCGGGGAGGCACACCCATGTCCGCTGCACCGCTGTCCGCCGCCCGAACCCGGCGTCTGCTCCCCCGGCTCTCCGGCAGCACCCGGGCCTTCGGCGCGGGCGCCGCCGCGCTGGCCCTGCTGGCCGCGGCCCCCGCGCCCGGCATTGTGCCGGCCCGTGGCGCAGGGCCGGTGTCCGATCCCGCCTCGCTGGTGAACCCGCTCATCGGCACCGCCGGGGTGGTGCACACCTTCCCCGGCCCGGTGGTGCCGTTCGGGATGATGCAGCTGGGTCCGGACACCACGCCGCTGCGGACCTACGGCGGCGGTTACGGCTACTCGGCGAAGCGGCTCTCCGGCTTCAGCCTCACCCATCTGAGCGGGCCGGGCTGCCCGGCGGGCGGCGATGTGCCGCTGCTGCCCCTGTCGGGCGGCCTTCCCGACGACCCCGGCAAGGCCTCGGTGGGCTTCTCGCACCAGCGGGAGACGGTGCGGACCGGCCTCTACCGGGTCACCGACGACAACGGAGTGACGACCGAGCTGGCCGCCGCCACCAGAGCCGGTATCGCCCGGTTCACCTTCCCCGCCGGGAAGGACGCCCGGCTGCTGCTGAAACTGCGCGGCGGCGCCACCCGGGTCGACGGCACCCGGCTCCGCGTCGTCTCCGACCGGGAGATCGTGGGCTCGGTGCGCAGCGGTCACTTCTGCGGTGCCGACAACGCCTACACCCTGCACTTCGCCATCACCTTCGACCGTCCGCTGACCTCCGCGGGCACCTGGCGCGGCTCCCGGAAGACCGTCCTCCACGGCCCCGGTGCCACCCAAACCAAGGACGCCGACGGCGCGTACGCCACCTTCGACACCTCCGGCGGACACACCGTCACCGCCCGGATCGGGATCTCCTACACCAGCCAGGACGGCGCCCGGCGCAATCTTCAGCGCGAGGCCGCGACCCGGAACGTCCGCGCCCTGGAGAGCGCCGCCCACTCGGCCTGGAACCAGGTGCTCGGACGGATGCGGGTGACCGGTGGCACCCATGACGAGCAGGTGCAGTTCTACACCGCCCTCTACCATGCGCTGCTGCACCCCAATGTCTTCAGCGACACCGACGGGCGCTACGCCGGCATGGACAAGAAGACCCACAGCGTGCCCCGCGGCCACGCCCAGTACGCCAACTTCTCCGGCTGGGACACCTATCGCAGCCAGGCCCAGCTGATGGCCCTGGTGGACCCGGCGGTCGCCGGGGACATGGTCTCCTCCATGCTGCGCGACTTCGACGAGAGCGGCTCACTGCCCAAGTGGGCGCAGAACAACGGCGAGAGCTGGGTGATGATCGGCGACCCTGCGGACGGCATCATCGCCGGGGCGTATGCCTTCGGGGCGCGCTCCTTCGACACCCGCCGGGCCCTGTCGGTGATGGTCCGCGAGGCCGTCGGCCCCAACCACGCGCGGCCGGGGCAGGCGGTGCGCGACCGGCTCGGCTATCTGCCGGTCGACGGGAAGGACTGGGGCTGCTGCCACTTCTACGGCACCGTCTCCACCCAGCTGGAGTACGACAACGCGGACTACGCCCTCGCGGCCTTCGCCCGCAGTCTCGGCGACCGGGCCACCTACACCCGCTTCGCCACCCGGGCCCAGGACTGGCAGAACCTCTTCAACCGCGCCTCCGGCTATCTGCAGCCCAGGCTGGCCGCGGGCGGCTTCGCCTCCGGCTTCACCCCGGGAGCCACCCGGGGCTTTGTGGAGGGCACCTCGGCCCAGTACACCCCGATGGTCGCCTTCAACCTGCGGCGGCTGATCCAGGGCCGCGGCGGCGCCAAGGCCTGGAGCGCCTATCTGGACTCCCTGCTGAGGGATCTGCTCCACCCCACCCCCACCACCGCCGACCTCAACAACGAGCCCAGCGTCGGCATCCCCTGGCAGTACAACTGGACCGGCGAGCCCTGGAAGACCCAGCGGGCGGTGCGCAAGGTGCAGCGCACCCTCTGGTCCAACACCCCGTACGGGCAGTTCGGCAACGACGACCTGGGGGCGATGAGCTCCTGGTACGTCTGGTCGATGCTGGGCCTCTACCCGGCAGTGCCCGGCTCCGACCTGCTGGTGCTGGGCAGCCCCGCCTTCCCCGCGGTGACCGTCTCCCAGCCCGGCGCCGCGCCGTTCACCGTGCTGGGGCGCGGCGCCGCGGCCGGCAGCCCGTATGTGCACGGGCTCACCCTGGGCGGCAGGGCGCACCCCCGGCCCTGGCTGACCTTCCGCGAACTGCGCGGCCGCACCCTGGACTTCACCCTGGGCAGCACCCCGGCCACGGGCTGGGGCACGGCCTCCGCGCCGCCGTCGGACGCCACCGGCCAGCGCCCCTGGCCGCGTCGCTGACGCGCCGTCACACCGGCTGCTCCCGTTCCGTGGAACCGGTCCGGGCCGCAAAAGCCCGGACCAGCTCCGCCACCTCGGGCGCCCGCTCCAGCAGCGCCGACCAGTGGCCGGCACGCAGCGTCCGCCGCTCCAGGCGGGGCACCCATCGCTCCAGCCCCTCGGAGAGCGCGGGCCGGACGAAGCGGTCACCGCTCAGCGTGACCAGCTGCACCGGGACGGCGGTGCTGCGGTGCCCCGGGCGGGCGACCCGGGCGATGAAGTTGGCCCGGTACAGCTCGATCCCCCGTGCCGCGTCCCGGGCCAGCGTCGGCTGCGGATGCCCCGGGCGCGGGCGCACCCCCTCGGCGCGGGCCAGCAGCCTTCCCCAGATCCTGGCCAGCCCCAGCCGCCACACCGCCGGGGCCAGCACCGGCACATGGAACGCCGCGATGTACCAGGAGTGCAGCGACTGGTCGAACAGCTGCCGCAGGCCGTGCGGTGTGGGACGGGAGAGCCGCTCGCGGTACCAGTGGCCGACATGGTCCAGACAGGGCCCCGAGATGCTGGTGTACGAGGCGATCCATTGCTCCGCCCCCGGAGCGGTGACCGCCTCCCAGGACTGCAGCGACCCCCAGTCGTGCGCCACCAGATGCACCGGACGGCCGGGGCTGACCGCGTCGGCCACCGCCAGCAGGTCGGCGGCCAGCAGTTCCAGCCGGTAGCCGGCGCGGCTCTCCGGCACCCCGGAGTCGCCGGCGCCGCGCACGTCGTAGCGGACCACATGGTGGTCCGCGGCGAGCTCGGCCGCGATCTCGTCCCACACCCGGCGGGTGTCGGGATAGCCGTGCACCAGCAGCACGGTGGGCCGTGCGGGATCCCCCTGCTCGGCCACGGCGAGCGGCAGTCCGGCGGAGTGGACGGTACGGCGGCGTACGGCGGTGGGGTCCATTCCGCGAACCTACCCCTTGTCGACAGTCGGTCCAATAGCGTTCGACCCGAACCTGTGTAAGACCTCCGAACGCATGCTCTCTCCAGCGGTGGACGGACCCGCACCGAAGGAGCACCGCACCATGCAGGACCCGATGGAGACCGACCTGGCCGTGCTGCTGCTCACGCCCGGCGGCGGCCCGGCCCGCGCCCGCCTGCGTCTCCCCGCAGAGCACCCCCACCGAATCCGCCTCGCCCTCCACGGACGATATGCCACCGCATGGACCGGGCGGCACTGGACGCTGCCCAGGGGGCTGCTGGCCGAGGGCCTCTTCCGCCCCTGCCGGCAGGGCGGCGTCCGGATCCGCCCGATCGTCCTGGACGGCCGCCGCGGCATCCGGCTCACCCTCGCCGAGGGGCCGGGCGAGCCCATGCTGGAGACCGCAGCCGCCCCGCTCGGCGCCTGGCTGGAACAGACCCTGCGGCACGCCCCCGCCCGCCCGCCCCGCCGGCCGCCCGCGCCCGACTGGGAGGAACTGCTCCACCCCGCGCCCCTCCCCTGGCTGCGCACCCCGCCGCCGACCCCCTGACCCCGCCGCAGCACGGGCCATGCAGGGGTCTCGCCGCGACCGCCGCGCCGCCCTAGGCTGAGCCGCACTCAGGTCCGGGCGAGGAGGCGCGATGACGAGCAGGCTGCCAGCGTTCCCCGAGGGCTTCCTGTGGGGTGTGTCCACGGCCGCGTACCAGATCGAGGGGGCGGTCGAGGAGGACGGCCGGGGGCCGTCCGTCTGGGACACCTTCGCGCACACGCCCGGCCGGGTCCGCGACGGCCACACCGGCGACACCGCCTGCGACCACTACCACCGCTGGCCCGAGGACCTGGAGCTGCTCGGCGGCCTCGGGGTGGGCGCCTACCGCTTCTCCATCTCCTGGCCCCGCGTCCAGCCGGACGGCAGCGGCGCCCCCAACCCCAAGGGCCTGGACTTCTACGACCGGCTGGTCGACGCACTGGTGGAGCGCGGTGCGAACCCGTCCCCACCCTCTACCACTGGGACCTGCCGCAGCCCCTGGAGGACCGCGGCGGCTGGCTGGACCGCGACACCCCCCACCGCTTCGCCGAGTACGCCGCCCTGGCCGCCGAACGGCTGGCTGACCGGGTGGGACGCTGGATCACCCTCAACGAGCCGCTGGTGCACATGGCCGAGGGCTACGCCTTCGGCACCCACGCCCCCGGCCGGGCCCTGCTCTTCGACGCCCTGCCCGCCGGCCACCACCAGTTGCTCGGCCACGGCCTGGGCGTCGCCGCGCTGCGGGCGCACGGCGCCCGCCGAGTGCTGCTGACCAACAACTGCACCCCCGTCGTGCCGGCAAGCGACTCGCCCGAGGACATCGCCGCCGCGGACGTCTACGACGCCTTCCACAACCGGCTGTTCAACGACCCCGTGCTGCTGGGCAGCCACCCCGACCTGACCGCGGTGGGGCTGCCCGCCGAGCCGCCCTGGATCCGCGACGGGGACCTGGAGACCATCAGCGCCCCACTGGACGCCCTGGGTATCAACTACTACAACCCCACCCGCATCGCGGCCGCCGCACCCGGCAGCGGCCTGCCGTTCGACATGGTGCCGATCGAGGGCGTGCCCACCACCGCCTTCGGCTGGCCGGTGGTCCCGGACGGCCTCCACGACCTGCTCATCGGTCTGCAGCAGCGGTACGGCACGGCCCTGCCACCGATCCTGGTCACCGAGAACGGCTGCTCGGTCGAGGACTCCGTGGACGGCGACGGCCGGGTCCGCGACACCGCCCGCATCGACTACCTCGACGGCCATCTGCGGGCGCTGCACCGGGCGATCGGCGAGGGTGTCGATGTCCGCGGCTACTTCGTCTGGTCGCTGCTGGACAACTTCGAGTGGTCCGACGGCTACCACCAGCGTTTCGGCCTGGTCCATGTCGACTACGCCACCCAGCGCCGCACCCCCAAGGACTCCTACCACTGGCTGCGCACCGCCCTCGCCGGGCCGCTCCCGGCAGGTCCCGGCCCTCGGGCCGGGGAGGACTGACACGGGGGACCCGCCTCGGCGACCTGCTGCCCACGGGTGTCCGTGCCGCCCCCGGTACGGGCAGCATGTCAGCCGACAGGCCGCACCCTCCGTCACCCCGGGCGAGGGCGGTCGTTGTACGCGTCGTGGAGACCACGCGCATCCCCCGCCAGCTCCCGCCCCCCGCGGAAGCCGCCCGCCCCCGCTCCGCCCCGCCCGCCGCCTGGCTGGACACCCCGCTCTTCGCGTCGCTCGCCGAGCAGTGGCGCGCCGGCGGCCGCGCCGTCCCCGGCCTCCCCGACGCCGAGTGGAACCACCTCACCCGCAGGCCCCCCGGCTGACTCCGCGCCGCACCCCCGGCCGGGGGCGGGATTTGCCGCGCCCGGCGGCGCGGCGGAGGATGGCCCGCGGACCGACGGAAGGCCGCTGGGACAAGGGAGACCGCATGAGTGCGAGGCCGCTGCTCAACCGCAGGCTCGACGGGATGGGCACCACCATCTTCGCCGAGATGTCGGCACTGGCCGTCAGGACCGGTTCGATCAACCTCGGCCAGGGCTTCCCGGACACGGACGGCCCCGAGGAGATCCGCGAGGCCGCCGTCCGCGCCCTGCGGGAGGGGAAGGGCAACCAGTACCCGCCCGGCCCGGGCATCCCGGAACTGCGCGCCGCGATCTCCGACCACCAGCAGCGCTTCTACGACCTCGCCTTCGACCCCGACAGCGAGGTCCTGGTCACCGCCGGCGCCACCGAGGCCATCGCCGCCACCATGCTGGCGCTGCTGGAGCCGGACGACGAGGTCATCGCCTTCGAGCCCTTCTACGACTCCTACGCCGCCTGCATCGCGATGGCCGGCGCGAAGCGCGTACCCCTCACCCTGCGCGCCCCGTCCTTCCGCCCAGACCTGGACGAGCTGCGCGCCAAGATCACCCCGCGGACCCGTCTCCTTCTCCTCAACACCCCGCACAACCCGACCGGGATGGTCCTCACCGCCGACGAACAGAGCGCCATCGCCGCACTCGCCGTCGAACACGACCTGCTCGTCGTCACCGACGAGGTGTACGAGCACCTGGTCTTCGAGGGCACCCACCGCCCCATCGCGACCCTGCCCGGCATGCGCGAGCGCACGGTCACCATCGGTTCGGCCGGCAAGACCTTCTCCTTCACCGGATGGAAGGTTGGATGGGTCACGGCGAACAGCTCGCTCGTCTCCGCCGTCCGAACGGCCAAGCAGTACCTGACGTACGTCAGCGCGGGCCCGTTCCAGTACGCGATCGCCGAAGCGCTGCGGCTGCCGGACTCGTACTTCGACGGCTTCCGCGCCGACCTCCGCCGCAAGCGCGACCTGCTCGGCGACGGTCTGCGCGCGGCCGGATTCGAGGTCTACCAGCCTCAGGGCACGTACTTCATCACCACCGACATCACGCCCTTCGGCGAGAAGGACGCCTACGCCTTCTGCCGCTCCCTCCCCGAACGCTGCGGCGTCGTCGCCATCCCCAACTCCGTGTTCTACGACGACCCCGACGCTGGCCGCAGCCAGGTCCGCTTCACCTTCTGCAAGAAGGACGACGTTCTCCAGGAGGCCGCCGACCGCCTGCAACGCCTGGCGTCGTCCTGAGCTCACCCCCCTTCACCCCGAATGAGACCGAGGCAAGGCCACCACGGGCTTGAGCGGGTCCGACTGCCAAGACGGTCTGCACTCATTCGAGTGCAGACCGGCCGATCGAACTCGGCAGTACCCACAACCCCGTAGCGTCGCCAAAGTGGAGTCCAGACGCGTAGCCCAAGGCGTGCCGCTTAAGGAGTACCAGCTGACGTGTGGGGATCACAGTCGGCAGGAAGAGGCGGTGGCCATCGCGGACTGGGTGCAGCGCCAACTGGCCAAGGCACCGCCATGGTCCGACGAAAAGTTCGAGGCCATCCAGGAACTGCTGGGTCCGCCTCCTCATCCCTCGGAGTTCGTGCGCTGGCGGGTGCGCCTGTACTGCGGGCATATCCGGGAGGTCAGGCGTTTGCGGAGCCAGGAACGGCCCGACGGAGGAGTCACCCACCAAGAGCGCTGCACGGAGTGTGGCGTCGCCCCCTCGGTGATCGTGGCGTTCGAACCGCTTGCCGACGGCGGTTGATCACTGCCCCGTTTTCGGAGAAGGGGAGTGCGACCGCGCGTTGATGCTGTGCGCGCGACGCGTTCTCGGCTGAGAGCGGTATTCGGTCAAACCTTCACCGATCCAGGCCGGTTGAGCGCAATGTCGCGTTTGCGGTCTGGTGGTTCCAGGACTTCACCATGATGATGCCCGCCGTGTCAGCGAACGGGGGGCGGCAATGGGGTTCGGTCGGGGACTGCGTGTACGAGAGGGGCGTGCCCCGGAAGGGATGGTCGACGGGCCCGCAGTGCCGGTTCAAGTCAGCCCTGCCACCTCTGCCGGCGGCGGCCACGGCGAGGTGGACCCGACCTCGTCGGAGGTGACAAGGCTGCTGTGCCAAGCCGTCACACCCGTCCCGACCGGGTGAAGGCCGTCAAGGTGTGGTGGAGCAAGATCCGGGGCAAGGATCAGAAACCGAACAAGCCGCGGCGCAGCACTCGCAGACGCATCTATCTGGAGGGCAGCGACGACTGCCCTCCCCTGGGTGAGCCCATGGCCCAGTGGGTACGAGATCACGTCCTGCACGGGCCGCCGCTGCCTGTGCCGTCGTACGGATTCGACCTTGTGCCCGTCGTCGCGCACAGTCTGCGCGCACGGCGACGCCGATGGCTGCGGCGAACACTCGTCCTGCTCCTCGTCATCGCCGTCGCGTACGAGGTTCCCCGTGCCGCCGTCGTATGGGCAGGCGCCGTTTTGCTGGCTTGCCTCATGTGGTGGGCCGGGCTACGGGCGGCCCGCAAGGGCAAGAAGTCGAGGCTGGCGCCCTCGCCCCGTCTGGCGTACCTCGTTCTGTGTGTGCCCTGGATACTCGCCGTAGTGCCCTACGAGCCGATACGCGGTGAGGCGGTCACCCTGCGAACCGGGCTGCTCCTGCTGCCGTTCGTCCTGCTGGCCGGAGCCGTGCTCGTCTGTGCGGGAGATCGCCTCATGGCGCGGGTTGGGTTGTCCAGGATCGTCCGGGACGGCATCGCGTCTGACCGCCTGCCCTGGGCATCGGCGAAGGCCACGCGTCGGATGGCTCTCATCAGCGACGAGCAGACACGGCTCGAATTGCCCTATGACCATCCGGAAACTTTCGTCGGAGCCGGACGCTATGTATGGGGCGTGGCTGACATCGGTATCCCGCTCAAGCCCAAGGATCCAGAGGTATCGATCAAGCCCTTCGGCGAGCGGGAGCTACTGCGGCGGATGGGCGACGCGCTCAGAGAACTGGGCCGTGGCGCACGGGAGATCACCGACCCCCTGCCCGGTTTCTCCGTCACGGAGATTCTCGGGCTGCCGTCCGAGCTGTGGCTGCGACGGACCCGTGCCGCGAAATTGGAGCTGCCGGACCTGCGCGGCCGGGGTCGCCGGTCACCGTCCAGCGTGCCGGACCGACTGTATTTGCGGGCGCAGTGCGTCAGTTGGGACGGCCAGGTCGTGGTCACCCTGTTCGCGCATGCCGCACTGGAGGCAGGCGAACTACGGCTTACCCTGCGCCCCCACGTGATGACGCCCCTCTACAACGAGCTGAGGGTGACAGACTCACCCGTGGCCAAACGCGGAGCGAGACTGTACGGCTGGGTGGTGGTGCAGGCCCTGCTCGACTCCGTCCACGGGCCGCTCGCACTGTGGCAGAGGCTGACCCGGCTCGCCCTCGGAGTCCAGTCGGACGGCAGCCGGGCCGAGGAAAAGGATCCGGTCAGCCTCCGTGATCGGTACTCCACCGAAGAAGTTACCGACATGCATCAGGCCGACGACGCGAAGCGGCACGTCGTCCTCATGCAGACCTGCGTCTTCCGGGCTGTCTCCGCGTACCTCGAAGAACTGGGCGTGGACACCGTTGCGTACGAGCGCCAGGTGGCCGCGGTCATCACCAACATCCAGGTCTACGGCGACAACAACGCACCCATCCAGAACGTCGCCGGCAGCGGCATCAGCAGCGTCGGCCAAGACAACAAAGCTCAAGGAGGAGGAAGTTGATGGCTGTAGGACGTCGCCGCCCCGAACCGGAACAGGGACACGGCTCGGGTATCAGCATCGGCGGCAACAACATCGCCCCGCTCCAGAACGTGGTCGGGCAGAACATCTCGAACGTCCACCAGTCCGCGTCCGTCGAGACCCCCACCGTCAGCATGGAGACCGTGCGCGATCTCCTTGCCGCATTCCGCACCGAGGTGGATCAGAGCGGATCGGTCCTGCCGAACGCGCAGGTGCTCCGCGCCATGGCGGACTCCATCGACAACTCGCTGACAGCCTCGGATGCACCGGCGATTGGAGCGCTGCGCGGGGCTGTGCAAGCGTTGCCGGCCTTGGTGGCAGGGACCGTGGTGCAGCAGGGGGGTGACGCGCTCGCTCACGCCATTGCCGGATGGCTCAGCTGAGGTGGCAGCTGAGCCAATTCCTGGCTGGTCCCATGGACGATCCCGGTGGTCGGTATCGTCACGGTCTCACGCGGCAGCTTGCGGTCCGTGCTTCGCAGGCGCAACCAGCCGAGCGCCTCAGGGCTCGTTGCCTCCTCGGAGACCGGTCACTGGCCAGCACTCTCTTCACCGTGTTCTCGAGACTCCTCTGGAGCTTCACGGTCATCCGGATGGGAAGCTGCTCAACCCGGAACGGGCACGAGGGCCCTCTTACGACGGCTGAAACCAAACGGTATCGGCCAATGTCGCGTGAGGTGCCTGAAGAGATGGCGTGGAGTTACCACTTGGAGGCTTGATCGCTGGCAGGATCGGTGCCTCTGAGCAGCGTGCACACGCGTGCGAATCGAAGTGGCAATGAGGTGGGGGCGGTATGGCCAGAGGGCCGGAGGTCAGTGAGCGCGTTCGCCGGGAGCTCTGGAGACTGGCAAACGGCATGTGCGAGATATGTCGGCGGGAGCTGGACCCTGGAACTGCCGGACGCACCCCAACGGCTCAGACGGCACACAATGTGGCACTCAGCGATCACGGTCCCCGAGCGGACCCCACCCTGCCGATCGAGGCCAGGAACGCTGCATCGAACCTCCTGTTGTTGTGCTCGACCTGCCACGACATCGTCGACAAGAACAACGGGGCGGCGTACACCGTTGAGGAGTTGTCCAGGCTCAAGGCCGAGCACGAGACCTGGACCGCCGCCCTGAGGAAAGCCGGGCAGGCGTGGCGGATGAGCTACAGCAGCATCGACTACCTCAACGTACCGAGAGTTGCGATGCTTCCGGGCGGGGATGTCGTGCAGCAGGCGGCTCGACGTGCCGGCCTCGACCCGACGCGGCCGTTCTCTGGGCAGGGGTTCGCCCCCGGGATGTTCGTCGGGACTGTGCGTCCCGTCTTCGAGTCGTGGCGAGGGCACGCTGTTCCTCTCGGCGAAGCGCGTCTGGACGCGATCCGGCAGGGGATGTACGTGGCGTTCAACGCGCCGATGCGTAGCCGCAACGTGTCCAACCGACCGTTTCCTCGGCCGCTCACCGGAACATGGCAAGACGACCCCTACCTGTCCTTTCGACTGGGCGGACGTACGGTCATGATCCGGTATGACCCGCAATGGCTCACCACCACTACCGCCGGCACGGACTTGGTCAGCGCAGCAGCAGAGCAGGCCACCTACGCGGGGATCGGCCTTGTCGTCGGTGAATCCGCCGATGCGATTCGGATCTCCGCGCTGTTCTTCGGGAAGCCACAGACCGCAGAAGGGGCGTTCATGAAGTACGTCATTCAGGGCGAGGGTGAAACCGTAGGGATGGTGTCTGTCGATGACTTCGAGACAGGGTTGTCGTCGCACGGGGCGGGATCGCGGCTGCTGGGCGCTACTCGTGACCCGAGCAACGATGACGTCACTGTGGCACTGCACTTCAACGAACTTGAGGTCGACCCCGGGCAGATCCAGCGTGAGACGTTCCGGCAGCTGATGCGGGTGGTGCCGGAGTTCCGGCGCGATCTCACGGTCGCCGTGGGCAATCTCGTCACCCACTCGGGGCTGACCGGCCTGCCGAAGCCGCTTGACATCGCAGCGGCCCACTTGGCGGGTGAGCCCAAGGTGTGGTCGACGCACTCCATCAACGCTCTGGGCACTCTGCTGGCGGACGTGGAAGTGGCCTTCGCCGTCGTCCGCGGCGTGCGCAGGGGCCAACTCGATGACTTGCACCAAGCGCTCCTGGCTGAGTCGAAGAGCTACCTCGGGGCGGTCGAGGTGAATCTTCGGCGCCCGACACACCAGCGTTTCTACGACGTGAGCCCTCGCTATCGGCTCGTCGAAGCGGATCTCCGACTGCTGTACAGCGCCAAGGAGTACTACGGGGAACTCGGCGACTGGGATCACAGACCTCACGAGCTGCTTGATGAGTGGGAATCGGAGGAGATCTTCAAGAGCGTGGCCTGGGAGGAGGACAAGGAACAAAGCGCTACTGACGAACGCCAGGCTGAGGAAGAGGTGTCCGGGTGGTTGGCCATGATGGACCCGGACCAGGGAGCAGCGGATTGATGGCCCCTGAACCCCGTAGGCGTACAGCACTCTCCGCTCGCACCTCGCCGTAGACAGATCCTGGGGACCCCGTGGCCACCGGTGGCCGGTGGCACGGTGTCCTCCAGGGCGAGCACCCGGGGTAGTCCACGGACTATGGCTCGCACCGTGGTGGCCGTGGCCCGGCCAGACGCAGGTCTGACAGGACTTGGTGAGCGAGTTCGAAGGGCTGGTTTCGGGGGCCGTGGGGTACGGAGGTGGCGGATTCGAAACCGCGCTGTGCGGCGAGGGCTCTGGGGCCTACCAGCCCGGTGAGCCGGTAATGCCGCCAGAGGGGAATCGGCCGACGGGCATCGACCACGATGAGGTCGGGCCGACGCCAGATGACCAGCGCCCAGGGTCCCCCGTCGGAGTCAGAGCCCGAGCTGGCCCAGGCTCCGACCAGGGGCGCGTCTTCGGCTGCGCCGACTGCTTCGAGTGCCACCAGCGCGGGGTTGCTGAAGCGGCCGGTGACATGGAGCAGGAGTCGTCCGTGGCGATGTACGTCGCGCCCCTTCTCGGCGAGGGACCATACGGCGTCGGCGAGGGGATCGTCCTGGACGACGTCCGACGCCTCGCGGCGGGGCTCGCCGACGCCGGCTTCGAGGTCCACGCTCCGCAGGGCACCTACTTCATCACCACCGACATCGCCCGTCTCGCCCCCGGCGTGGACGCGTTGGCCTTCTGCCGCTCCCTGCCGGAGCGCTGCGGCGTGGTCGCCGTCCCCAGCTCCGTCTTCTACGACCACCCCACGGCCGGGCGCACCCAGGTCCGCTTCGCCTTCTGCAAGCAGCCCGACGTCCTCACCGAGGCGGCGGAGCGCCTCCGGAAGGCCTTCGCGGGCTGAGCGCGGCCGCCGGCAGGGGGTCGACCGAACAGGCCCCACCTCTGGTACATGAACTACTCTTGGTACATGTCGATGAAGCGCACCAACGTCTACGCCGACCCGGAAGATCTCGCCATCATCAAGGAAGCCGCCGCGCGCCGCGGCATCAGCGAAGCCGAGATCATCCGCCACGGCATCCATCTCGCCGCCATGGCCAGCCGCGTCTGGGACGAGCCCCTGTTCTCGCGGACCTTCGACGGCTCCGGACGCACACCCTCCAAGGAGGACGTCCGCGATGCGGTGGCGAATGCCGCTGCGCCGGCGGACGGGCGCGGGACCGCCGCGTGATCGTCGTCGTCGCCGACACCTCCGGTTTGCTGGCCGCGCTCGACTCCGCCCACCCGGAACACCACGCGTCCGGCGAGGCGCTGATGGCCGCGGGCCTCCTGGTGATGTCCCCCCTGCTGCTCGCCGAGGTCGACCATGTGGCCACGCGTGAACTCGGGCGGGTGGCCGCACTCAGCGCCGTCGACGACATCACCCGCTGGATGCGGGTGAGCCGCGTCGTCGTACCGGAGATCACCGAGGCCCACCTGTCCACCGCCCAGTCGGTACGGGCCCGGTACAGCGCACTGGACCTGGATCTCACCGACGCCGTGAACGTCGCCCTCGCCGCCGACTACGACACCGACGCCGTCCTCACCCTCGACCGTCGTGACTTCCGCGCCCTGCGTCCCCTGGGCCGGCACAAGTCGTTCCGCCTCCTGCCCGACGACCTGCCGCTCTGAGCGCAGAGGCCGCAGCCCCCTGGGCCCCGCAGCAATCCAGCCACACCGGACCCTGGCGGCGAGGCGGTTCGAGCCCGGCGGATCAGGCTGCGGACGGTGATGTCGTCGGGCAGTGACCCGAGTTCCCCAGGAGGTCCGAGATGCGGGCCGGAAACGGTGGATCAGGTCGGGCGGCGCCGGCAAGGGCGCGGCCGAAGGCGATGCCGTGGCCGCCGGTCATGCCCGGGCGCTTCCTGCCCCCTGGGGGTACGGAAGAGGCCGGCGCGGTGAGTTCAGTCCCGGCGGCGGCCGGCCGCGGCCCGGCGGAGCGACAGCCCGAGCAGCACCACGACGGCCGCGGGCGGCAGCCACCAGGCGTTGCTTCCGGTGTGCACCAGTCCGGCGGTGACGGCCAGTGCAAGCACGACGCCCAGCGCGACCCGCCAGTCGTCGCCGACGACGAAGTCGTACCAGAACGCGGCGACGGCGCGGATCCACCTCATCGCGGACCGCCTTCCGCGGAGGTCCGCGGTGCCGGTGCCGATGCCGATGCCGATGCCGCGGTGCGGCGCAGCACCGCCGCGAAGCCGGCCGCCAGCAGCGCCACCGCCGGTACGAGGACCGGCAGGGCGGCATCGGAGCCGGGCCAGCGGGCCCCGGCCCCCTCGGTGGACCAGAAGAGGCCGAAGGCGGTGAGCATGGTGCCCACCGCGAACTTCATGGTGTTCTCCGGGACCCTGGCGAGCGGCGCCCGGATCGCCAGGCCGAGGGCGGCGACGGCCAGGACCGCGGCGAGCGCACCAAGGGCGGCGAGGGGGATGTCGCGCCCGCTGCTGCCGAAGGTGACCACGATGAAAGCGACTTCGAGCCCCTCGAGGAAGACCCCCTTGAAGGCGAGGGTGAAGGCGTACCAGTCGCGGACCGGTCCGCGGCCGCCTGAGGCCGCGGCCCTGGCGGCGGTGAGCTGCCTGGCGTAGACCGCCTCCTCGTCGTGGTGCGCCCGGTGGCCCGAGGCGCGCAGTACGGCCTTGCGCAGCCACTGGAGTCCGAAGACCAGCAGCAGCGCTCCGACGACCAGGCGCAGCGGGTCGAGCGGGATCAGGCCGATCGCGGGCCCCAGCGCGGCCACCGCGGCCGCGAGTGCGACCAGCGCGGCGCCGGTGCCCTGCAGGGCCGACCCCCAGTGCCGGCCGGTACCGGCCGCCAGGACGACGGTGAGCGCCTCCACTGCCTCCACCGCACAGGCCAGGAAGACCGTCAGCAGCAGCGCCCAGGCGCTCATGGGCGGGCCTCCGGGTCGGGGGCGGGGTGGTCGCCTGGTGTCATCGCTCCTCCGGGCTCCTCCGGGCGGACGCGGTGGAGCGGGCAGCTCCCGGGCTCCGGTGGCCGCGGGGCGGCGTCCGCCGGTGTGCACAGTCCAGCATGGACCCTCGCCGGCATGGACCCTCGGCGGGCGGCAGCCCCCCGGCGGGCCCGGCCCGGCGCCGGGTGCGGCAGCGCGGCGGCGGTAGGCTGGTGATCACGTTCACGCCCGGCCCACGAGGTGCCCCACCACCCCCAGGAGGACTGATGGCGGTGGTCCAGCGGATCACCTCACGCAACGCCCGCTTCCAGCAGTGGCAGGCGCTGCTGGGCAACCGCAGCAAGCGGCAGCGGGCCGGGGAGTTCCTGGTGCAGGGAGTGCGGCCGATCACGGTGGCGGTGGAGCACGGCTGGCCGGTGCGGGCGCTGATCCATGACGCCGAGCGGCCGCTGTCCCGGTGGGCCCAGGACCTGCTGCGCACCACGCGGGCCGACCGCTTTGCGATGTCCTCGGAGCTGCTGGCGGAGCTGGGCGAGAAGGAGCAGGCCGCACCCGAGCTGGTCGCGGTGCTGGAACTGCCGGCGGACGACCTGGGCCGGATCGCGGTCGGGGACGACTTCCTGGGGGTGCTCTTCGACCGGCCGACCAGCCCGGGGAACATCGGCTCCGTGATCCGCTCGGCGGACGCCTTCGGGGCCCACGGGGTGGTCGTCACCGGGCACGCCGCCGACGTCTACGACCCCAGGTCGGTGCGGGCCAGTACGGGATCGCTGTTCGCGCTGCCCGCAGTGCGGGTCCCCTCGCACCGTGAGGTGACGGCCTGGCTCGACGGGGAGCGGGCGCTGGGCCGTCCGGTCACGGTGGTGGGCACCGACGAGAACGGCACGGCCGATGTCTTCGACGTCGACCTCACGGGGCCGGTGCTGCTGCTGGTGGGCAATGAGACCGCCGGGCTCAGCGCGGCCTGGCGTGAGCTGTGCGACCGGCTGGTCCGCATTCCCATGTCGGGCTCGGCCAGTTCGCTGAACGCCGCCAATGCGGCGACCGCGGTGCTGTACGAGGCCTCCCGGCAGCGGATCGCCGCCGGGAGTCGCTCGCGCTGAGGCTCAGGGGGTGGCCGGGGTGACCGGCGTGACCTTCTCACGGAAGGCCGCCAAGCAGGGCTCGCAGTACTGCTCGGCGGCGGGTTCGGTCTCCTGGACGGGTTGGACGGCTGCGTCGCGGTGGAGTTCACGGCCGCACAGCGCGACATCCGCGCCGCTGGCCACGACGTGCCAGAAGTCGACCGGCCGGTCGCCGTCGAGCTCTGCGGGGCCGTGTTCCGCTCTCATCTCGTGCATTGCCTGCCTCCAGGGCATCGTGGCCGGGCCGGGAGTCGCACCGCCAACCATGCCTACACCGGAACGCTAAGCCGGATGGGTCGCTCCGGCACGCCGAGCGGTCCGGACGGATGACCGGCTGACCGCCCCTGGGGGGATGCCTGGTCCGGCGGGGCGGGGCGGCCCCAGCAGGGGCGCGGAGGCCGGCCGGACGCGCCTGCGCACAGTGGACGGCCGCGCGCCGGTGGCCGCCCCCGATCCGGGCGCCGAGGGCCGCGCCGCGGTCACCCAACTCTGTCGCTCCACAATGTTTCTGACGACATATCGGCCAGGCGTGGCCATACCTGCCCACCCCGCCTGGGGCGCGCGCGGCTCTGCGCACGCCTCATCACATGTTCACGCAACCGCGAGCCGCTTGCACCCCGACCCGGGTTTGTCAAGTCCCCCCTCCCGGGTGGCAATCGGACGGCTATGCTCCTGACTGCTCAGCGCACCGGGCCGATTACTCCAGGTCAGGACGGTCGGCGTGCCCCGGCGTGCACACATGCCGCGAGCGCCGGCCGTTCCGCCGGTTCACCCGATCGGCCGTATCCCCGACGCCGGCCGCTCGTTGTCCCGATAGTCGTTCCAAATCCATTCAACTGCTTTGAGGACGCCGATGGTTCGTACTGGAACGCCATCCGCAGGGCACCAGCCCGCCTCCCCGCTCGTCTGGATAGTCCCACCCGTGCTGATGGCCGCCTGCACGGTGGCCGCGGTGATCGTGGTGGTCCAGGCAGCCCGGGTGCCGGTCGCATGGTGCGGTGCCGCGGCGACGGCAGCGGTGCTGCTGATCGCCGGAGAGACCGCCCGCCGAGGGCGGGCGATCACCGTGCTGCGCCGTCGGCATGCCGACCAGGAGGCCGGACTGCACCGGCTGATGGCCGAGCAGGAGGCCGAGACAGCCCGACTCGCCGAGGTGCTGCTGCCCGAGGCGGTGGCGCGGCTGCAGCGCGGCGAGTCCGCGGCGGAGGTACTGAAGAGCGCGGCCTACGAGGCCGAGCTGGACCCGGGCTTCTCCACCGCGCACCAGGCCGTGCTGCGCACCGTGGTGGAGGCCGTGGTCGCCGAGGAGGACCTGCGCGACTCCGCGCAGCGTGCCTTCGTCAACATCGCCCGACGCGTGCAGGCGATCGTCCACCAGCAGGCACAGGACCTGCGGGAGATGGAGCACCGCCACGGCGAGGACCCCGAGGTCTTCGGCGATCTGCTGCACATCGACCACGGCACCGCGCTGATCGGCCGGCTGGCCGACTCCATCGCCGTCCTCGGCGGCGCCCGGCCCGGACGCCAGTGGAGCCAGCCGGTGTCCATGTTCAGCGTGCTGCGCGGCGCCATGTCGCGGATCCTGGACTACCAGCGGGTCGACCTGCACTCGGTCGCCGAGGTGGCCGTGGTCGGCCCGGCGGCGGAGCCGCTGATCCACGCCCTGGCCGAGCTGCTGGACAACGCCACCCGCTACTCCCCGCCGCAGACCCGGGTCCACCTCAGCGCCACCGAGGTGCAGTCCGGGGTGGCCGTGGAGATCGAGGACGGCGGCCTGGGCATGGGCGAGGAGGCCCGCGACCGGGCCGAGCAGGTGCTCACCCACTCCTCCGCGGGCATCGACCTCACCGACCTCGGCGAGACGCCCCGGCTCGGCCTGGCCGTGGTCGGCCGGCTCGCCCAGGCCTACGGCTTCCAGGTGTCGCTGCGGCCGTCCGCGTACGCGGGCGTCCGGGCGGTCATGGTGATCCCCGGCGATGTGCTGACCTCGGTGCCGGCGCCCCGCTCGGTACCCCGGCCGGGCACCATGCCGCCGCCGCGGCCGATGCCCACCCGCCCTGCACAGCCCCGGCCGGGGGCGCAGGCACCGGCGCCCGTCCCCGCGATGGCGGAGCGGCAGGAGCAGTCCGCCGGGGTGGAGCACAACGCCTACGGCCTCCCGCAGCGGCGGCGCCGGGCGCCGGCGGCGGCGCCCGGACCCGGCGGGGTGGCGGCATCCTCCCCGCCACCGCCCAGACGATCGGCACCGGCACCGTCGGCCGGCCCCGAGCAGCCGGTGCAGCCGGGCATCTGGCTGGCCGCCTTCCAGGCCGGGATCAACGGCGAGACCCCGACCACCGCAGGACCTGCACGGCGTCCGTCTGACGGCTCATCGGAGGAGGGGAAGTAGCGGTGTTGCAGCAGCAGCGACCCAATATGGACTGGATGCTCCAGGACCTGGCGACCAGTGTGCCGTGTACCCGGCAGGTGGTGGTGCTGTCCTCGGACGGGCTGCGGATGGCCCAGTACGGCACCGACGCGGACACCGCCGACCGTCTCGCCGCGGCCTGCGCGGGCCTGCAGAGCCTGTCCGCGGCGGTCGCCGCGGAGTTCCCGCACGGCGAGGGCCTGATGCGGCTGGTCGTGATCGAGATCGACGGCGGCTTCTTCTATCTGATGGCGGCCGGCGCCGGGGCGTATCTCGCGGTGCTCGCCGACGAAGGGGTGGACGCCGGGCTGATGGGCCAGCGGATGCGGGACCTGGTGCTGCGGATCGGTGAGCACCTCACCAGCCCGCCGCGCGTCGACGGGGCCGTCACATGAGCGGAGCCGGCGAGGAGACGACCGACGACGGCCCGGAGCGCATGTATGTGATCACCGGAGGCCGCAGCCAGGCAGGCGGGCAGGACCGGCTGGACCTGGTCACCCTGGTGGTGGCCCGGTCCCAGCCGGAGCCCGGGATGCCTCCCGAGCACACCGCCATCGTGCGGATGTGCCACTACCCGCTCTCGGTGGCGGAGATCTCCGCCTATCTGGAGCTGCCGGTGAGCGCGGTGAAGGTGCTGCTCGCGGATCTGCTGGCCGGGGGGCGGGTGGAGGCCAGGGCACCGGTCCCCGCTGCCTCGCTCCCCGACATCGAACTCTTGGAGGCGGTGATGCATGGACTTCAGAAGCTCTGAGAGGCTGCTGCCCGGCCCACGGCAGGAGGACACCCTGCCCGCATCGGCCACCGCCGCCGTCAAGGTGGTGATCGTCGGCGGCTTCGGGGTCGGCAAGACCACCCTGGTCGGCTCGGTGAGCGAGATCCGCCCGCTGACCACCGAGGAGACCATGACCCGGGCCGGGGTCGGGGTGGACGACACGGCCGGGGTGGAGCGCAAGACCTCCACCACCGTGGCGATGGACTTCGGCCGGATCAGCCTCAATGAACAGCTGGTGCTGTACCTGTTCGGCACCCCCGGCCAGGAGCGGTTCTGGTTCCTGTGGAACCGGCTCTTCGACGGCGCGCTGGGGGCGGTGGTCCTGCTCGACACCCGTCGGCTGGAGGTCAGCTTCGATGTGATCGGCAGACTGGAGGAACGCCGGGTGCCCTTCGTGGTCGCGGTCAACGCCTTCCCTGATGCCCCGTCACATCCGGTGGCCCAGCTGCGCTCGGCGCTGGATCTCGACGACTCCGTGCCGATGGTCGACTGCGACGCCCGGCTCCGCTCCTCCAGCAGGGACGTCCTGCTGACCCTGATGCGCTATCTGTACACCCTCTCCGCGACCGCGACCCGGGAGCCGAAGTGACCGCCCCTTACCCCGACCATGCGCAGAGCGCGACCACCCCGCCCCCGGGCTGCCCCGCCCATGTCCCGGAACAGGGCTCCGCGGGCGCCGGGACCGGCGGACCGGTCCGGTTCTACGGCCCGGCCGCCGAGGCGGACCCCATCGGGCTCTACGAGGAACTGCGCAAACGGCACGGGTCCGTCGCCCCCGTACTGCTGGACGGCGATGTGCCCGCCTGGCTGGTGCTCGGCTACCGGGAGAACCTGGAGGTCACCCGTGCACCCAAGCGGTTCTCCCGGGACTCGCGGATCTGGCGCGACCTGCTGGAGGGCCGGGTCCCCGCCGACTCCCCGCTACTGCCGATGGTCAGCTGGCGTCCCGACTGCCTCTCCGCCGACGGCGCGGAGCACCAGCGGCTGCGCGGCGCGGTCACCGACAGTCTCAACCGCTTCGACCGCCGGGGCATCCGCCGGCAGATCCATCGCATCGCCAACCGGCTGATCGACGGCTTTGTCGCCGAGGGCAGGGCCGAACTGCTCACCCAGTACGCCCAGCATGTGCCGATGCTGGTGCTGACCCATCTGCTGGGGCTGCCCGAGGAGGCCGGTCCGCGGCTGGTGACGGCCAGCGCCGATCTGATGACCGGCACCGAGCGGGCCGCCGCGGCCAACGACTACATCCTGGAGACCCTGCGGCAGCTGGTGCAGCGCAAGAAGGCGGCCCCCGGCGAGGACTTCACCTCCTGGATGATCGCCCACCCCTCCCGGCTGACCGACGAGGAGGTGCAGAACCATCTGCGGCTGGTGCTGATCGCGGCCAATGAGACCACCACCAACCTGATCGCGAACACCCTGCGGGTGGTCCTCACCGACAAGCGCTTCCGGGCCTCGCTCGCCGGTGTCCGGATGACGGTGGCCGACGCCGTCGAACAGGTGCTGTGGAACGAGCCTCCGCTGACTGCCTGCCCGGGCGGCTGGGCCACCGCCGACACCGAGCTCGACGGGCGTCTGATCCGGGCCGGGGACATGGTCCTGCTGGGTCTGGCCGCGGCCAACACCGACACCTCGGTACGGCCCGACGTCAATGCGCCGGTGCGCGGCAACCGCTCGCATCTGGCGTTCAGCGGCGGGGCGCACATGTGCCCCGGGGGCGACATCGGCCGGGCGATCACGGACGCCGCCGTGGACACCCTGCTGATCCGGCTGCCCGACCTGCGGCTGTCGGTGCCCGAGGAGGATCTCGGCTGGCGCTCCTCCATCTGGGCCCGCCATCTGGAGGCGCTGCCCGCCGAGTTCGCCCCCCGCCGGCCGGAGCCTCCCGAGGAGCCCTCGGGCCGGCTGGGGACCACCACCTCACGGGCCCCGGTGGCCACCGGGGCCGCAGGCGCCACGGCCCGTTATCCGGTGCCCCGCCCGGCTCAGGCCGGACGGCGGTCACGCTGGCGGGCGGTCGCCCGCTGGCTGCTGGGCCGCTGACCACCCCGGGGCCTGCCGCCGGACCACGCTCCCCACGGGGCGTCCGGCGGCAGGCCCCGGCGTACGGCGGCGCCCGAGCGACAGCGCGCAAGGGGCAGCACCCGAGCCGCAGCTCCCGGAAGCGGTACGACCGGCGGCGGCGTGCGCGGTCGGCACGGGAAGGCCTGCAACCCGTCGCCGCCGACGGCTCGGCGGACGACCGACCGCCGGGCACCCAAACGCCGGACGCCCGACCGCCGGGCACCCAAACGCCGGACGCCCCGACGGCAGCCGGTGCATGAAGCGGTGCCCGATCAGTCGTCGCTGCCGGGCAGGTCGTCGCCCGGCTCCTCGTCGCCGGGCCGCACCAAGGTCGAGGTGAGCGGCACCCGCGCCAGCCCCACCGCGCCCACCAGGATCAGCAGCGCGCCCAGCACCTCCGGCACCAGCCACCAGCCGGTGCGCACCCGCTCCTGGAAGAGGGTGACCCCCAGCGAGAGGCTCACCAGCGCGTCACCCAGGGTCAGCGCGGGCTGGGAGGCCACCAGCGGGCCGGACTGCATCGCGTTCTCCAGCAGGAAGAGCGCGCCCACCCCGGCGGCGGCGAAGCCATAGGTCTGCCAGGCCGTGAAGAAGCCCCCGGGGCCGTAGTCGGACCACGCATGGGTGGCGTCCTTCATCAGCGCCGCTGTCAGTGCATAGCCCACCGCGGAGGCGGCCCCGAAGCAGGCCGCCCGCACCGTCCCCGCCGGACGGCGCAGAGCCACGCCCACCAGGATCCCGACCGTGGCCACACAGCACACCAGGACCAGGATCCAGATGCCCAGAGCGGGCCGCTGCACACCCGGGGTGGGAGAGGCGGCCCACAGGGCGATCCCGAGGCCGACCACGATGCAGGCCACCGCGCCCCATCCCCAGCCGCGCATCCGCCGGCCCAGCACCATCCCGCCGATCAGCAGCGCGAACGGCAGCTCCAGCACGAAGAGCGGCTGCACCAGGGAGAGTTCACCGTTGAGCAGCGCCAGCGCCTGGAAGCAGGCCGCTGCGATCACCGCGGCGAATCCGCCCAGCCACACCGGCCGATGCAGCAGTTCGACGATCAGTGACGGCCGGAAGCCCCGGGAGAGCGGGACCGATCGGGCTGCGTACCGCTGGAACACCGTGGCCAGCGCATTGCTGACCGCGGCGAGCAGCGCGAACACCACGGCGAGTGCGGTGTGCACCGGGGGCTCCTCTGTGACGGCGGGATGCAGCCATCACGCTACGTGACAGCCCACCGGTCACGGATGCGACGGCGCCGCCGCGTCGGCGACGGGCCGCCGGTGCCGCCCCGTACGGCTGGGGATCGCTCAGTGCGGGATGGAGTCGATCACGTCCCGTGCACCCTGGCGGAGCAGGGCCACCGCCACGGAGGTGCCCAGGGTCGCGGGGTCCAGCGGACCGGCCCACTCATGCGCGTCCAGCACGGTCTTGCCGTCCGGGCTGAAGACACGGGCCCGCAGGGAGAGCCGGCCGTCCCGCTCCGCCCTGGCCAACCCGGCAATCGGGGAGTTGCAGTGGCCCTGCAGCACATGCAGCAGCATCCGCTCGGCGGTGGTCTCCCGCCACGTGGCGGCGTCCCCGAGACCGGCCACCGTGTCCACGGTGTCGGTGTCGTCCTCCCGGCACTGAAGGGCGAGGATGCCCGCCCCCACGGGCGGGCACATGGACTCCACGGAGAGGATCTCGCCGATCCGGTCCTCCCGGCCGATCCGGCGCAGCCCGGCGACCGCCAGCAGCAGTGCGTCCGCCTCCCCCGCGTCCAGCTTCTCCAGGCGGCGGTTGGCGTTGCCGCGCATGGGCACACAGACCAACCCGGGGTGGGAGACGGCGAGCTGGGCGACCCGGCGTACCGACGAGGTGCCGATCCGGGTGCCGTCGGGGAGTTCGTCCAGGGTGAGTCCGCCCGGGTGGACCAGGGCGTCGCGTACGTCGTCACGCTTGAGGAAGGCGGCGAAGACCGTACCGGCGGGCAGCGGACGGTCGGCGGGCACATCCTTGACGCAGTGCACGGCCAGGTCCGCCTCACCGGCCAGCAGCGCGGCGTCGACCTCCTTGGTGAAGGCCCCCTTGCCGCCCAGCGCGGAGAGAGCGCCCGGCCAGCGGTCTCCGGCGGTGGTGACGGGTACCACCTCGGTACGGATCCCGGGGTGCAGTACGGCCAGCTCGGAGCGCACCCGCTCGACCTGGGCCAGCGCCATCGGTGAGGAGCGGGAGACGATGCGGATCAGCTCGGGCATGGGCATGCGGTTTATGATAGGCAGTCAACTCTGCTGCCAGTACAGCGGTCCTGGAGAGTTCACTCCATCGCCACGGCCTCGGCCTCGGCATCGGCCTCGGCCTCGGGCCGGACCTCCGCCGGGATCCGCAGCGCCGCACCGGCGGCGGCGACCAGCAGCAGCGCGCCGAGCAGAAAAGGGGCCCGCAGCCCGGAGACGTGCGCCAGTGCCCCGCTCGCGGCGGCCCCGACCGCGCCCGCGCCCAGCGTCACCGTCTGGTACGCCGTGCCCACCCGGCCCAGCAGTTCGGCCGGGACGATGGACTGACGCACCGAGACCGCGGTGATGTTCCAGACCGTGGCGGCCGCACCGTAGGCCGCGATGAGCGATCCGGCGACGACACCGGAGGAGGTCACACCGAGGGCCCCCGCCAGGACGGCCGCGACGGGCATGACGAGCCGCAGCACCCGTCCAGCGCCGAGCCCGGCGACCAGCCGGGGCGCCAGGCCCGCTCCGCCGAGCCCTCCGACGGCGAAGGACGCGACCAGCAGGCCGTAGCCGGTGCCGTCCAGGCCCAACTGGTCCCGGGCGAACAGCACCAGGACCGCGATCAGTCCTGACAGCACCAGATTGGAGACCGCCGCGACCAGGCAGAGCCTGCGCAGCAGCGGCCGGTGCCAGAGCTGCCGCACCCCCTCGACGGCCTCGCGGCGAAGGTTCCCCGCACCGGCCGGGGCCGGGACACCGGCGGTGGTGCCCGCGCTCGCGGCCCGGGGCCGGAAGTCCCCGGGCACCAGGGCCATCAGCAGGGCTGCGACGGCAAAGGAGGCCGTGTCCACCACGAACGGCCCGGCCGCCGCCACCGTGAACAGCACCGCTCCCACTGGGGTGCCCAGCAGGGTGTCGCCGACCAGCATCCCGGCCTGGATGGCTGCGTTCGCCCGGGGCCGCTCCTCCCGGGGGACCAGGGCGGGCACCAGGCCCGCCCAGGCTCCGCCGTGCAGCACCTCGCCCGCGCCCAGCAGAAAGCCGGTGGCCGCCAGCAGCGGGATCGACGGCGCGTTCAGCACCACCAGCACCGCCGGCAGGGCGGCCACCACTGCGCGCGCGGCGTCCACCCTCCACAGCAGCTGCCGCCGGTCGAGCCGGTCGGCGAGCGCCCCGGCGGGCAGGGAGAGCAGCAGCCAGGGCGCCTGCTCCGCCAGGAAGACCAGCGCGATGTCCCGCGGGTCGCCGGAGAGCCTGGCGGCGAGCAGCGGCAGGGCGACAAAGCGCATGCCGTCGCCGATTGCGGAGAGCGTGGCCGAGGCCCAGACCATGCGGAACGCGGATCCCAGCGGCAGCCGGACGCGTGGTGCTTCCCCCGGTGAAAACATGAACTAGACTCTCGTTCGCATTCTCAACCCTGTCAAGCCGTCAGGAGGATCCGTGCCCCAGGCCCAGCAGCCCATCGACCCCCGCACGGGGGCACGGCGGCCGCAGCAGCAGCGCAGCCGCGAGAAGGTCGCCCGGATCCTGGCCGCCACCGGGCGCCTTCTGGAGGAACACCCCTACGACGAGATCGGCACCCGGTTGATCGCCGCCGAGGCAGGTGTCTCCGTCGGCATCCTCTACCGCTTCTTCCCCGACAAGGAGGCCATCGTCGCCGCCCTGGCACGGGACTGGCTGCGTCGCTTCGTGGAGATCTCCCAGGAGGCCGCCGCCGGCCCGCTGCCCGAGCGGCCGCAGGAGCTCCACCGGCTGCTGATCACCGCATACGCGGACTTCTTCCGCAATGAGCCCGGCTTCCGGCAGATCTGGTGGGGCGGCCCCCGGATGCCCGCCCTCCAGTCCGAGGGCGAGGCCAACGACGAGGAGGTGGCGGGCCAGGTCCACACCCTGCTGGTCGAGCACTACGGCGCCCCGGACACCCCCGAGGCCCGGCGGCGGACGCTGATGGCCGTCGTGCTGGTCGGCCACCTGCTCAACCTGGCCTTCCGGGACCGGCCGGACGGCGATCCCGGGATCCTCTCCGAGGCCGCCCTCCTCCTGGACCGCTATCTCGTCTTTCCCTGACATCACGTCAATCTGCTTCCCGACCACCAGAGATCACAGAGGAGAGCGCACTCCCCCATGGAAGAGGACACCTGGCAGACCGTCGACCGGCTGGTCGCCTGGCTGGACACGGCGAGCAGCGTCGCACCCGAGACCGATCGTCTGCTGCGCATGATGAAACTGTCCGAGGAGGTGGGCGAGGTGACGGAGGCGGTCATCGGGGCCATGGGCCAGAACCCGCGCAAGGGCCGTTCGCACACCTGGGAGGATGTGCAGGCCGAACTCTGCGACGTGATCATCACCTCCATGGTGGCGCTGCGTTCGCTGACCCCTGACGCACCCGCGGTCTTCGACGCCCATCTGCGCAGGGTGGCCCGGCGGTCAGCCGAAACCCACCCGCTCCAGCCAGAAGTCGAGCAGCTCCGCGTCGCCGAGCACCTCGATCCCCTCGCCACGGGCGGCACGCCGCCGGTAGACGAGCAGCAGTAGTGCGGTGAGCGGGCCGCACACCGCAACGGCCGCCTTCTCGTGGGCACGGCGCCAGGTGATGGTGTCGCCGGTGAGGTCGACCAGCCACTCGGCCGCCGCGCGGGGCTCGGTGTCGGTGGCGTGGAAGTGCAGTGTGCGGCCGGGACCGAGCAGCTCGCGCATCCAGGGGTGGACCTCGAAGTGCATCGGCAGCGAGCCCAGCTCCATCCACTCGTCGAGGGCGTCCAGGGCGATCTCCTGGTCAAGGGTGTAGCGCGCACCCAGCGCAAGCACGGCGTCGGCCTGGTGGACGGCCGTCTCATGCGCGAACCGCCGGGCGTAGAACGCCGTGGTCCCCCCGGGGACCGGGGTCCAGAGCGCCGCGTCGGGCCCGGCGGCGTGCAGGGTATCGGCGAGCCTCGCCGCGCCGTCCGCGAGCCAGGGCCCGAGCACCGCGGGATCCTCGTCGCTGCGGGCGGGCAGGTCACGGAAGTGCCCGTCGGGGAGCGGCTGGGAGGCGCGGGTCCGTACGACCTCCTCGGCCCAGCGCTGGGCACCGCCCAGGTGGCGCAGCAGCTGTCCGACGTTCCAGCCGGGACAGCTGGGCACCGGGACGGTGAGGTCCGCGCCCTCGATGCAGGACCTCAGCAGGTCGGTCTGCGCGACGATCTCCGCGCAGCGGCGCTCATGGCTCGGAGTGGTCATCCCCGCACGGTAGGGCCCGCCGGCGACAGCGCGACCGCGCCGGGCCGCGCTCTGCGGGCGGTCCGCCCAGGGCGTGGGCGCGCCGCCGGGCGCACTGCGGACCGCGGGAGGGTGCACGGTCCGCGGCGCGCCCCGGGGTCGGGGGCTCCCCGGTCACCGTCCGCCGCGGCTCAGTCGCCGTCGGCGACGATATGGACCGCGGCCTCCTCGGCGGAGGCTGCCGCGCCGTCGATACCCACGTCGCTGGCGAAGAGCTCGGACTCGGTGTCCGGATGCGCACCCTCGTCCAGGGCCACCAGGCGGCCTGCCCGGCGGTCGCCGACCTCGTCGTCGAGCAGCTCACCGTCGGTGCCCACCGCGTCGCCGAGGCCGTCGCCGTCGCCGTCCACGAGGTCCGGGAGTTCACGGGCGAGGCGGCGGTCGAGGCCCTCGCCGAGGTTCTGCTCCTCGGCGGTGGTACCCCAGTCGTTGACGGCCAGCGGCCGCTCCGGGGGTGAGTAGCCCTCGTCCAGGACCTGTCCCACACCTCTGTTGACCAGGGTGTCCTCGGGCTCCAACGGGCCCGAGTCGTCGGTCACCTCGTCGCCCTGCGGTTGGTAGACCTCGTCACCCATCGTGTTCTCACTCACAGCTGCACCTCCTTCGCGCGCCTGGCGTCGAGCCGGACGGACAGCCCGCTTCGATCATGTCCCCGGTCGGCCGCCGAGGCAAGACGGCCGGGGACAGGCGAGGCGGACGGCGGTGCTGGGCCCTGCGGCGGTACGGGCCGGCCCGGCCGGGCCGCCGTGCAGGGCCTGGCGGCAGTGGCTCAGGCCGCGTAGGCGGACGGGCGGGCCCGGCGGCGCCGGCCGGCCTCGGTGAGACCGACGGTACGCACCTGCCGGGACGGGTCCTGGACCACCGGCCCGGGCGCGATCAGCCCGGCCTCCAGCAGCGCCTCGCAGACCGCGGCCGGCAGCGCGGTGTAGCAGTTGCCGGTGCCGGTCCTGGCGTCCCACGGCTGCCAGGAGACAAAGCTGCGGCGGGCGGCCCGCCCCGTGGTGACCACCAGGTGGACCGGCCGGGACGGGTCGGCGACGACCGCCAGCACGTCCTGGGCGCCGGCGGGAAGGACGGAGCCGGGCTTCGCCCGGTGGCGGACGGCGCCGGCGTACAGCACGGTCATGGCGTGGCCAACTCTCCGAGTCGGACGGTATGGACAAAAATCCCTGACGACGACTATTGCCCAGGACACGTCCGGATCGCACGTGCATTCCTGTCACAAGATCGCGACAGCGGAAGGCTGGCACACGCCACTGACAACGACCGGGTGGATCAGCGGGCGGTGCCGAAGTCCTGGGTCCAGTAGTCGCCCGGCTCTGCCAGGCCGACGCCGATCTCCTTGAAGGAGCAGTCCAGGATGTTGGCCTTGTGCCCGGGGCTGGACATCCAGGCGGCCATCACGCTGTCGGGCGTGCTGTAGCCGTAGGCGACGTTCTCGCCGTAGGCGGACCAGGAGTAGCCGGCCTTGGTGATCCGGTCGCCGGGGGAGGAACCGTCCGAACCGGTGTGGGACATGTTCTTGTGCGCGGCCATGTCCTGGCTGTGGGCCTGGGCGGCGCTGGTGAGCTTGGCGTTCACGGTCAGCGGGCCGCACCCGGCCTTCTTGCGCTCCGCGTTGACCAGGGTGACGACGCTCGCGGTGGGACCGCTGGGAGCCGTGGTCGAGGGCGCCGTGGTCGAGGGCGCCGCGGGGGCGGATGCCGAGGGGGCGGGGGCCGGGGTGGTGGGAGCGGTGGTGGGCCAGGTGCCGTGCTGGTGTCCGGCCCACCACTGCGAGGACCCGCCCTGCCAGTGGCCGGAGCCGGTCTTGCCGGGGTGCCAGCCCTCGGAGGCGAACGCGGCCGTAGGAGTGCCCAGCGCCACCGCGGCGACGAGGGTCACGGTTATCCTGCGGCGGCGGGAGAGACTCCTGCGGTGCTGCGACATGGGGGACCTCATTCGGTGGTGCGGCGGTCGGGCCCGGTCATTGTGCGAACCGCCCCTGGCCTGGGCAAAGGCCCTGTTTTACTAAGGCTGCTCGTAGCCGCGGAGGGGTCTTGCGGCGACCGTACGGAGATGCAGGCCCGGTGTTCCCGGCGCCCTGGGCGATCCCGACGCGCCGTCAGAACCCGTGCTGCACACCGGTGCTGCGCGACACCCCCAGGCCTCGGCCATCGACCGGGCATCCATCGAGGCAAATGTCCGTTTCGCTGGGGAATGGCGGCGTATTCCAGGTACGGCCACTCCACTACGGCGCCTCGTTGACCGGCGCCGACAGGTGACACACATCACGGACCGAGAGCCGTTGGCCAGGCCACGGCCGCATGGGGGGCGGATCCCGGGGTCGCCCATTTGGGCCCCCGGTACACCCGTACGTAGAGTTCCGCTGCGGAGAGCGCCGCCGGGACCGGCGGGCAGGGACGACCAAGGAAGCGGCAGCGGCGATGACGGCGAGCGTGGAGAGCCAGGACGCGGCGATGCCGCCGGAGGAGTGCACGGGCATCGACCCCGCTCGTATGGCGGTCTGCCTGGGTGTGCTGGCGGAGCTGGACGACCTGCCGCTGGACCACCCGGACGCGATCGCCATACGCAAGGCCACCGCGGGCATCTACCGCACGGTGAAGCAGCGCCGCCGCCAGGAGCGCCGCGCCTCCAAGACCGCCAACGACAGGGCGGTGACCGCGGCGACCGCCACCGGAGCCCCGGGGCGGATCGACGACGAGACCCAGGGCCTGCTGCTCAGCACCCCCACCGCCGGGGAGATCGCCGGGATCCTGCAGCGGCCCCGGTCCTGCTACATCTGCAAGACCCGCTATGTCGAGGTGGACGCCTTCTACCACCAGCTGTGCCCGTCGTGCGCCACGGAGAACCGCAGCCGCCGGGACGCCCGCACCGACCTCACCGGGCGGCGCGCACTGCTCACCGGCGGCCGGGCCAAGATCGGTATGTACATCGCCCTGCGGCTGCTGCGGGACGGCGCCCACACCACCATCACCACCCGCTTCCCCAATGACGCGATCCGCCGCTTCACCGCGATGCCGGACAGCGCGGAGTGGCTGCACCGGCTGCGGATCGTCGGCATCGACCTGCGCGACCCCTCCCAGGTGATCGCGCTGGCCGACTCGGTGGCCGACCAGGGCCCGCTGGACATCCTGATCAACAACGCCGCCCAGACCGTGCGGCGCTCACCGCAGGCCTATCAGGAGCTGATCGCTGCCGAGTCGGCGCCGCTGCCCGCCGGGGAACTTCCCGAGTCGGTGGTCCTGGGCCGCTTCGGCGCGGGCAACCACCCGGAGCTGCCCGGCCCGCGACGGCCCGGGCAGGCCGCCCTCACCCCGCAGGCGATCACCGCCCTTGCGCTGACCAGCGGCTCCGCCTCACCGGACCGGATCGCGGCGGGCACCGCGGTGGACGCGGGCGGCCTGGTGCCGGACCTGGACGCGGCCAACAGCTGGAGCCAGCGGGTGCACGAGGTCGACCCGCTGGAGCTGCTGGAGGTCCAGCTCTGCAATGTCACCGCACCGTTCGTCCTGGTCAGCCGGCTGCGCCCGGCGCTGGCCGCCTCCCCGGCGCGGCGCACCTATGTGGTGAACGTCTCGGCGATGGAGGGGCAGTTCGCCCGGGGCTACAAGGGGCCGGGACATCCGCACACCAATATGGCCAAGGCCGCGCTCAACATGCTCACCCGCACCAGCGCCCAGGAGATGCTCACCGACGGCATCCTGATGACCAGCGTGGACACCGGCTGGATCACCGACGAGCGTCCGCACCCCGACAAGGTGCGCCTGGCCGCCGACGGTTTCCACGCCCCGCTGGACCTGGTGGACGGCGCCGCCCGGGTCTACGACCCCATCGTCCGCGGCGAGCTGGGCGAGGACCTGTACGGCTGCTTCCTCAAGGACTACAAGCCGTCGCCCTGGTGACTCTCCGGGTCACCAGCCCGGTCCGTCCTCACCCAGCACGGCCGCCAGCCGCCCCTCGCCCAGCTGCAGGTACAGATAGCGCAGGTCGTGCCGGACGGCCGGGGGCAGCAGCGCCTCGTCGGGGGCGGTGCCTGCCAGGAAGTCGCGCAGGGCGATGTCCCCGCCCCTCGCCATGATGTAGGGCGGCACCGAGTGGCGGGTGAGGACCAGCGGCGCGGACGGCTCCCCCTGGTCGGCCGCCCCCTGGGCGAAGAGGGTGCGCACCCGGTGGAAGTGGCGCTCCTGGATGCCGCCCAGGTCGATCCGTACGGCGTCCTGCGGTGTGGGTCCGCCGTAGACCGGCACCAGGGTGATCGCGGCCCGGTCGTGCAGCAGCACATGGGCGGCGGCGTACCGGAGCGTCTGCCGCTCGCTGCGGCTGCCGCCGCGCCCGGCGAGCAGCCGCAGCACCTCGGCCCGGCGGTCGTCGTCCAGCCGGCCGGCCAGCTCGTCCAGCCGTGCGGTGGCGTCGGCGCCGCGGTCGGTGAGGATGCCGAAACCATCCTTCACGTCCAGCAGCGGCAGCAGCCGGGAGAGGCTGCGGCCCAGCAGCAGCAGTTCCGCCTCCACCTCGTCCGGCGGGAGCTCGTTGACCGCGGTGCCGATGTCGCCCATCAGCACGATCTCCAGGTGCGCGGAGCGGTGCGTGGCCCTGCTGATGCGCTCGGCCATCTGGACCGCGGGCAGCACATAGCTGAGCGCCCGCAGCGGCAGGGTACGGGTGGCCCCGTAGACCACCCGCAGCACGATCGGGGTCTCCGCGGCGCGGCCCGCCGCGGACAGCAGCTGGGGCAGCACCTCCGGCGGCAACCCGCGGATATAGCCCGCACGCCGCGCCTCCGGGCCGACCATCGCCTCCAGCAGCCGAGGCCGGAAGTGGTTGGCGGCGCTCTCCAGCTCACCCGGCGCGGCGGGCCGGAAGCGGCTGAGGGCGTCCTGGATCTCGGCGGGGCTGGGCGGCATGGCCGAGCCGTCGTTCACCACGGGGACATTGCGCAGCACACCGGTGAGCAGATTCTGCTGGCGCCGGCCCAGCCCCGAGGGGTGGGTGTGCAGGGCGGCGTCGCGCAGCGCGATTCCCGGCAGGGCCGCGACGCTGGGACCGGTGGGCAGGCGGCGCTCGTCGGACATGATGCGACCGGCCTCCCCGGCCCACGCATCCGCCGTTGCCGTCGAACAACCGGACGGTGAGGCGGGGGGCGGTTCGCTGGACAAGAGTTGACGCTCCGACAGGTACGTTCGTGACGGGGTGTCCAATGGTCACCGAGGAGGATTGTCGCACACCGGCCGTGGGTAACCTGCTCCTCCCGATCGGCGGCGCACGAGAGGAGTTGGGCGGACCGTGCCGACCTATGCCGTCAGTCATGCCGAGACCAGTGAGGCATGGGTCTCTCGCTTTCTGCTGGACCTTCGGCAGGAGCTGGAGCGGCAGGCTCCCGGCGCGTTCACCCGCGTCGGTGAGGGCCCGGACGGAGCCGGTGAGGACGGCCTGCGCGGCGCACGGACCGCGGATGTGCTGCTGTCGCTCTGCTCACCCGCGTACTTCGGCGACGAGCGGGTGGGGCGGGAGTGGGCCGTCGCCGTGCAGCGCCGGACGCTGGGCCGGGCCAGGACCGGGGTCACCCCGCAGACCGTGCTGCCGGTGCTGTGGGAGCCGCTGCCGCAGCGGCTCCCCACCGTCGCCGCCGAGGCCGACACGCTGCCCGCCGACGCCCTGCCCGCCGTCTACCGGCTCGACGGGCTGGCGCAGTTGACCATGCAGGCGCCCCGGCTGCGCAGCGAGTACCGGTCCGTGGTCTCCGCCGTCGCCGGCCGGCTGGTGGCCTCCGCGGCGGACCGCCCCCCGCCCCCGCTGCCGCCGGAGGACGTCCCTGCCGACCTCCCCTCGGCCTTCGCCGCCGACGACGCCGCGTTCACCCGGCGGTTCCGGGAGCTGCTGCGGGAGGCACCGCTGCCCTTCGACGGGGGTCCGGCGGTGGATGTGCCCCGGCGGGCCGCCCCGGTCGGCGCGGGCAGCGCCGCCGCGCTGCTGCGGGAGCAACTGCCCGACCTCGGGCGGCGGATCGCCCTGCTGGGCCCGCGCGGCAGCGGGCGGCGCAGGGAGCTGGCGTGGCTGGCCAGGGCCGTCCTGGAGGAGGAGCCCGGATCGGGGCCCTGGGGCTGCGAGGTGGCGCTGGAGCTGACGGTGCGTCCGGGTGGGATGCCCGCGGTCGCCGATCTGGTCCAGGCGGTCGCGCCGCGGCTGCGCACCGAGGAACCGGCCGGCTGGACCGCCCGTCAGCTGCGCTCCGGCCGCGCGCTGATCACCCTGGCCGGGCTGGAGGTGCTGCCGGCCGGCGGCCGGGAGGCGGTGTGGGAGTGGCTGCTGAGGCTTCTCGCGGAGTATCCGCGCAGCCCCTGCGCCGTCGCCTGCGACGGGGTGCGGCTGCCCTGGAAGCGGCTGGACGGGGGCTGGGCGCCGGTACGTCTGGAGCCGTGGTCCACCCAGGACATCGGCGCCTTCCTGGGGCTTGCGGCACGCGCGGCCCCGGGCGGCGCCGAGGGCGAGGGACGCGGGGCCCGTGCGCTGGCCGGGCTGCTGGCGGGCGATCCGGTACTGCGCGATCTGATGGCCTGGCCGGCCTCCGCGGCCGGGGTGTGG